>QAMH01000006.1:422120-713556 GCA_003149935.1 Coriobacteriia bacterium | reverse complement strand
TAATGTCACCTGTTCCAGGTGACATTACCCCCGCCCCCCGTCACCCGAAACGATAGAATACCCTTCGTGATGACGGGAAACCAGCTTAAAATACTCGCCTTGATAACGATGACGATTGACCATATCGGCGTCGTTCTGCTGCCCCAATACCTGATCTTGCGGATCATCGGCCGTCTCACGTATCCCATTTTTGCGTACATGATCGCCGAGGGTTGCTTCTATACGCATAGCAAGAAACGTTACCTCGGGGGCATCTTCGCGCTCGGCTTCGTATGCCAGATTGGGTTCTTTCTCGCGATGGGCAGCCTCGAGCAGAGCATACTTACGAGCTTCGTGCTCGCCATCATCACGATCTACGCCGTCCAACTCGCCGATGATCGCAGGGACCTTGCAGGGGCCCTGGCAGTCGTCGGCGCACTTGCGCTTGATGCCTTCGTGGCGCTCGTCTTGCCCGTCCTCCTCGCCGGAACCGATTTCTCGGTCGATTACGGCTTCTGGGGAATCATGCTTCCCGTCTTTTGCTATATGCCGCGCATTTTTTTCAAAAAGGCGCTTGACAAGAAGCGCCTGCGAACCATGCTCGCGTTCGCATGCCTTGGCATCATCCTGGTTTGCGTGCAGATGAACGATTGGCTCGGTGGCATCCAATGGTTCTCACTTCTCGCGATTGTGCCTCTGGCCAGCTATAACGGCAAACGCGGCACCTGGCATCTCAAGTATCTCTTCTATATCTACTACCCTGCGCATCTCGTGGCCATTTGGGGTGTTGCCGAACTGCTCGGATACTTCTCGGCAATGTAGTAATATCAAAAGGCTAGGCTGATGAGAGGGGAGTTGGCATGCAAGAGACCATGTCCGAGAATGCATCTGAAAAGTTCGAAGAAATCGGCGAGGTTGTCACTCCAGAAGAAGCGGTCATCGAGACCATAGAAGACATCGAGAGTTCGGAGGAGCCCGAAGTCGAAGTCGTGCAGGATGGCAATCCCGAGGAAGGTCTCGAGGAGGCGCCTGCCAAGCGCAAGGAACTCGATTACTCGTACACGCAAAATCGCGAACTGTCCTGGCTGCAGTTCGACCGCCGCGTTCTCGAGGAGGCACTCGACCCGAGCGTGCCCCTTTTCGAACGTCTGAAATTCATCAGCATCTTCTGCACGAATCTCGACGAGTTCTTCATGGTACGCGTCGGCAGTCTCATGGACCTTTCCATCATCGCGCCCGATATTCGCGAGAATAAGACCAACATGACGCCGCGCGAGCAGCTCGAAGCCGTCTTCGCTGCCGTGAGGCCGCTCGTCGAGGAGCGCGACGAGATTTACGCCCAAGTCGTTGCCGATCTCGAGCCCTATGGGTTCAAGGAGCTCGACCTCGACAATCTCTCCAAGAAGGAGCGTCGTTTCGCCCGCGATTATTATCGCGAGTACATACGTCCCGTGCTCTCGCCGCAGGTCGTCGACGAGCGTCATCCGTTCCCGCACCTGCGCAACAAGGAGCTCTACATCGCGACGCTGCTGAGCGAGGAGGATGGCAGTCAGCATCTTGGCATCGTGCCCGTTCCGGAGAACATCGCGCCCATCATCTGCGATCCGGAAGAACCGCTTCACTTCGTGCGTGCCGAGAAGCTCATCGCCCATCATGTCAAGAAGATCTTCGACATCTACGAGACATCCGAGCCGTGCATCGTCTCGGTCACGCGCAATGCCGACATCAGCTTCGACGAGGAGAAGTTCGCCGATGACGAGGGCGATTATCGTCTGCATGTGTCGCGTCTGCTCAAGAAGCGCAACCGCCTCAACCCCGTGCGCCTCGAGGTCGAGGGCAAGCCGGAGAAGCTGCTTCTCGCCGGTTTGCTCAAGCGTCTCAAGCTCACGAAGAACCAGATGTACACGTACAGCGCCCCCATCAACCTCGACTGGGTCTTTGGCCTGGAGCGTCGTGTCGATGCCGACAAGAGGGGCAAGCTCAGCTACGCGCCCTTCGTGCCGCGCGCGTCGGCTGAGTTCGATCTTGGCCGCTCGATCATAGCGCAGGTCGAAGAGCGCGATCGCCTCCTGTTCTTCCCCTACGATTCCATCGATCCCTTCCTGCGCATGTTGCAAGAGGCGGCTATCGATCCGGACGTGCTCTCCATCAAGATTACGGTGTATCGTCTGGCGAGCGAGTCGCGCGTGGCGCAACACCTTGCCGAGGCGGCCGAAAACGGCAAGGAAGTCACCGTCCTCATGGAGCTGCGTGCGCGTTTTGACGAGGCGAACAACATCGACTGGTCGGGACGCCTCGAGGAGGCCGGATGCAACATCATCTACGGCATGGAAAACTACAAGTGCCACTCCAAGGTATGCCTGATCACCAAGCGCTCCGCTGATGGCGTAACCTACATCACGCAGATAGGCACGGGCAATTACAACGAGAAGACGGCGCGCCTCTACACCGACCTGAGCCTCATGACCTCCGATGCCGAAATCGGCCGCGATGCCGTCACGTTCTTCCAGAACATGCTCATCGGCAACCTGAACGGCTACTATCGCAGGTTGCTCGTCGCCCCGGTGGCCATCAAGCGCACCATCCTCAAGCTCATCGACCGCGAGATCGCCAAGGGTCCCGCCGGACGCATCACGCTCAAGTGCAACTCGCTTACCGAGCGCGATATCATCGACCGCCTGGCCAAGGCGTCGCAGGCGGGCGTGCAGGTGCGCATGAACATTCGCGGCATCTGCTGCATGGTGCCCGGCATCGAAGGCAAGACCGAGAACGTGCACGTGCGTAGCATCGTCGGCCAGTTCCTCGAGCACAGTCGCATCTTCGTCTTCGGTGAAGGCGACGACATGCGCATGTATGTCGGCTCGGCCGATCTCATGACGCGCAACCTCGTGCATCGCGTCGAGGTTGCTGTGCCCATCACCACGCATCGTGCCCGCGAGGCAATCATGCTCTTCCTCGACAAGATCTTCGAGGACAACGTCAAGGCCCGCACGCTCGAGGCTAATGGCGAATACAAGATGGTCGCCGAAAGCCGTGACAAGGACATGTGTCCGTGTGACGAGGAGTTCAGCATGCAGACCTGGTGCATCGACCATCCGATGCAGGGCGTGAAGCGCGTCGCTCCGCTGCCCTTGGAATCGAAGCAGGAGCCCAAGCGTGTTCTTGAACCAGAACCGGAGCCTGAGCCTGAGCAAGAGGTCGAATCTGAACTTGAACTTGAATCTGAACCGGTTTCTGATTCTGAACCCACATTTGAACTTGAACCTGCTTCGTTGCAGGAAGACGAGCAGCCCGAGGCGTTGGAAGAGGCCGACATCGAACTGCTCTCGACAGGGTCCGAGGTCGAGGACCTGCCGGGTGCTGCAAGCTCGGAGGAGAAAGCCGAGGAACCTGCAGACAAGAAGTCGGGCAAGAAGGGCAAGGAAAAGGACAAGAGCGGCAAGAAGGACAAGGACAAGTCCGAGAAAAAGGACAAGCCCGAAAAGAAAGCCGAGAAGAAATCCGAGAAAAAGCCCGAGAAGAAGGACAAGGAGAAGGTTGACCTAGACCTGCCGTTCATCACGAACAAGCCGGCGCATAGCGCCGGATTCAACGCCTCTGCCATGCTGGACGAGAACGTCAACATAGATGACCAGCCGCTCGGCAAGCACTTCAAGCCCTCGAAGAAGCCGGCGGAGGCTCCCAAGCCCGTGGCAGCGGGTGTCCCGGTGAGCACGGAAAGCACCGAGCAGCGTCTTGCGCGCGAGCGCTCGTACATGAGCGATTTCCCTCATACGGCACCCAAGGTCGAGGAGCCGGACAAGGTGCAAGAGCATGAGCCACAGCACGAAGCGCAACACGAAGCGCAACATGAGGCGCCCAAGAAAAAGGGCTGGTTCAGGAGTCTGTTCAGCTAAGGCTGCAGCGGCTGGGTAGATACATCGAGTATGAGCGTTGACGAGGGGATATATCTAGATTATGCAGCGGCAACGCCTGTTGGCGAGCAAGTGCTCGAGGCGATGCTGCCCTACTTTTCGCAGGACTTTGCGAACCCCTCGGCATCGTATGCGCCCGCGCGTCAGGTGCATGCGAGCGTGGAGGATGCCCGTGCGCGCATCGCGCATCTCATAGGAGGCAAGCCCGCCAACATCGTCTTCACGGCAGGCGCGACCGAGGCAAACAACCTCGCGCTTACCGCCGCCGTGCCTGGTGCGCACGTTATCGCAAGCGCCATCGAACATGCGAGCATGCGCAGCTGCGTGTCAGCGCGCGAGAATGGCTCGTTCGTGCCCGTTGATGCGCAGGGTTTCGTGAGTCCCGATGCTTTGAAGGCAACGATTCGTCCCGATACGGAGTTCGTCAGCATCGCTCTTGCCAATGGCGAGATCGGAACGATTCAACCGCTGCGCGAGCTTGCGCAAGTCGTGGACGACGAGCGTGCGCGTCGCCTTGCGGCTGGCGACATGCGCCCCATCTACCTACATACGGATGCTTCGCAGGCGGCGGCACTCAAGACGCTCAACGTCTCCTCGCTTGGGGCAGATCTCGTTACCGTGTCTGCTGCCAAGATGTATGGTCCCAAGCAGATGGGTCTGCTCTGGGTGCGTAGCGGCATCGAGCTGCGTCCACTCGTGTGTGGTGGTGGCCAGGAGGCGGGCTTGCGCAGCGGGACGGAAAACGTTCCGGGCATCATCGGCTTCGCGCGCGCCTTCGAGCTTGCCCGCGAGCGGCGCGAGGATGAGGCAAAGCGCTTGCGCGAGCTGCGCGATTGGCTACAAGTCACGTTGACGACCGCGTTTGCCGATGCCGTCGTTGCGGGGCCGACGCGTGACGCCCAGCGCCTCGATAACCTCCTGCATATTTCCTTTCCGGGTCTGCTCGCTCGTCGTCTCGTCATCTCACTCGACCAGCGCGGTGTCTATGTCGGGACGGGTTCGGCGTGTGCTGCGAGCAAGATGACGGTCTCGCCCGTGCTCGAGGCGATCGGCGCACCACCAGAAGTCGCCGAAGGCAGCGTGCGCATCACGCTCGGGCGTGATACGACGCGCGAGCAGGTCGAGCGGGCAGCGCAGGTCATCATCGAGGTCGTTCGTGTCGAATACGAGCGTGTAGGTTCGCGGTAGGATGTCATTCGGCCTCGGACGCGTCCCCCGTTGTCATTTTGACCGCAGGCGTGCAGCGCCGTAGTGGAGAAATCTCGCCATTCCGCTCGAAATAACAGAGGGGAGGCCGCTCGCTCGAAATACGTGATATCTTTATTTCTGTTGAAAGCCGCAAGTGGAGAGGACGTACATGGCACAGAAGGTCATCGTCGGCATGAGCGGGGGAGTGGACTCCTCGTTGGCGGCGGCGCTGCTTGTGGAACAGGGCTTCGATGTCACGGGTGTGTACATGCGCAACTGGTCGGTCGACCTGCCGGGGTTCAAATGTCCCTGGGCCGAGGACCTTGCCGATGCCGAGCGTGTCGCGGTGCAGCTGGGCATCGACCTCGAGGTCTGGGATTACGAGGAAGAATATAAACGCGGCGTGGTCGACTACCTGGTCGATTGTTATGCGCGTGGTCTCACGCCCAATCCGGATGTCATGTGCAACGAGAAGGTGAAGTTCGGCGTCTTCGCACGCGAGGCCTTCGAGCATGGCGCAGACTACATCGCAACGGGGCATTATGCCCGTGTGCTCCTCGATAATTCGGGCGCGAAGTGCGGTCACTTGCTTCGCGCGCTCGACGAGCACAAGGACCAGACCTACTTCTTATGGCGTGTGACTGGGGCGGTGCTGGCTCGCACGCTCTTTCCCATCGGCGAAATCGAGAGCAAGGCAGCCGTGCGCGAGATGGCTGCGCAGCGTGGGCTCGAGGTCGCGACCAAGCACGATTCCGATGGCATCTGCTTCATAGGGCCAGTCTCGATTCAGCAATTCCTGCTCTCGCAGCTCGAACGCAAGGCAGGCGACATCGTCGAATACGAGACGGGAGACGTGCTCGGTCAGCACGAGGGCGCGTTTCTCTATACGCTTGGTCAGCGTAAGGGGCTCGACCTCGGAGGGGGCCCGGCACGCTACGTGGTCAAGACGGACACGGCCGAGAACATTGTCTACGTGAGCGCGAACCACGACTGCGATGCGCTGTGGACCGACGAGCTCGTGCTCGACGACGTGCGATGGGTTTCGGGTGATGTGCCCGCACCGGGACGTTACCTGGTGCGCACGCGGCATACCCGCCCGCTTGTCGAGGCGCATGTCGAGACAGGAAAGGACGCGGCGCGCATTACCTTCGACGGACGTGTCGAAGCCGTTGCCGCTGGCCAGTCGGTTACCATCTACTGTGGCGAGGAGTGCCTCGGCGGCGGCATCGTGAAATGAGGCAGGGGCTGCTGTCATTTCGAGCGAAGCGAACGCAGTGAGCGGAGTCGAGAAATCTCGCTCTTAGCGCTTCGTTGGTCGTGATGGGTGAGATTTCTCGACTGCGCTTCGCTCCGCTCGAAATGACAGAGAGGGGCAATCGCTCCGCTCGAATGCATTGTTGTCATTCCGACCGGAGGGGCCGCAGGGCCCCGAAGTGGAGGAATCTCACCACTCCGCTCGAAATGACAGGAGAAGCGCTCTCTACTTCTCGTTCTCGCGCTCGGTGAGGATGCCGTTGAGGGTGCGCCAGGCAAGCTCGGCGCACTTGACGCGTGCGGGCATGCGCGAGATCGACTGGAGTTCGGCAGCCTCGTCAAGGTCCTCGATGTCGTCTTCGGAAAGCTCGTTGCCCTGAATCATGCCGATGAACAGCCCGAGCAAGCGCTTTGCCTCGTCAACTGACTCGCCCTCGATGAGGCCGGCCATCATGTCGGCCGAGGCCTGGCTGATGGCGCAGCCGTGCCCCGTAAACGAGGCCTCCTCGATGACGTCGTTCGCATCATCGATCTTGAGGTAGAGCGTGAGCTCGTCACCGCAGCTCGCGTTGATGCCGTCGTGGCTGTGCGTCGCGTCCTCGAGCTCGTATCGATAGTCGGGATGGGCGTTGTGATCCATCAGCGCAGCAGAGTAAATGCTGCTGGTAGAGCCATTAGACATTGAACATCCTTCCCACGAGCTCGAGCCCGTCGATGAGTCTATCGATATCATGTGCGTCGTTGTAGAACGCCACGCTCGCACGGCAACACGTGTGCATGCCGAGGAAGAGCAGGAGAGGCTGGGCACAGTGATGACCGGCGCGAATCGCGACGTTCTCGCCGCTCAGGATGCCCGAGACATCATGCGGGTGCACGCCGGTGACGTTGAAGCTGAAGGCGCCGCTGCGCGCATCCGGATCTGCGGGGCCCACGACCTCGATGAACTTGAGCGCCTCCATGCGCTCGGCCAAGTAACGCATGAGCGCCTTCTCGCGCTCCTCCATGGCTTCGATGCCGATGCCGTTGGCGTACTCGATTGCCACACCCGTCGCGTAGATGCCGGCGGCATCTTGCGTGCCTGCCTCGAATTTCTCGGGGACGGGGGACCAGACGGCGTCCTGCTCGCTCACGTAGTCGATCATCTCGCCACCCGTGAGGAACGGCGGCATACTCTCGAGCAGCTCGTGTTTGCCCCAAAGAACGCCCACGCCGAAGGGCCCGAAGACCTTATGGCCGGAGAAGGCGAAGAAATCGCAGCCAAGCTTGGTGACGTCGACGGGCATGTGCGGTACGGACTGTGCGCCATCGACCACCATGTATGCGCCGTTCTCGTGTGCGAGCTGCGCCATGCGGGCGATGGGGTTGGTGACGCCGAGGACGTTCGAAACGTGCGCCGCCGCGACGATTTTGGTCTTGGGGCCGATCTTGGTGAGCATCTCCTCTTCGGAGATGAAGCCGTCCTTGTCACAGTACATGTAGACAAGCTTCGCGCCGGTCTTCTTGCAGAGCTGCTGCCAGGGAATGAGGTTGCTGTGGTGCTCCATGATGGTGATGCATACCTCATCGCCCTCCTCGACCACGGTGGGGCCGAAGGACTGCGCGACGATGTTGAGCGCCTCGGAGGCATTGCGGTTGAATATTATGTCGCGTGCGTTTTCCTCGCCAACGTCGATAAAGCGTGCGATGAGCTTGCGCGTATTCTCGATGGCTTCGGTCGCCTCGATGGAAAGCTCGTAGAGACCTCGCAACGGATTGGCGTTCATGGTCTTGTAGAAGTGGTCCACTGCCTCGATGACGCAGGCGGGACGTTGCGCGGTGGCTGCGCTGTCGAGAAACGCCAGGTCTGGCATGGATACGAGAAGCGGGAAATCCCTCTTGTACGGATTGGCTATGATGTCGATCGAACTCACAGGTAAACCTCCTCGAAGTTCTCCACGATCGTGTTGCCGAGGCGCGCGACGGCCTGCTTGGTCACGTCGTTGGCGGCGTTGAGCCAGGCGTCCTCGAGCGTCGCGGTGATGAACATCTGCTCGGCCTGCTCGGGCGACAGCCCGCGGCTTTCCAGGTAGAAGAGCTGGTCGGCCTTGATGTGACCGATGGTCGCCCCGTGGTTGCCCATGACATCGTCCTCGTTGCAGAGGATGTTGGGGACGGTCTTGTTGCTCACGCCCTCGTCGACGAGCAGCACGTTGTCTACCTCGTGGCCCACGGCGCCCTTGGCCCCGCGAATGAGGTCGATGGTGCCGCGCAGCGTCTTCTTGCTCGAGCCGGCAAGCACGCCGTTGGCATAGAGGTTGCAGGTTGATTTGGTGCCGTGATGGCGCAGGATGTAGTTGAAGTCGAGTTCCTGCTCGCCATGGCCCAAGTAGTGCGTGTAGACGTTGATGGTGGAGTTGTGGCCGCGCAGGTCACCTGCAAGGCCCGTGTACGACTTGCCCGCGCCAAGCACGGTCTGATGTACGTCGATGGTTGCGTTGTCCGCAGCGAACAATCCCATGTCATCGAGGTCGGTCCAGGTGTCATCGAGTGTCTGGACGCGACGTAGCGTGACATGTGCGCCCTCGGCGGCAAAGATGCGGATGGAGCTGCCGGTGATACCTGTGCCGAAAGCAGGGGAATCCACGATGACGGCGACGTCGAGTGTGGCGCCCTCGTGGGCGACGAGGTCGATGGCGGCCATGTTGGCGCCCCCGTCGACGCCGCTTATCTGGATGTTTGCCGTATGGCTTGAGCCAGCTGGCGCGATGATGGAACGCGTCTGGCAGGCCATCTCGCGAATCCAGTCGCTGACTTCCTCGCCCATGCCCTGCTCGAAGGATGCGGCCAGGCTCTTGGCCTGCTCCATCGCGTCGGCCTTCTTCTGGTACGCGGACAGCGCCAGACCGCCGAGCTCCTCGGCCTGCTCATCGACGGCGTTGGTCAGCACGGGCTTGTCGCCATAGACCTTGTCCCAGGCAGTTTGCGCCGCTTCCATGGCCTCAACGAAGGCCGTGGCATCGCCGAGCGTGGCATCGGTTTCGATGACGGCGTCGGCTTCGCAGGAAAGCTGCGCGGGGATTTCGATGGTCACGTCGTTCATGTGGAGGAAGTACCAGGTCGGAGCTGGCATCGCACTTGCGTGCTCGAAGATACGTGCTTCCATTAGCCGATCGCCCCTTCCATCTCGAGCTTGATGAGGTTGTTCATCTCGACGGCGTACTCGAGCGGGAGCTCCTTGCTCACCGGCTCGGCAAAGCCGTTGACGATCATCGTACGTGCCTCTTCTTCGGAGAGACCGCGGCTCATCAGGTAGAAGACCTTGTCATCGCCGATGCGGCCGATGGTTGCTTCGTGTCCGATATCGACGTTCTTGCACTTGATGTCCATGGCCGGAATCGTGTCGCTGCGGCTGCGATCGTCGAGCATGAGCGACTGGCAGCTCACCGTCGCGGCGGAATCCTCGGCGTTCTTGGTCGCCACCACGCTCGAGCGGAAGGTAGAGACGCCGCCGTCCTTGGAGATCGACTTAGTCTCGACGCTCGCCTTGGTCTTGGGCGCGTTGAGCACGACCTTGCAGCCCGTGTCGAGGTTCTGGCCCGCACCCGCGAAGGTGATGCCGGTGAAGCTCGACTTGGCGCCGCGCCCGTTGAGGATGGACATGGGGTAGAGGTAGCCCACGTGGCTGCCGAAGGAACCCGAGATCCACTCAATATCGCCACCCTCCTTGCAGATGGCGCGCTTGGTGTTGAGGTTGTACATGTTCTTCGACCAGTTCTCGATGGTCGAGTAGCGCAGGTGAGCGCGCTGCCCCACGAAGAGCTCGACGGCACCCGCGTGCAGGTTGGCGACGTTGTACTTGGGGGCCGAGCAGCCCTCGATGAAGTGCAGGCTCGCGTCATCCTCGACGATGATGAGCGTGTGCTCGAACTGGCCCGCGCCACGCGCGTTGAGGCGGAAGTAGCTCTGCAGCGGATAGTCGAGCTGCACGCCGGCCGGCACGTAGACGAACGAGCCGCCCGACCACACGGCGCCGTGCAGGGCCGCGAACTTGTGATCGGTGGGCGGGATGAGTTTCATGAAATGGTCGTGGATGATGCCCTCCCACTTGGGGTCTTGCAGCGCCTCCTCGATGCCCGAGTAGACGATGCCCATCTTGGAGGCGGACTCCTGCATGGAGTGGTACACGAGCTCCGAGTCGTACTGCGCGCCCACGCCGGCGAGGTAGCTGCGCTCGGCCTCCGGGATGCCCAGGCGGTCGAAGGTGTCCTTGATGTCCTCGGGGACGTCGTCCCAGCTCGCCTGCTGGTCGGTCTCGGGTTTCACGTAGGTGACGATGTGGTCCATGTCGAGGCCGTCGATCGACGGGCCCCAGGTGGGGATGGGAAAGCCGTTGTAGATGTCGAGTGACTTGAGGCGCAGCTCGAGCATCCAATCGGGCTCGTCCTTCTTCTCGGAAATCTCGCGAACGATCTCGGGGGTGAGACCCGCCTCGAGATGCTCCTGGTTACTTTCGTCCTTGACGAAGTCGTACATACTGCGGTCGATGTCATCGACCTGCGTGCGCTTCTTTTCGCTTGGTCCGGTCATGGCGGCCCCTTATCGTGCCTGCGCGAGGGACTCGAACTGCTCGAATCCGTTGGTGTCGATGTCGGCGATCATGCTCGCGTCGCCCTCGGCGACCATGCGGCCGCGCACCATGACATGCACCTTGTCGACATCGAGGTGCTCGAGGATGCGCGTGTTGTGGGTGATGACGAGCAAGGTGCCGTTGCATTCGCGACGGTAGAGCTCCATGCCGCGGCTGACGACGGAGAGCGCATCGACGTCAAGGCCGGAGTCGGCCTCGTCGAGGATGGCGAGACGCGGCTTGAGCAGCAGAAGCTGCAGCATCTCGACCTTCTTCTTCTCGCCGCCCGAGAAGCCCACGCCAAGCTCGCGGTCGAGGTAGGCGCGATCCATGTCGAGCTCATCGGCAAGCTCGCGCACGCGCTTGCGGAACTCCTTGCGCTTCATGTCGAGTTCGGGGCGCGCCGAGGCGATGGCACGCAGGAAGCTCGACAGCGGCACGCCGGGAATCTCGACGGGAGCCTGGAACGAGAGGAACATGCCGGCAAGGCTGCGCTTGTCGGGGGAGAGATCGGTGACGTCCTCGCCGCCGAACATGATGGTGCCGCCCGTGACGTCGTAGGTCGGCTCGCCCATGATGACGTGGCCCAGCGTCGACTTGCCCGCGCCGTTGGGGCCCATCAGAACGTGGACGCCGCCTTCCTCGACATCGAGGTCGACCGAATGAAGAATCTCCTTGCCGTCAACACCAGCTGACAGGTCGCGGACGGACAATAGTGCATCGCTCATAGGTGTTCCCATCTCTCCTGCGAGGTCCTCTCATGTTTCCTCGCTGCGGTTTCACGTGCGCGAAGGCTCGTGGAACTTTTTCTGCTCAATGTAAATGGTGCATGTTCAATGTCAAGAAAACTCGCCGCTTCGACATGCAAAGGTAACTTTTGGGACGCGGCGGAGGGGGAGGGGGAGGGACGCTCCGCTCCGACGGTCGCCCATTGTCATTTCGACCGTAGGCGCGTAGCCCCCCCATTGTCATTTCGACCGGAGGCGCGTAGCGCCGGAGTGGAGAAATCTCCTCCGTCACTACTAACGGAACGCAAGAGCGGGATTTCTCGACTGCGCTCACTTCGTTCGCTCCGCTCGAAATGACATGAGGCGCTCACTTTGTTCGCTCCGCTCGAAATGACATGAGGCGCCATTGCGTTCGCTCCGCCCGAAATGACATTCTGGATGCCAACAGATAGAATGCGAGTTAGCACAGTATTACTAAAGAAAGGTGCCCTCATGAGCGGACTTACCATTGCCCTCATCGTCATCGTCGTAATAATCGTCATTCTCGCCATCGCGCTTATTGGGATGTACAACAACCTCGTGCGCATGCGCAATCGTGTCGATAACGCTTGGGCGCAGATTGACGTGCAGCTCCAGCGCAGGCTCGACCTCATCCCCAACCTCGTCGAGACCGTCAAGGGCTATGCGGCGCACGAGAGTGGCACGCTCGAGGCCGTGACGCAGGCGCGTAACGCGGCGATGAACGCCACGACGCCCGAGGCGCGTGCCGAAGCCGAGAACATGCTCACGGGCGCCCTCAAGACGCTCTTTGCCGTGAGCGAGGCGTATCCCGACCTCAAGGCTTCCGTCAATTTCCTCGACCTCCAGGCTCAGCTCTCGGAGACCGAGGACAAGATTAGCTACATGCGCCAGAGCTACAACGATACGGTCATGAAGTACAACAACGGTATCCAGACCTTCCCGGCCGTCATTTTCGCCGGCATGTTCGGTTTCAAGGAGCGTGAGCTCTTCGAGGCGGCCGCTCCCGCAGCCACCGCTCCGCAAGTGAGCTTCTCGTAATGCGAGCGCGAATTGCAATAGCGAAAAATGAGACAGCTGCTCAGAGTAACTGTCTCGTTTTGGTGTTGATGGCCGCGTGCGTGTTTTGGCTTGTCGCGTGCGCATGCATCATGCCCGTAAGCGCGCACGCCAAGAGTCATGCGTGCACGAGTGACACCATCAACGCGACCGTTAACGAGGATGGCTCGCTACATGTCGTCGATGCGCGGACCTATGAGTTCGACGGGCGCTATACGCTTACGGCCGCGGTGCTCGATCCGCCGCCCGGCGGCACGACCATCGTCAACGGCGTGTCGGTCATCGATGAGAACGGCGTCACCACGCAGCTCGTCGAAGTACCGTTTCAGGGTTCATGGCGTACGGCGGGTGGCCCTCCGAGCGGCTACTATTCCATCGATGTGGCCGAACGCGCGGTCTATGCGTTCTCGACGACCGAAGACGAGAGGAAGACCTTCGTCTTCGATTACACCTACACGGGCGCTGTCAATCGCTATGACGATGTGAGCGTGCTGTATTGGCAATTCGTCGCTCCCAACTGGGATGTCGATACCGAGGACGTGCATGCGTTCGTGCGGCTGCCCGTGCCTGCAGGTCAAAGCGTCATGGGCGGCGAAAACGTCTACGCCTTCGCTCACGGAAACATCAATGGCTCGGTGAGCTTCGAGGACACCGGCGTCATCGAGTTCGACGTTCCGCGCGTGAAAGAGGGGAGCTTCGCCGAGATGCGCGTCGCCTTCCCGGCAAGTTGGACGCCATCGGTCTCGGCCGAGCAAACGCACGCCTATGACGGGCTTCCCCAGGTGCTCGAGGAGGAGCAGGCATGGGAGCGCGAGGCGCAGACTCGTCGCATTATCGACGTGTTGTTGCTCGTCATCCCCCTGTGCATCTCGCTCGCGTGTCTCATCGTCGCGCTCGTCTTGTTCTTCCGCTATGGCCGCGAACACAAACCAAGCTTTACGGACGAATACTGGCGCGACGTGCCCGAGAAGGGGACAAACCCCGCCGTCATCGCGCGTCTATGGCGCTGGAACAAACCCGATGCCAATGATCTGACCGCCGTCCTCATGCATCTCTCCAATCTCGGCGTGGTGAGTATCTCGCGCGAGACGAGCATCGAGGAACGCAAGATCCTCGGTGACAAGGAGCACGTGACCTATAGGCTCGGGCTCAATCCCGAAAAGCGCCTCCATGTGAATCACGACGCCATTGACACCAAGGCGCTCGACCTGGTCTTCGACAGGATTGGCGTGCAGTACGGCAGCGTCACGCTCGAGGATATCGAGGCATATGCCAAGGATCATGCCCAAAGCTACGTGAACTCCATGCAGCTATGGCAGGGCACCATCAGTGCCGAGGTCGACAGACGTGGCTTTTTCGAGAGGACGGGCGAGCGTTGTAAACGCGCGTTTCAGATTGCGTCAATCGGACTCATCGTGCTCGGTGCCTTCGTGAGCATCACGATCGAGAACTTCATGCCGCTCATCGGTCTGTTTCCCGGTGCCGTGATTCTGCTTGTGTTCTCGTTCTTCATGACGCGGCGTTCTCAGGAGGCCGTCGATATCTACGCGCGCTGCACGGCGCTCAAGCGCTGGTTCAAGGACTTCACCGCACTTGACGAGGCCGTGCCTACGGATGCCAAGGTGTGGGGCGAGCTGCTTGTCTATGCGTATCTGTTCGGTGTTGCCGACCAGGTCGTGAATGACCTCAACCGCGTCGCACCTGACATTTGGACTAGCGACGTGTTTGTCGGCAGCATGCTGTGGTACTACAACCCCTACGTTTCGATGCATGCCGGTGCGGCGAGTGTGGACTTCTTTGGAAACGCGTTCGAGAACACGATGTCTTCGGCGCAAAGCATCATTGCCGCTGCCAAAGGTGGTGGCGGCGGGAGCTTCGGCGGTGGAGGCGGCTTCTCGATGGGTGGAGGCGGCGGTTTCGGCGGTGGAGGCGGCGGCTTCTCGCGCTAGGGCTTCACGCGCGAGCTGCATTTATCTGACGGAGGCATGCGTCTGACGAGGTGCACGTGCAGAGACCCGTCGGAGACTCGCATCTGGCGGGACGAGCCCGCGCAGGCCCTCTCGGATGGCGACCCACCGCAATTTGACGCCTGGATGCGATCGCTGAGACCCATTCGGGATGCCTCGTTGACGAAACGCGTTCGCATAGACCCACTCGACGGGTTTATGCGGGTCTCCTTCGGCTTATCTCGCCGATTTCGTCCCGCGCAGACCCATTTCCGAGTCTATGCGGTCGCAATCCGTCATCTCGCGATCTCCGTTCCGAATCATCGGCATCTGCTGCCTCATGGCGCGTCGCCTTCACGCTGCGTTCGTTGTCCCGTGATCTAGAATCCATGCAGCCGATATTTGCTGCTTCGCAATCCTGAGATTGTTTGCATCGTCTCACAAGAAATGTCGACAATCAGAACCGAACATAAAAAGTGTGCGATACTTGGCACGAGGATTAAAACCGATTACCAGGAGAGATGCCGAGGAATGACTATGGGCACACCTACTGACGAGCAGGTCAAAAGCTACATCGAGTCTGTTCCGGGACTTCGCGAGGAATGGGGCATTTCTGGGGCTTCAAGGTTGGCTAAAGTCACTTTTATCGTGATGAACGTCCTTCTCATCGCCGTAATCATTGGCGTCATCGCCTATTTTGCGTTTACGAGTCCCGAGCTCTCCACCAAGGGCGTTTCCGGTCTCATCATCATTCTCGTGCTTGCCTATGCGGCCAGTGTCGTTCGCATCTTTCAATTGCGTGCCGAGCGTAAAGAACTGCCCAGGTTCCGGCAGGCACTCGCGAGGCGCCTCACGGGTAATCCCGAAACGGATACGGAGGCACAGCAACAGGTCGAGGGCGAGTTCAAGTGGGAGTCGATGCGTTATCGAATCATCGTCCGTATGATTGGTATCGCGGGGCTTGTTATTCTCACTATCAATACGTATCAGGTCGGAACTGTCGATTTTGCCCGCGTCCTCCTCTTTGATGGGGCGATTCTTATCTACCTGGCAGGAGCATTTTGGAACAACTATGCCTTCAAGGCAGATCTTCTGGAAGTCGAGTTGCAGGAGCGTAGCCGGGCGACCATTCGTTGGCAAACGGAGCATCCGGGCGAGGCGCAAGAGGAAGAGGCGCAAAGGGACGCGGGACATGTTGCCTCTCACGAGTCCCATGAAGAGAACAAACGCCCTGAAGACTAGATGGGGATTCAGGGAAACGATTTGCCCAGCGACTCTCACTGGCATTCGGCGTTAGGCTTTTGATGATGAAGACCTCGACGTTAGAGAGAGCGCTCTGTTTCATAGCTTGTCATTGATTTGAATAATTCCCTGCGGAGGATTCCATGGCGCTCCTCCCAGTCTTCGGGAAAGTCCCTCATTCGGTGATGGATGCTTCGGGCGATGTCAGCTGCAACCTTTGCGAATTCGAACGCGTTGCACAGCTGTTTGCCCGTAAGGGTGAATACGGTATATCCCTTCGAGAGCAAGATGTTTCGCCTTGTGGCATCACGTGCCCTGCTTTCGCGGGATTCATGGTCGTCGTGGCCATCGTATTCGACGATAACCATGGCATGTGGCCAGCTCATATCGCTTTTGAAGTGCTCGCGTCGTGCAATACGCCGTTCCTCGGCATCGAGTTCGATGCGGGCATTAAGCTCGGCCTTCGGTAAGCCAAAGCCACCGTACCTTTTCGGAAGGCAGGCGAGGAGATACGCACGCGTTTCCATGGGAGAGTTCGAGCCATCTTGTAGGTACTTCAAAATAATGGACAACCGTTTTGATCCATGCAGCTCTGATGCCTCGCGCAGGAAACTGCGGATAGACGCGACCGATGCAAGCTGGAGGTCCCTGCAGATGTATCCGCGGGGCTCCTCGGGAAGCAGCGCATACGTGCCACACAGCTCCATGCACAATTCCATCAGTTGGTATCTCGAAAGCACGCATGCGGATTGGATGAGACAAAGCTCGGGGGAGGCCAAGCATACACGATCGCCGAGTTGTCGGAACGCACCTTTTGGGAGAGCGCGCGAATGGACACGGTATTTATATAACCGTTTCGATATGCGATGTGCATAGGATGGCACCATGAGGCGTATGGGCGCAGTGCCAAGGTCAAAGCGAGAGAGGCCGATTGCCTCTAGCTCTTGGGGTGTCGTCGGGCAATCGGTCAGGGGGTTTGCGACCTCTCTCTTGAGAGTGGTTGCACCCGCTTGGTTGCGTCGCCAGGCATGAAGTGCAGAACTACCGACTACGTATGCTTTCACGAACTTCCTTCCCATGCGTATGCGTCATCTGAGGGCGAATTGTTCGGCGGGCACCGCCAAGTGCGGCCTCTCTCCGTGCTGAGCAATGGTAGGTGTTAAAGCACCGAGACATCTACCCTGAGAATCTGAACGATTTCAGAGCGATTTCGGGATGATGTCGGAGTAATTTCGGTGTGAAGTCAGACTGGCTAAAGAATAGGGGAGTGACGTGGGCTACGGCGTGGCAGGTTGCGACTGCGCAGACCCGGAAATGAGTCTGCACGGGGTGGAATCGGCGTGATATGCCGAAAGGGACTTGCATAGGTCCGCCGGATGGGTCTTCGTGGCCGCATTCTGCCAGCGAAGCAGCCCGAACGGGTCTGCGCGGGTCCGTTTGGGCAGTTGCGGGTCTTCGTGGGCGCGCCCCGGTATCGGGCACCTCGACAATCTGCATGGTCACGGTTATCGCATAGAATGCGTGGAGAAACCGTGCCTTTGGGGCTCTTGCGGTATCATGAGCAAACATTTGTCATGAAAACTCACGATAACCAGTGATTTCGAACATGGGGAGCATCATGGTCAGGTATTCCGCTCACGGTAACCACAGTCGCAGTGGGCAGCAGCCCGTCTTGCGGTCGGATATGGCAGCGTACAACGCGAGCAATTACGTCGGACACAGCGCGCGGTGCCCCAAGAACCACAAGCGTCGCAACATCATCATCGTGGTTGTCGTGGCGGTCATCCTTATCCTGGGGTGTTCCGGTGTGGCCCTTGCCATGAGCGCCAAGGATGCCAAGGCCGATGCCGAAGTCCTCATGGACCAGGGAAAGACGCTTGTCACGCAGCTCAAGGAGGGCGATAAGACCGGCGCTGGAAAAACGGCGACGGAGCTTTCGGCAACCGCCAAGAAGCTCAACGACAACGTGAGCAGCCCTCTGTGGGCCGCTGCCACGCTCATTCCCGTCTATGGTAGCGATATCGCCCAGGTGCGCACGATTGCGAGCGTGGCGGACACGCTATGCGCCAAGGCGGTTACGCCGCTTATCAACGCGCTTCCCGCAGAGGGGCTTTCGGGCATCGTGGTCGATGGCGGCGTCAACGTGCAGGCCGTCGAGGACATGCTCACGCCGCTCGGTGCCGAGTATCCCACGATTCACGATTGCGCCGAGCAGGTCGCCAAGATGGGCGATTCTCACCTCGACCAGCTCAAGGAGCCCGTCCAGACCGTCAAGGGGCTGGTCGGCACGCTTGATACCGTTTCCGAGTACGCAAGCGAGCTCTCGCATCTGCTGCCCGGCATGCTCGGTGCCGATGGCGAACCCGCCCATTACCTCGTGATCGCTGCGAACAACGCCGAGCCGCGCTCCACCGGCGGCATGGCGGGGTCCTTTGGCATCATGACCGTCGAGGATGGCAAGATGAGCATGGGCGACTTCGTGGGAAGCGAGACCGCTCCTCGCCCGGATACCGGCGAGGCGGCTTTGCCCCTTACCGATGAGGAGCTCCTGATCTTTGGCAAGCGCGTGGGCATGGATATGCGTGACGTTGGCTACATTCCCAACTTCCCGCGTGTAGGCGAGCTCCAGAAGGCCATCTGGGAGTCGAGTGGCAACACGGTGGTCGATGGCATTGTCATGCTCGATCCGGTCTTTCTGCAGCGCATCCTCGCGCTCACCGGAGGCGTGACCACGAGCAATGGCACGGTTGTCGATGGCACCAATGCCGCGCAGATCCTCATGAACGAGGTGTACTTGCGTTACGGCGATGAGAACGAGATTCAGGACGCCTTCTTCGCCGAGGTCGCCAGTGCGGCGCTTGACCAGGTACTCGGCAATTTGGGCGAGGTCGACCTGGCAAAGCTTCTTGAGGTCGTCAATAACTCGCTCGATGACCGTCGCTTCTACATCTGGATGGCCAATCCCGAGGAGGAAGCCATCGTCACTAAGCTCGGTGCAGCCGGCTTGACCTCCGTGAGCGAGACCGAGCCCGTTGCGGGTATCTATTTTGGCGCCGCGTCAGGCGCGAAGAGCTTCTGGTATCTCGATGCGGATACGCAGGTAAGCGAAGGCCGCAAGAATGTCGACGGCTCTATGAGTTATGACGTCACCGTCACCTTTAGCAACACGCTTAGTGACGCTGCTGCCTCCGATATGTCCTGGTACATCACCGGCGAGGCGGCCATCAAGCGTAGCGTGAGCGACATGCATTTGGACGTGTATCTCTATGCGCCGGCAGGTGGCAGTATCTCGAACATGCAGACGAATGGCTACTTCTTCGATTCGAGCTACTTTGGTGGCGAGTGGTATACCACGCCCGGTCCTGACGAGATGACCAAGGCAAGTTATAACGGTAACGAGGTCTGGTACGGCATTACGGGCATCAACGGCGGGGAGAGTACGATCATCAGCTACACGGTGACGACTTCGCCCAAGGCAGAAACCTCTCTGCAGATCGACATGACGCCTTTGGCGAACGAGGCTCTCTAGGCCGCTGGGGTACATGTAACAGTCCGACGTGCCAAAGTGTCGCTTTCTGCTGTACCATGCAGCAGATGCTTTCATTCGATGTCCGGGAGACGCATGACTCGTAATGCGCATAAGGGAGATTGGGGCAAGGTCCTCAAGACGGGTGCCGCTGTGTTCGCGGGCGCATCGGTTGCCGTTGCCGCTGCGGGTCAAATTGTCGCTTGGAAGCGCGATCGCAAGGGCAAACCAGCGCCCGATGAAATCATCGATGTCACGAGCGTCCAGGCACAAAACGTGCTTGACAAGGCGACGCGTGGAACCGACATCGTGCTCAATCCCGTACAGCGTCAGCCTATTCCGGGCATAGACGATACCTATCGCTACCATGTGCTTAAACGTGGCTTCGATGTGGTGTTTTCCGCCTGTGCATCCGTTGCCTGTTTCATCCCCACTCTTGTGGTTTGCGGTCTTATATGGCTCGATAATCCCGGATCGCCCATATACAAGCACAAGCGCGTCGGGCGTTATGGCGTGCCCATGAACATCTACAAATTGCGTTCGATGGTGCCAGGGGCCGACGATGTCGAGAAACACCTCACGCCCGAGCAACTCAAGCAGTGGGAAGCCGAGCACAAGGTCGACAACGATCCGCGTATTACGAAGATCGGCAAGTTTTTGCGCAAGACTTCGCTCGACGAGTTGCCTCAGTTCTGGAACGTGCTTACGGGTGAGATGAGCGTCATCGGCCCGCGTCCCGTCGAGCCTGACGAGCTTGCAGCCTACGACGATTCGGTCGTGGAGTTTCTATCGGTGACGCCTGGTATCACGGGCTGGTGGCAGACGGTATCGCGCAACGATGCGAAGTACGAGGACGGCGAGCGTCAGAGCCTCGAGCTTTTTTATGTGCGCAATCGCAGTGCGAAGATTGATTTGAAGGTGTTCTTCGAGACCTTTAGCGCTATGTTTGGCAAGAACGCGAGCGGAAAGTAGAGAGACTATATGCGCTTTCGTGGCGCTATACGGTATCGCTTCTTTTCTGTGCGCGAATTATGATTACCACAATTGCCACGAGCAATCCCAGCACGGCAAATTCAACTGCATATTTGAGAGGGCTTGGACTTGCGGATGATGTGTCCGGGCTTGCGTAACTGATGATTTCGACACCCTCTTTATCGAGCGTGTTGAGTGCGTAATCACAGATGTATGATGCAAGCTCGTTTGCGATGACGCTTGCATCCTCGCGGGAAGCCCCGGTAACATCAATGACTATGACATCGCTCTCATCGGGCTTCGTTGCTTCGATGACCAGCTCATCTACATCGATATCGGGGTGTCGACTAATCAGTGCCGCGTGTGCCACGCTGCCATTGGCGACGCGGGTAAGTCCTGCCGTCATGTTTCTGTCGGCTGCTGCCATTTGCTCGCTTACAGGTATCAATACCGTACTCTGCACAACGTAGTCTTTAGGCACTACCGAAACAATTGCCCATGATGCTAGTGCAAAGCAGATGGGTATGACAATGATCAGCAGCAAATGCGCACGAACAAGGGAAAGCAATTGACGAAGCGTCATGTAAGCTCCTTTGATTTTTTGGTTGCAACAATGTTTGCTATGGGAAGTGACAGGTAGAGTAACAATATGTCGTATCTGAGGAATAGTGACAGATCATCTACGGTGAAATGGATAGCGAGGATAACGAGCATGGATACAAGAAACCAATCATGGTTTTTGTAAGCCCAGATGCATAGTGCGGTAAAAGCTCCAAAGAAGACCAGCGCAGGAATAACGCCAATCTGAACGAAAAGTTTTACATAAAGAGAGTCGATGTAGTTGTATGCGCCGACGGTTGAAGAGCCGCCGGATACATCGAGTCCGTTACCAATTTGCAGAATCTCTTGTCCGAAGAGCGTGAATCCATATGTATTTAAGGTTGCGTTTCCGTATTCCAGACGACGGCCCAGAATGCCGTTCAGCGTGTTCAGAATGGAATTATCTGGCGTATAAAAAATCGTAGCTGCGAGCATAGCCGCTGCGCAAAGAGGGAATGCAAGAAACACGAGCCATTTCACGGGTTTACTGTAAATGATGTTGCGGCCTTGGATGGCTACGGCGCCATGACGGTTTTTGGGAAGTTTTGAACAGCAAAGACCGGCAATAATTGCGATTACGGCGAGATAGAAGGAAAGACGCGAGTCTGTCGCAAAGTAGATTGCGAGGTTTGCCATAAATAGACCGGCGGCGTGCGTCCAACTGAAGTCGTATCGTTTAAGGAGGATGACGATACAAGTGATGTTGAAGACAATCATCGAGGGAAAGAGCATGTATCGGAATCCGAGAAGCCATCGTTGGCGATCTCCGCCGGTGAATATGTAATTGGGAATGATACCTACAAGAGAGCACAGGATTACTCCGGCACAAACCAGTATCGAACTCCAAAATGCGACTTTGAGGATCTTGTTCATCGCAACGTTACGTGCACAAAATGCAAAGATTATGCAATCGATGTAGTAGGCTTCCGCAGCGTTAATCATGCCGATGCAAAGAATCCATGCGAATGCCAGCCAAAGTATCGTGCGTTTATCGTATCTGCCGCCGATTAATTCGCTGAAAAGGAGCAGGCCGATGCAGCCATAACGAACTGTCTTTTCAATGGAACCAGAGACAAGAGGTCCCACCAATGCTTCCCCAAGAAGCTGAAAAACCATCCAGATTGCGAAGGCGATGAGGAATAACAGCTCGCATGCGTCGACATTGCCGAGCTGAATATGCATATTCCCTTGTTGGTCGTTTTCCTTGACTTTAATCAAAGCGGCACCATGTGGTTATCATGATTGGGTGATTGGGACCTGAATCGACAATATATCACATTAGGTGTTAGCGCCCCGACTCTTCGTGTCAATGCGGTATAGTTGCGATCATGTCACATTCTGTAAAGAAAAACTTTATCTACAATTCGGCGTATCAGATCTTTTTGATTATTGCGCCGCTCATCTCCACGCCGTATCTCTCGCGTGTGCTCGGGCCAGGGGGCGTGGGCGAGTTTTCATATACCTACGCAATCGCGGCATATTTCGTGATGTTTGCGACTTTGGGTATGTCAAATTATGGCGTGCGTACCATTGCCGCGGTCGCTGATGATCAGGAAAAGCGCAGCAAGACCTTTTGGTCGGTATTTGCTTCGCAGCTTGTCATCGCGGTCCCCGTCTTTCTCATCTACCTTGCCTATGCGCTTGTCATGCCCCAGGGAGGCACGCTCGTCGCGTTGCTTTGGGCGATGTACGTGTTTTCGGGCATTGTTAACATTTCATGGCTCTTTTTTGGCATGGAGGACTTTGCCAAGGCGACCGTCATAAACATCGCCACAAAGGCCCTCGAGCTTGTCGGCATATTCACCATCATCCGCTCTGCCCAGGATGTTTACCTCTATTGCGGCATTCACTCTCTTGCCTTGCTGCTTGGCTTTGCGCTGCTCATGCCGTTTGCGCGCCAGTACGTGAGTTTTTCCAGACCTACGTGGGCTGAGGTGAAGGTGCATTTCCTTCCCAATCTGAAACTCTTTATTCCCGTTATTGCGATTAGCCTCTATACGACGCTTAACTCCATTTTGCTCGGCGTTATGTCGACGATGGAGCAGACTGGCTATTTCGACTATTCGGAGAAGATGGCGAAGATGCCCCTTGCCGTAATTACGGCTCTGGGAACGGTTATGCTTCCGCATATGTCGGGCCTCTTTGCCTCCGGAAAGCATGAAGAAGGGCTCGCTTTGCTCGATACGTCCATGTGGTTCATGTTGGCTGGTGGTCTTGCCGTGGCATTTGGTATCGCGGGCATCGCGCCCGAGTTCGTGCCGGTTTTCTTTGGACCGGGCTATGATCCTTGCATTCCCGTGATGGTGGTTCTTGCCTGGGTAGTGCCCCTCATTTGCGCGACGAACGTAATAGGAGCCCAGTACCTGCTGCCCATGTACCGTGACAACCACTACACCATTTCCGTTTGCGTAGGTGCCGTTGCAAATATCGTGCTGTGCCTCGTGCTCATCAGTCGCTTGGGGGCGTTGGGCGCGGCAATCGGGACCGTTGCCGCCGAGCTCGTCGTGCTAGCTGTCCAGGCGTATTTTGTCCGTGGCGAACTTCCGTTATTGCGCTACCTACGCAACATGCTCCCGTTTGTCGTCATCGGCGCTCTCATGACAATTCTCATTCGCGTGATATCGATTCCACTCGTTTCGACCGTGGGCGTTTCGGTGCCCACGCTTCTCGTGGAGATGGTTGTCGGTGTGGCGTTTTTCTGCGTGCTCGCTTTCGCGTATTGCATTGCGACGAAAAACAAACACTTTCATCGGATTATAGGAGCGAGAGGAAAAAGTCAGCGATGACGGGAAAAGAGCACGGGATGCCGCCTTTGATTTCTGTCGTCATTCCAGCGTATAACGCCGAAAGATACTTGGATGAATGCGTGCGGAGCATCGTGGAGCAAGATTATTCGAATCTCCAGGTTTTGCTCGTGGACGATGGGTCGAGCGATTCCACCCCTGAATTGTGTGATGAGTGGTCTTGCCGGGATAAGAGGGTCTCGTCAATCCATACGGCGAATAGGGGCCCATCGGCGGCTCGAAATCGCGGATTAATCGAGGCGTCCGGAGACTGGATCTGGTTTGTCGATGCCGATGACTATGTTGCACCGGGCGCTTTGGAAAAGATCGCGGAGCGCATCTCTGCCTGTCGCTGTGAGCTTGTCGCTATCGGTATAAAATCATTCAATGAAGAGGGTGAGCTACCCGTTTCCGATTTGTATGCAGAAGCAACGCTCCCTGAGGGGGTTATTAAGTTTAGCGAGCTCGAATCCCTGCTCTATCAGGGGAGACGCGGTCATTATCTGTACTCTTACTTGTTCAAAGCCGATTGTCTGCGTGCTTTTGCAGCGGCCTCGGGCCCGTTCGACGAGGACATGTGGCTCTTTGAGGACGCAGCGTTTCTCCACCAGTATCTAGGCAACGTGAGCGATGTTTGTTGGATTGATGATCGGCTGTACTGGTATCGCCAGACCGAAGGTTCCCTTCTGCATCGCGCTGATGCCAAAAAGGCGGCATCTGGACTCAAGGCCGTCGAGCAAATCAGGGAAATCGAAGTCAATCCAGACCTTAGAGGCTTGCGTCAGCAAATGGTCATCCGTTTTTTGCTGAGTATTGATACGCTGGCGGGGGATTCAGTCGAAGGCATCGGCGTGCGAAGGCATGTCCGGGAGTTGCTCGCGGATGTTCTCGTCGAGGAACCTAGGGGCAATCTTCCTTTGGCGCTCCGTGCAAAATGCTTGCTTGTACGAATGGGAATATACCAAACGCTTAGAAAGCTCTTGATCAAGGCGGGGGCCATCAGGGCATGGGACGAAGCATAGCCTCGTCAATCGCATGCTTTAAGAAGTGGCCTTCGCGTAGCTTCTTCGAAATATCCCGGGCGTTTTCCCTCATCCGCGTGTATTCCTCTGTCGAGATCGGGTTGAGGGCATCGGCGAGCACAGACAGACTCGGCACGGTTATTCCCGCTCCGTGCTCTTTTATGAAGGGGGCGAGAGCAGCTTGATCCCAAATGACGACGGGGAGGCCAGCGGCAAGGTATAGCGATGTCTTGTGCGGGTTGTTGATGCGCAGATAGTCTCCAAAAGCGCCGGTGCACGTATTTGTGCTCGGTCCATCCCAGACAAGTCCGAAGCTACCCTGTAGGTTTGGTATGAGCTCTTCTGGCGAAAACTCCCCCATATAATGCAAATTGTGTCTCCCCGTGTCCTCGAAGTTCGCACCGTACAGATTGAAGTCAGGCGTTTCGGGCAGCTCGTAGAGATAGTCCGCCTTGCCCCTCTGAAGGTTTCCGGCGATAATCACCGGGCTTCCAGGCCCCGATGCCGTCGCATAGGCGTTTTCATCCGAGAGAAGATAGTCAAATACCTGCAACGGCACAATCCTCTCGGGGTCAATGCTATGAACTTCCACTAGCCGCTTCTTCATCGCCTCGTTATGCACTATAAGAACCGAAGAAAGATCGATGAGAGAAAGCTCTTCGGCGTATATACGTTTCTTTGCCGCACGGCTTCTATCGCGTTCTGCTCCGAGGCGAATGGAATCGAGGTCGTGAATTATCAAGATGAACCTTACGCCTCGTTCGTATGCTTTTTTGAAAGGGCCTTTTGCGAAAATCGAATGGTGCATCAGAGGAAACTGAAGGATGACTATGCTTCCATCATCGACTTTTGAAAGCGCGTCTGCCCAATCCCTTGCAGCTGAAAAATGAAAGCCAAGACGGGAAAGGGCGCCGCTTGTCATTCGGGCATGATAGTCGTAGTTGATCACGATTCTTGAAAACCCGATGTCATTTAAAATAAACGAAACATCGTCCCGCGCCTTGCATCCGGCGTTGTTCAGTCGATAGTCGGGACATATCTCGTCGATGTAGAAGATCTGGGTTGTCACATCTTGCCTTTTCGTGCAGCCGGTCGAATTTGACTTCAAGCATGTTAAACGACTTTCGTGCCCGTGTCGTCTGCTACGATACACAAATCGAGAGTAACGATACGAGGAAAACGTGAATGGAAACCTGTACTGTCGGAATAATAATTCCAACTCTGAACGCGCAAGATGAGATTGGGGAATTGCTCGAACTCCTGAAGAACCAAACCCGGTCACTTGATGAGATTCTTGTCATAGACTCGAGTTCCGATGATGATACGGTTTCGATTGTGGAATCCTTTGAGGACGTGCGGCTCATCTCCATCGAACGCAAGGATTTTAATCACGGACTGACGCGTGATTTGGGGATGAGGACGCTGCAAAGCGACTTCATCTTGTTCTTGACGCAAGATGCGTTGCCGGTATCCGAAAGGTATGTTGAAAACCTTATCCGCCCCATGCTGGAGTTTGACGACATCGCGATGTCATCTGGCAGGCAGCTTCCAAAGAAGGATGCCCGACGCTTCGAGCAGCTGGTGAGGTCATACAACTATTCGGCGGCATCGGTCGTGCGTTCGCTCGAGGATGTGTCCACGATGGGAATAAAGGCCTTCTTTGTATCGGATGCATGCTCGGCGTACCGACGTGAGACCTATATTGCATGCGGCGGTTTCGACGAGGTTGCGACGAACGAGGACATGCTCATGGCTGCAAAGTTTATGAGAGACGGGATGCGCGTTGCCTACGCCGCAGATGCCGAAGTCTACCATTCTCATAATCTAGGATTTCGCGAGCAGTACGATCGGAATTACGCTATAGGTGTCTTTTTGGAATCGCACAAAGATGACTTGTGCAATGCGGCCGTTACGAGCAGTGGAAAAGATCTGGCAAAACATGTGTTCTCCGAGCTGTGGAAAGAGCGCAACATGAGAGAGATGTCCGCGTTTTTTCTTGACTGCATCGCGCGCCTTGCGGGGAATGCTTCGGGTAGAAGGCACGCGGCTTCTGCAGTCGCGTCGAAGGGAAAGCGACGGTAAGTGCGCATGAGCTACGAATTGCAGGATGAACCGAAAAGCCAGGCTACGCCAATGCCAGTCGGCGCGGCGCTTGTGAGCATTGTCGTTCCCGCCTATAACATTTCGAGCCATCTGACCTCTTGTGTCAAAAGCCTTGCTTCTCAAAGCTATGACGCTGTCGAGATTCTTCTGGTTGACGATGGGTCGACAGACGGCACGAGCGAGATATGCGACACATTAGCTGGGGAATATCCGCAGGTGAAAGTCATTCACAAAAGCAATGGTGGTCTCTCGTCTGCCAGAAATACGGGACTTGCTTGCGCTGGTGGCGAGTACATCATGTTTGTTGATGGTGATGATGTTATATCTCCAGATTGCGTAGAGACCCTCATTGCTCCGATGCTTGATGATTCGTCCGTCCGTATGGTCGTAGGCGAATTCAAGCAGATTACCGGTACAGATGCACGGAACGAAGACTGGTTTTCCGAGACTCATTCTTGTGAGGTGATGACTGACGCTGCCGCTCTGGGCTTGATGTTGTACGGCGGGCGGTTTGAAATCAGCGCAGCATGCAAACTTGCGAAGAAGGACGTCTGGGGAGAAGCACCGTTTCCGGAAGGTAGATTCTACGAAGACCTGTATTGCATCGCCCAGATTGTGTCGAAATCTCCCATGGTCGGGATGGTGTCTTCGCCCTTGTATGGCTACGTCATGCGAAGTGGATCCATCACCGGTCAGAAATCCGCATCGAAGAAGAAGATATCCGATTATATAGACTCAGTTGCCCAGTGCGGAATCGCTATCCAAGAACGCTTTGCTGAAGATGCGGAATTGAATGCGGCATATGCGGCTCGGCAGGAACTCGAGTATTGCAGGATCTACCGTCTGTTGGAGGAAGGCGAGGACGAAACATACAAACGTGACATGCTTCCGATAATCCTCAAAAAGGTCCGAGACGGGCTTGACGATTATATGCAGGATTCTCATGTCTCCCGCATATGGAAGCTCAGGGCCTGGATCTTGTCTAGAATTCCCGCCCTCTATTTGCCCTCATTCAAATTGGCGGCCGCGATAAAGGGAAAGAAATACGAATGATTTGCTGTTTTGTTGTTTGTTTGAGGTGCAGTGTATAATCCAAGTTCACATAATTGGGAGCAAGCGAGCGCACACAAAGAAGCGACGAATAGCGCGCAAATCGCATGACGGGGTCATGCGGACAACGGGAGAGATATGGACAATTCGAATCTCGATGATTACGAGAATATGCGTCGCCCGCAAAACGGGCGAATGAGTGCGGCGAATCAGCCTTATCGCAAGCCTGCGCCACGTCCTTCAACGGATGAGCTCGCGCCATACGGCGCTGCAAATTACGTAAGTCATGGATCGAAGACCAGGACTCATCGACACGTGCGCAAGCCCATTATTGCTGGGGTTGCGGTGATTATCGTTTTGCTGCTGATTGTTCCTGGCACAGCACTTGCTGTGAGCGCAAAAAACGCAATGGATGATGCCAGGATTCTTATGAATCAGGGTTCGGCGCTCGTCAGCCAGATCCAATCGGGGGATGTTCAAGGGGCGCAGCGCACTGCGACCAATCTTAACTCCATCGCTAAAGAGCTTGACGCAAATGTCAATGGTCCACTTTGGGTACCGCTTACTTTTATACCTGTGTACGGTGATGATGTAAAGTCGATACGTACGCTGGCCGAGGTTGCCAACAAACTCTCCGAACAAGTGCTCATTCCTATTGCGCAGGGATTGTCCACTGATGGCAATGCGCGTCTTTTCGTTGATGGCGGTTTCAATATTCCGGTGATTCAGGCTATGCTTACGCCGATTGGAGCAGCGTCCGACACCATTCGGGAATGTGCACGACAAGTAAACGAGCTGAGCGAGCCGCACATCGTTCAGCTCATGAGTCCCGTTATGACTGTGAAAAGTCTTATGAGCGTTCTGAGCGAGGTCACGGGATACGCGAGCGACCTCTCACGAGCGCTGCCAGGCATTCTTGGTGCAAACGGTCCGCGAACGTATCTTATTATGGCGTGCAGCGAGGCTGAGCTACGCTCTGTCGGCGGTTTTCCAGGATCCACTGGTTTGATGACTGTCGATAATGGCAAACTTGAGATTGGTGAAATGACCGCGCCGAATCTTTCTTTTGCTCAGTCTGAAGATGAAGTCTTGGAGTTGACTGATGAAGAGAGGACTCTCTTTGGGACTCGTGCAGGGGAATATTTCTACGATGCGGGGTATAACCCGCATTTTCCTCGTGCTGCTGAGATTATGAAATCAATCTGGGATGCGAACAAGAAGCCTCCATTCGATGGCATTATTTCTGTCGACCCGGTCTTTTTGCAATCCATACTAGAGCTAACTGGAGGAGTGACTACGTCGGATGGTGTCGCGGTAAACGGTTCGAATGCTGCGGAAGTTCTAATGAATTCCGCATATATCATGTATAGCACCGAGTCATTTGAAGATGAATCTACCGAGAGTCCCGACATTGCAGCTGATGATCAGAAAACCGCATACGCTCTAGCATCGGCAAAACAAAACGCCTTCTTTAGCGAGGTTGCCTCCCTTGCCCTCGATGCATTTTTTGGAAACATTGATTCTGTTAGCATGCTGAGCGCCGTGCAGGTTATAGGGGATTCGATTGCTGATAAGCGCATCTACATGTGGGTGGCCAATCCTGAAGAGCAGGCTGTAATTGAAAAGCTCGATGCAGCGTGTGCGATCTCAATGAGCGAGGCTAATCCGGAACTCGGTGTTTATCTTGCGACGACAGTTGCTTCAAAGGGCAATTGGTATATCAATTCGGATACGACCGTGGGTAATGAGACCAAGAATGCTGACGGATCAACAAGTTATTCCGTAACGACGACAATTACGAATACGCTTTCTCCTGACGATGCTGCAAACCTTCCTGCAATTCTTACAACTCCTGATCAGTATGCTGTTGGTAAGGTGCGCTCAAAGGGAGATATGATTCTGGACGTGTACTTGTTTGCACCCATGGGTGGCGTCATTACTGATCTTCAAGTTGAGGGTGATTTTGCACCCGATACTTTTTTTGACGATGTGGGTGTTTGGTATACACAACCTGGGATTGAACCTATGACGCGGGCGACTTACAACGGCCATGAGGTTTGGTACGGTGTTACGATGATCGAAGGTCTGCAAAGCACGACATTGACATATACTGTCACGACTTCACCAAACGCGGTCGAGACACTTGTGATTGATACGACACCTTTGGGCCAAGAGTAGGTGAGGATGTCGATGATATTTTGCGCAAGAGGAGAAGGTTGCGTTGTCTGCTGAAAACAAAGACGCTGCTGACGAAATGAAGCGTATTCACGTGGATCGCAAACGCGCCGTGCGTACGGCGCTACTTGTTGTGTGCGACGCAATTTTCATTGCGTTTGCTTATATTCTTGCTTTGCTTATGCGTTTCGAATTTGATTTTGTTCAGATTGGCGAAACGTATCTGCATGCGTATCAGATTCTGATCATCCCGTATATTCTTATAGCTATTGCCTCTATGTGGGCGTTTAGACTGTATCACAGCATTTGGACCTATGCGTCGACAACGGAGCTCACGCATCTAGTCCTCTCGTGGCTTGTGACTCAGGCTGGTATTCTCGTCGTGTATTTCATCACGCAGATTCGTATGCCGCTCTCATTTTGGATTATGGGCGCCATTCTGGGCTTCTGCTTCACTGCCGCTTTGCGCTTTGGGTATCGTTTTCTGCGCATGACGCGCGTGCGTATGCGTGCTGATAGCGTGAATGGCAAGACGCCCGAGAATGTGATGATTATTGGTGCTGGTTCTGCCGGACGTGACCTTATTCATGAAATCAAATTTAGCGACAAGCTTAATTGGAAAGTCGTGTGTGCTATTGACGATAATCCATCGAAAGCTGGAAAGTATCTTGACGGTGTTCCTATTGTCGGAGGACGCAAGCGCATTATAGATGCGGTCAAGGAATATGGCGTTACGCAAATCGTATTCGATATTCCCAGTGCGACGGGTACAGTACGCCGAGATATTCTCGAAATATGTCAACAGACGGACTGCAAACTTCTTGCAATGCCTGGAATCTATCAGCTTTTGGACGGACAGGTAAATGTCTCGCGGTTGCGTGAGGTACAGATTGAAGATTTGCTTGGACGCGATCCTATAACCATTAACAGCGACGAAGTCCATGATTTCATACATGACAAAGTTGTCTTGATTACGGGAGGTGGCGGAAGTATCGGCAGCGAACTGTGCCGTCAGATTGCAGCGGACTGCCCTCGTCAGCTTGTGATTTTCGATATTTATGAGAACAATGCGTATGAAATTCAACAGGAGCTTTTGCGCTGTTATCCAGAAATAAACCTTGAGGTTCTCATTGGTTCCGTGCGTGATGAGGGACGAGTTTCTTGGCTTTTTGACCAATATGCTCCTGATGTTGTTTTTCATGCTGCTGCGCACAAACACGTGCCGCTCATGGAGAAGAGTCCAAACGAGGCCGTTAAGAACAATGTCATGGGAACGTACAATGTCGCGAAAGCAGCGCTCGAGCACGGCGCGGACCGTTTTGTGCTCATCAGCACTGATAAAGCTGTGAATCCTACTAATATCATGGGTGCAAGCAAGCGTGTGTGCGAGATGATTGTTCAGATGATGGACAGACGCTCTGCTGTGCGATGTGAGGAAAATCTTTTCAATGACGATGGCACGTTAAGTCCTGTGCGCACGATCTTCTCGGCTGTTCGCTTTGGTAATGTGCTTGGCAGCAATGGCAGCGTTATTCCATTGTTTCAAAAGCAAATTGCAGAGGGTGGCCCTGTCACTGTTACCGATAAGAACATCATCCGCTACTTCATGACTATCCCTGAGGCCGTGGGCCTTGTTTTGCAGGCGGCCTTCTATGCTGAAGGCGGAGAAATCTTCGTTCTCGATATGGGAGATCCGGTGAAGATTGACGATATGGCGCGTAAGCTCATACGACTGAGCGGCTTCGAACCTGATGTGGACATCGACATCGTTTATACCGGCCTTCGTCCTGGCGAGAAACTCTTCGAAGAAATGCTTATGAACGAAGAAGGGCTCAAGGAGACTCCCAACAGGCTTATTCACATTGGACAGCCCATTCAGATGGATGATGATGTAGTCAGCAGGAAGATTATTGAGCTTGGTAAGGAGAGTTGGCAAGAGAGCGAGACAATCAAGGTCATCATGGCCAGTGTCGTGCCCACGTATAAACCGAGTTTTGCCAGCGGATGCGTTGCAGGTGGGACAAGTGTAAACAATGCCACAGCTAATCATCCGGCTGGCACTCTGCCTGAAAATGGGAAGTTGCGAGAGTAGAAGGACGTTTCATATGCCTCTGAATAAAATCGTCCCGTTTGACCAGAAGGTCTGGCTTTCGTCGCCCACTATGCATGGCGATGAGCTTAAGTACATGTCCGAAGCTTATGATACCAACTGGATGTCTACAGTGGGTGGCAATATCAATGCCATTGAGCGGGAGATTTGCGAGAAAGTGGGCTGTGGGTATGCGGTTGCACTGTCCGCTGGCACAAGTGCGCTTCATCTTGCTATGAAGCTAGCGGGCATAAAACCCGGCGACGAGGTTTTGTGCAGCGATATGACCTTTTCGGCCACTGTGAATCCCGTAATCTACGAAGGGGGTGTTCCGGTTTTTGTGGATAGTGAATACGAGACCTGGAACATGGATCCTGTGGCCCTTGAGAGGGGTTTCGGACTTCATCCTGATGCTAAAGTCGTTGTGCTTGCTCATCTCTATGGTACTCCCGCGAAAATGGACGAGATTTGCTCGATTTGCGATGCCCATGGAGCGATTCTTGTGGAAGACGCTGCCGAAAGTCTTGGTGCCATATATAAAGGCAAGCAAACCGGAACCTTTGGCAAAGTGAGCGCTATCAGCTTTAACGGAAACAAGATTATAACGGGAAGTTCCGGGGGGATGCTGCTTACCGATAACGAGGATGATGCCAATCGTGTTCGTAAATGGTCTACTCAAAGCCGCGAAAACGCTCCATGGTATCAACATGAGGAGTTGGGTTATAACTACCGCATGAGCAATGTGATTGCTGGCGTGGTTCGCGGGCAGCTTCCGTATCTCGAGGAGCACATCATTCAAAAGCAAGCTATCTACGAGCGTTACAAAGAGGGGTTCAGGGATGTGCCCGTGAGCATGAACCCATTTGATTGCGAAATTTCTGAACCCAACCACTGGTTAAGCTGTTTACTCATCGATTCTGATGCGATGGCACCGCAGGTTCGTGGAGAACAAGATGCTCTCTATAAATCGGAGGCGGGCAAGAGCAGTCCTACAGAGATATTAGAGGTTCTCGCGGCACTTAATGCGGAGGGGCGTCCCATATGGAAGCCGATGCATATACAGCCCATATTTCGCATGAGTCCCTTTGTGACGCGTGAAGGGGACGGACGCTGTCTTACGAACGCATATATCTCCGGTGGTTCTGTGGGGGTCGATGGCAGACCGCTCGATATCGGTTCAGATATTTTCCATCGCGGTTTATGCTTGCCGAGTGACAACAAGATGACTCCCAAACAGCAAGACAAGATTATACAGGCAGTTTGCGCTTGCTTTGAATAAGGGTTCTTCATGCTTGCCCCTATTGATACCTCGGACGTTCCAAAAGGCATATACGCGCGAATAATCAAACGCGGCCTGGATGTTCTCTGTTCGCTTCTTGGCATCCTGGGTTTGTCTTGGCTGCTGTTAATTGTTGCGGTTCTCGTTCGGATTAAGTTGGGAAACCCTGTACTGTTCAAGCAACTTCGTCCTGGCAAAATTGATCCTTCAACAGGGTGTGAGACGATATTCTATTTGTATAAATTTCGAACGATGACTGACGAGCGGGACGAGGACGGTAATTTACTGCCAGATGACATGCGTTTGACCTCATTTGGAAAGTTCTTGCGCTCGACATCTCTTGATGAGCTTCCGGAGTTATTTAACATCCTGAAGGGAGATATGTCTGTAACGGGACCTCGCCCCCAGCTCGTACGCGATATGGTTTTCATGTCTCCCGAACAACGGAAAAGGCATCTTGTTGCCCCCGGTCTATCTGGACTAGCCCAGGTTAGTGGGCGAAATGCAATTTCATGGGAAGATAAACTCCAAATGGATCTCGTCTATATAGAAAATATTTCATTTATATATGACGTTAAAATCGTTATTAAGACGTTTGGAAAAGTCTTTGCGCGGAAAGATGTAACAGCAGATGGTATGGAAACGGCTGAAGATTATGGGGACTACTTACTTCGGCAGGGAAAAGTGCCGAAAGCTGAGTATGAAGCGAATATGCAGCTAGCAAGAGACGCTATTGCCCAGCACGGATGATTGTTGCTGCAAGATTCAGGCCTGTTTTTCGGCAATCCCGTTATCAATGTAGTCGGATAGTAGAGTATGCGGCTTTGCAAGGATAGCGAAACGAGTCTCTTGCAACTGTCTGTACTTTGAAGAATCGGATAAATCGTCTATTACTATCGGAATGCCGTTTTCGTATGCTTGTCGCAAAACAGTCGAATAAAGTGAAAGAGCATGGCGGGTGGTTGAAAGTGACTCTTCAATTGATACACACTCGCACGTTTCGAGATGAATTCCGGCATTGATGAAAGGTGCCAACTCACTTACATCTGTATATCGCGGATGAGGACGGATGCATAAATGAAATCCCTTTTTACGAAGCTTTAACATGTGCAATAAGATTGCGTCCAATTGTTGTCGCGTCTCTCCTCCAAGATAATAAGTGAAGTCATATCGCTTTCTACCCTCTTGGATGCACAATCGCAATGAGGGAGGTATAGAAACATGGAATTGATTACGGTGCGCCCGTAAATCAATGAACAGGTCAACGAGCTTGTCATCCCAAACGTAGCAACGATCAAATTGAAAAAAACTATCACGAATAAAAAAGAGTTTCTCACCGTGCATCACATTGATATGAACTATTCCATTTTCATGCAGGTACGCCGTCATAAGCGAGGATGCAAATGAATATTCGCTGCACACTATAAAAGCCTTTGGATTTATAGAGTCGATGACACCTCTATACTGCCGTACTTTTACAAGCGTCTTTAGAAGGAAATGCCATGAGAATGGGTAGCGCACGACAATCTGCCTGAAAAAGGCTCTGTCTTTTTTTGTAAGACGGCCCTGTGATGTGGAAGAACAGGGGACGATGTCAAAGCTTGAAGAAATCTCGATTGGAATGATATCGGTTGTCAAATCATCGAAATAGGCTGCGCGGGGGGTATCTTTGTCGCATATGTCTCTGCATGGGGTAATGGGACTCTCTTTTCGCAAGAGAATAACAAGGAGCAGTGGTGCAGAAGCAAGGTTAATCAGAGAGTGAACAAGCATTCCTTTTAACTTCATCTGGCATTTGTACTGCATGAACGACCGTTCGATTAAATCATGAGGTTCCTTGAGTGATTCAAGGTAGGAGATTTGTTTGGTGACCGGGGTGGAAAAAGGACTGACGCTCTTTTTTTCTATCACGTTGGCTATCTTTTTCAGTATATTCACGAGACTAGTCAAAATACACCTTTGCATATCGGGATTGAAGCAACCCTCTGTGTTTGGATTTTCAAGCGTAAACTATAATTATAGTTTACGCTTGGTATCCCAGGTCATAAAACTCCTTCGGCATGATGCCTTTCTCAGAAATGACCTCAAGAAGCTCTTTTGTCTTTTTGTAGTATGAACGAGCTGCATCTTCCCGATAATATGGATTGGTAGATTTTTCACCCTTGTGTGCTTGCGCCCAATTAATGGCACCTGAAATTTGCGTGCTGTCGCATGCAACGTCAATTACGCTTTCTGCCCGTACGCGGCCTTTTTGCCTATTCCCGATATTTACCGTAGGAACTCCGAGACTTGGTGCTTCAATAATTCCAGAAGACGAGTTTCCAATGAGGCATTCGGCGTGTTTTAGCAGGTGCAAGAAGCTGTCAACGGGCAAGTTTTCAAGATAAGACGCATTGTCATGAGATGCGACATAGTCTTTGACTGTATTACGAATTTCATTTGCTTGCGTGTCTGCATTTGATCCTAGAAAGATGAACTCGAGGTCGGAGTGCATATCGCATGCAGAAAGGAGTGTCTCTGTCTGTTCGATAACATCAATGTTTGAAAGTGTCTCGGGATGAAACAGCACAATACAGAAATCCTTGCTTGGGGTAAGCGGGAGTTGCTCCATGGAGGCGCGCTCGCTCAGCAAAACGCAATTCTCTGCCCCCAAAGCGCCTAGACAAAACACACGATCAGGATGCTCGCCGAGCTGAATAATTCTATCTCTGTATTCTTCGCATGAGGCAAAATGGAATGTGCTGAGTTTAGTAATCGAATGGCGAATAAACTCGTCATAATTTCCGTAGGTTGCCTCACCGCCATGCAAATGCAGAATAGGAATTCTCTGCATTGCCGCCGCAACTGATACCGCAAGCATTTCGTATCTATCACCAAGTACGATAAGCAAGTCCGGGCGTGTCGTTTCGAAATACTCTCCAAATGAACTGAGGCATGCAGCCATGCGGTTTATTACTTCAGCGTTGGATGAATAACCAGGTGGTAGGTGCAGTTCAAATGAGATGTCGAAACCATGCTTCTTTGCTAGGTCAACCTGGCAACCAAACTCCTCTTCGACGAAAGAACCGGTTGCGAGGATGGTGAGTTTGACATCTCTATCGTTATCAAGAAGCTTGAGATATCTTTCGACAATTCCAAATTCGGCCCTCGAATCGACCGCAAATGATATCTGGTACATTTGAGCTACTCCTTTTGCAGAAGTGCTTCCGCGAGAATGAAATCAACTTCATCGTCGATATCGACTGATTCGCGTTTGGGCATTATATAGGCAATGGACCGGTGGCCGAAGAAGTGCCTTTGGGTCATATACTCTTTGGGTTTTGCGAAGTATATCGCTCCATTTGGGCTATAGCTCCTGTCTTTTTGCCTAGCGTAGTGAGCAAAATCAGCAGAAAAATGTTTCATGCTCAAATCATTTTCAATGGGTTTTACCAGATCGGGACCGAATTCCGACTCTTTTACGGATACAAGAAAATCGAATGAATCTATATTCGACTCAAACAATGTTGCAGCAGCAACGATGCTTTGGGCCGTTCGCAAGGGGGACGTTGGTTGGAGTAGAGCAAAATAATCCGGATTCATGCTGAGCTTCGACAGGAAATCTTCTATTACGGCATATGTGGGTGCTGAGTCGCCAGAAATCGATTCATCTCTAAGGATAGTCTTCGCTCCATATTGTTCGGCGAGCTTAGCGTATTCCGTTGAATCCGTTGATACGTATACGTGCTTGAACAATTCCGATTCCAATGCCGCTTCGATCGTATATGCAATCATAGGCTTGCCGCATATGGGAAGCACGTTTTTGTTTTTTAGTCCCTTCGATCCCGAGCGTGCGGGAATAAGAGCTGTTCTGTTGTAACTGCATGGGGTCATGACTGTTCCTGCCAGGGGAATCCGTTTTGGATAATAAGCTCATCCTCAGAGAAGTCTCTTTGTGCTGTTAGACCGCAAAGCTCGTCCCAAAGCATAGGGGAGATGCCATATCCTGGTCTTTTGCATGCAAGATTTGCATTAGTGAACGTTTCCCCTTTCTTAATTTTCCTCGATGCCACAATGGATTTTCGTGCTGCGTTTTTGTTTTTCGCCTCGGATTTAGTTACGATTTTGCATCCATGTCCGAGCATTGCCTCGGCTCTTCGTACATCTTTGCACAAGGCGCGAAGCTCGTCTGGTGTGGAGGAAGCGACATGATCGGGTCCTGAGAGAGCTTTGTCCAGAGTGAAATGTTTTTCGATAACGCTGACACCAAGCGCAACAGCTTCAATGGCGGCGACAGAACCAACCGAATGATCAGAAAAACCGATGTTCAAACCTGGAAAAGATCGACGCAAATCGCATATCGCGGTAATGTTCACATCGGTATCAGGAGTCGGATATTCGGTATTGCAATGAAGGAGAGTGATTTCTTTGGAATTCACGCCTGATTCTCTAAGGACAGCGATGCAGGATTTCAATTCTTCGATGGTTGCCATACCCGACGAGACAATGAATTTTCGTTTTGGACACGACACTTGTGCAATGGATCGCAGATAGGGGAGATTAGTTATTTCTCCCGAAGGAACCTTCCAAATCGTTTGGCCTGCGTCTTTAAGGAAGTCGATTGTTTCCAAATCAAACGGGGTGGAAAACACATCAAGATTCAAGGATTCCGCATACTTTTTCAACTGTAGGTAATCTTCGTGTGACAGCTCGAGCTTTTGGAGCATCTCGAGCTGCGTTTCTTCACGCCCCATATTTCTTTTCTGATAATCAGCCTTCTCCGCAAACTTGGATACGAGCGAAGATGCAGAGAAAGACTGAAATTTAACAGCATCGACTCCACATTTTTTCGCCTGGGCGATCATTTCCTTTGCTAGTTTAGGATCTCCATTATGGTTACATCCTATTTCAGCAATTAGATATACGTGAGTTGACATGTTATCTCCTTTTTATTACTCGGGCAGGAGTGCCGACGACAGTAACACTGTCCCCCACGTTTCGAATGACTGATGACCCTGAACCGATTATCGACCATGACCCAATCGTAAGCTGGCCATTTGTTACAGAGCTGCTGCCGACGAAGGTACCGTCTCCAACAATTACGTCACCGTTAAGAACGGAATTGGTGGATACATGATTATGGCTCCCAACCCTGCAGCGATGCTCGACTAGGGCACGAGTGTTGATGATGTTGTTGTCTCCTATCTCTGCGAAGCTGTTTACGACTGCCAGCTTACCAATGAAGTTCCCTTCTCCAATACGAGCGGTATGGGAGACAATTGCACTCGAATCAATGATGTTTATGATATGCATGCCGGCATTTTTCAGGTGGGCATACCACTTGTAACGAACATGGTTGTCTCCAATTGCAATAAAAAAGGAATAGTTTTCGGGTGCGTCGATTTGCTCAAATCTCTGGGCGATTATCGGACGTCCAAGAAATGTGTCATTTCTTGCGTATTCATCAATGAACCCAATTAATTCTGTAGTGTTGGGGTTTACAGAATCAACGACGGACATGGCATGCCCGCCTGCTCCTACAATAATTAGTTTCGTTTTGTTCATCTTGACTCTCCCAGTGGTGCTATCGGGACAAGGTGCTTATTTTCTACTCTTTGATTTTATGCGAATGAGCAGGATGATGATGCAATAAAGGATTAAATACAAAATTCCAGAGACAAGATAAGGAACGTTAAAATATGCGGCGGTCAATGGGAGAATTGCACAAATACATCCTAGAGCAAGTGGCGCGCCCATGTCGCTGATTTGCTCAGGGTATTTGTACCCCAGGTATTCTCTGCAATAAACTGAAGTTGCGAGTTGTTCAAATAGACCGGCGATCATCCATGCGGCTGTAGCGAATTCTATGTTTCCACCGAACGCGTAGACAAGCCCCAGAAGCACAAGCGAAAAAGGAAGCTTAAGCAAGGCGATGCGCATCGGAAGCTCGCTTTTTCCGATGGCCAACAGCGCTTGTCTACATATTAGGGAAGTTGACTTCAAAAGTGAGATAAGACAAAAAAGCTGTAATATCGTAGTGCAGGGAAGCCATTTCTCAGTTAAAAGAAGTCGAATGATAGGCTCCGCATATATCAATATAATTATGATGATGGGAGTCATGACCAGCATGGTCTCCCTGTTTGCTTTTCTTAGTCCGTGCTTTAAATGAACTTTCGAGCATTGGCTGCGACTTGAGAAGTCTGCCAACAGGACTGGTGCAAGTGCCCCGGTTATCACTTCGCATATTGCTGAGGGGTATCTTTGCCCTTGAGAATAGTAGCCAAGGTCTTTCGTTGAGTACCATTTGCCGACAAGCAGGGTATACATGCTGTTCGCTGCGGAATTCAGCAGTTCAGTGCCCATGACCTTCCAACCAAACGAAATTAATGTCTTTGCGGATTCTGAGGAAAACTCAAGCCTTGGAAGCCACTTTACGAATAGTGCAGTGACGCAACAAGCGGTTAATGCAGCAATGAGTTGCTGGGCAATCAGGCTCCAAAGCCCCAAGCCCTCCATAGCCATCCAGATTGCGACAATACTCGCAACGACTTCGGAAGCAATGGCTCCGATGAAGACTGGGCGCATGTTTAACTGACGCGTTGTTTTCGCGACTTGAATGCTGTTGAATGACAAGGGGAAAAACTGAAGCGCAAGCACCTGCAGGGGGACGGCTAGCGCGAGGTTATCGTAAAAGACAGCAATCGGATTGGACAAAACAAGCAGCGTCAGAAAGGAAGCTAAGGAAAACCCCATGCTAATCCAGAAGGCAGTTGAGTAGTCCACTCTCTGAGGATTCACGCTTTGGATTAAAGCAGAATTAAGCCCTCCCAATACGACGATGTCTCCTAACGAGATAAAAACGAGCATAACGGCGAGTAAGCCAAACTCTTCAGGTGCCAGTATGCGAGCGAGTATAATTTGGACAATAAGGCGCAAGGCCTTGCTGCCGCCTCTTTCGAGCAACTTCCAGAGCAATGCCGTGTACGTTTTTCCGAACGTCTGCACTGGGTGTTTAGCCCCTATTCATTTCTTGCCACATGATTTCAAAATGATGGTAATTCAATAGAATATTTGAATCTAGCTCAAGTTGATTGAGCCGTTTTCTGTCGATGGGCTGCAGAACGTCCGCCGATTCGAGCAAGGCAAGATATTTCTCTCTAGCGGGAGAATCTCGGTTAAGCTCTGTAAGAGATTTCTTATCGTGATTAAGCAAGTGATATATTCTTCTTGCAAATGGATAATACCAGGCGCTCTTTTTTTCCTTTTGGAGATACTGCTTAATCCGAGTTTTGACCTGGCTCTCTTCGTTCAACGCATGACTTTGCGCATCATATTTCATTTTTCTGATATGTGAGAAGAAGGGCACTTCAAGTAACTCTGGAGTGAGATTGTGAATAGCTTCGATCATAGGCTTTGATCCCACGCGGTCATCAAATCCCATAAGGTTCATACTATCGGTCATCATCCGGTCGCCAAGCACTAAAAAGGAGTACATGAACTGATTCGCATAATTGGTCATGTGGATATCAGCTCTTTTTCTGTACATTTCGGTGTTAAGATGCTGAAAATCCGATTTAGTCAAGTTGCTCGAATCAATTCCGAGGTTTTCGCATATCGCGGTCATTGAATCCAAGATATGGGCGCGATAAGCGGTAAATTCAGGGTAAATATCCTTGTATGATCCCCGTAGGTACAAATCATCAAATAGTTCCGCTACGGTAAAAGACTCTTTGTCGTAAGCCTGTATGTCTTCGGTGTTGCGAAACATTTCTCCAAAATAGCCAAATGTTATGAAATCCACCGATGTATTGAAAAACGAGTGAATCAGATTTTCATTGTAGCCATATAGATGAGCGTACTCTCCAAATACGCCAAGAGCTTTGGCATAGTGTTCCCTGGAAGAGTCGCATGCGTCCCATACTTCGACATCCAAATCATACTTCGAGGCGAGCTGACAAGTGCATTCGTAATCCTGCTCTTTTGTGTTTGTCGAAATTGAGTTTCCTCGCCAGTAGATAAGGCGAGGCCTTATTCCGGCGCCAAGAAGCAGGGACAGGGCAAGGCGGCTGTCTTGTCCGCCGGTCATTGCGACTGCGGGTGTAACAAAGGTGTCTCTTATGGACGAAAACTTGCATGCGGCGGCGGATGATAACGAACGGCCCTTTTCAATGGACATGTCTAGGGGTGGTAGAAAGTCCATTGACCATATTCCCTCACGCCAGGAAATGGCATGATTGCCGTCAAGCCTCGAAATCCCATCGAGTATCGTTGCGTCACCAACGATACACGACTGGAAAAGCTGTTGTACCATGGCCTCCGAGTTCAACGAGATTGGTCTATGAACTTTTCCAAGATGAAATAGGCTGCTACAAATCGAAACATTATACTTATCTAGGGTGTAATAGAGATCCTGGGTTCCGTTCGAGTCGACAAATACGACTAGTTTGTTGTTTTTCCAGATGGCAATTGCGTACGACCCAATTAACACTTTTTGGAGTGCACGAACATCTCCGGAAAAGGCTTCGTATATGCATCGCAAAGCATCCGAATCGATTTTGCCTTCGTAGATGTAAGTTCCGATCCCGACGGCAAATCCGGAATTGCCGCTATGCACATTTGTGGTCGGTACTTTTAGCTTGCCAAAAGTTGCAATTGACCCAAACTCGCCGCTAGATTGGAATGTGTTTCTAAAGCAGGCCGGGATGATGTCAATCAGCTTACTGAATTCTTCTTGATTTGTTTCTATTATCAGTTTCGACACGCTAATCCTTTCGGTCGCTCACGCTGCTCTGTAGGGGAGTATGATGCTGACGCTATGAGAAGCCACTCGATGAATCCAAGAGCTAACTTGTTGCAAAGGAGCGTGCATTCGAAACAATTGTAAATAATGATTCCCGTGAAGACGGCGATTGAGAAGAAGGTGGTCTGGCTGCATGCGTTCTTAGAGATCTGTATCCAAAGGAATCCGAGAGTAGCGACAAACACTACGAGTCCAACAATTCCATTTTGTACAAGCAGCTGAAGGAATGTATTGTGAAAGGATTTGCCTGCAAAGGACCCTCCCGGCTGAGCACCGGTTCCTAAGCCTAGGATGAAATGAGAATCCAAGGAACTTAGAGCTTCTGCCCAAAGCGCCGGTCTCGATGAATCGATGTTTTTCCCAAAAAGCCTCACTGAATAGTTATTGAGAAAATCGTACCATCCAAAGTTTTTGGCGTTGACGTAAACGTATAGACCGACAAAAAGAAGAATGACGAGGGCGAAGAACATTATCTTTAGGGCCTTTGAAGACGGCTTTGTCATTGCTAGCGCGAGATAAAGAATCACAATGATTGCAAAAACAATGAGTGCCGTTCGTGATTTGGTTATGTCAATCATAATTATTGCAAGGATAATGCTCACCAGAAGAACTGCTATTCTGATTCTGTAGTGACCCAATCCAACACCATGTTCCTCGCAATCGCGAAAATGACAGAAGACCATATATGCAATTACGAAGACCAAGATTCCCGGAAGAGTGTTTTTAGATTCCAGCGTTGTGTTGTCGAAAAGGTACATAATGAAGCGAATTAAAATGGCAATTGCCCCGATACCTGCTATGAGATTTGCGCTTGGTTTCAGCGAATTTGTGATGAAACAGCAAGAGAAAAGCGTGATTGCGACAATATAGAAAACGTAGCGTATCGACAGAATATCCTGCACAAAGAAACAACCTATTAACTGAATCAGTGCAAGCACAAACATTGCTGCGGCATATTTTAGGACTACCCCATCACAACGGTATTCCTGAAGCAACTTAAGGGCGAATGCAATCGTGGCAATAACTATTGCTGGCAATAGCAACGGATTACTATCTCCAGAGCTGAAGACCACGGGAAATATTAGACACGCCCAAACGACAGCTGATGCGAGTGGGGATAGGGGGACGATATCATTTTTTTTGAGTGCGCAACGGCCCATGTATGTCTGCCTCCCTAGCTGGAGAAAAAAGCAATGGAGTCGCTAGAGAAGTATGATGTTTTCTTTTTTGCCAAGCTGTTTTGTCGCATTTCTTGTGTCAAATACGATGCGTGAGTGCTGCTGCACCTTTTCGTAGTCCACATTGGAATGGTCGCAAGCAATCACTACAATATCGGCGCTATCGAGCAGGTTTTCCGAGAGGCACGGGGCTGAGTGCATCGTTTCGTCCTTATATTTGTATTCGGGTATCCAGGGGTCATAGTAGCTTACGCTCGCGCCGCGGTTTTTCAGCTCTTCGATAAGCCGGAGCGCGGGGCTTTCTCTGTAATCATCAATATCCCTTTTATAAGCTACGCCTAGAATCAGGACATCTGATCCATTGACTGCCTTTCCGGTATCATTTAATGCTCTGGCGATACGATCGGCACAGTACTCGGGCATTTTGTCGTTGATCATCATGGAAGACTCGATCATGCTCGTATGGAAGCCGTATTCTCTCGCCTTCCACGAAAGATAGTACGGATCGAGGGGTATGCAATGTCCGCCGAGGCCTGGCCCCGGATAGAATGCGGTGAATCCATAGGGCTTCGTTTTTGCTGCGTCGATTACTTCCCATATATTAATTCTCATACGGTCACATAGCATTGCCATTTCGTTTATAAGGCCGATGTTGACATTCCTGTACGTATTTTCCAGTATCTTTTCCATTTCTGCGATTGCGGGGCTCGATACCTTCACGATTTCCCCTTCAAGAAAGCTGTCGTAGACAGAGGAGATCGAGTCAAGGGCTTCTTTGCCAATTGCGCCGACGACTTTGGGAGTGTTGTTTGTCTTGTATATTGGATTGCCAGGATCAACGCGTTCTGGACTAAAGGCGAGATAAAAGTCTGTGCCACATTTCATGCCCGATTCCGTCTCGATAATGGGCCTGATTAAATCCTCGGTCGTCCCGGGGTATGTTGTGGATTCAAGAACGATCATAGCCCCCTTTTTCAAGTACGGAGCTATAGCTTTTGTGGATTCTTCCATGTAGGACGTTTCGGGTTGTTGGTGACGATCAAGAGGGGTTGGAACACATATTGTAACGAAGTCGCATTCACGAATTTTCGACACGTCGTTTGTCGCTTCGAGCAGGTCTAATTCAACGAGTCTAGCAAGTGTTGAGTCTTCGATGTCGCCGATGTAGTTCTTTCCTTGGTTAACGAGGGCGACCTTTTCTGCGGAGACATCGTATCCTATAGTTTTGTAGCCTGCGCTTGCCATTGCAACCGCAAGCGGCAGCCCAACATAGCCAAGGCCGACTGCACCACATATCAACTGACGATTACGGATCTTGCTCTGTAGTTCACTCTGTTCCATCGTTGCTCAACTTTCCTGATTAGGTAGCTTACTGGCTTGGGTTGCGATTTAGCCCCTTCCTGGAGGGAGATCGATAAGGCTCTATTCTCTATTTAAAGAATGGTGCTTTTATTAGTCCGACCATCGAGCCAAGTCCATAACTAATGTGGAATAGCGGATGCAATCCCAGCAAAACAAAAAAATCTTTTATTCCTGATGCGACTTTCTTCGAAAAGTATACGTCACACAAAATGTAGGCTATTAACTCTAAGGCCAAGACAAGGCGTGCGGCGGGTAGGGGGAAGGACGCGATGATTAGAAAGATCAGCGAAAAAACGAATACCAGGGGGACAAAGTGACGCCATCCCATTGTGCCCGGAACGATTTTTGAAGTCAGCACATTCCATTTTCCGTTATCAAATGCCATCCGTATGATGCCTTTTAATGTATCTCGGCAGTAGTACGTGAAATTGATGTCAGAAGCTAGATAGATTTTCCCTCCGTTCGACCTGATTCTATGATTCATCTCATTGTCTTGATTTCGAACAAGTCTTTCGTTGTAGCCTCCGAGTGTTTCGAAAACTTCTCGTTTAAAGGCGCCGAACGGAACTGTGTCGACGTAACCTGACTTACCTCCAATCCTGAACTGCGAATTGCCTACGCCGAAAGGAGAAGAAAGCATTTTTGCTATTGTCTCTCCTAATGGAGTTTTGCCCTTTGTGATGGCTAGTCCACCTACGTTGTCGGCATCGTCTGTTTCAAGGTAATGCACGCATTTCTCGATATAATCTGTCGGGTACTCCGCATGGGCGTCTAACCTGACAATGTACTTTCCTCTTGAGGCGTCGATGCCGATGTTCATTGCACAAGGTGCGGTTTTCTGAGGATTGGAAGCGAGAATTATCAACTCGGGATTCAATGACCTGTATGACTCGAGCACTTCCCAGGTTGAATCATCGGATTTCCCATCAACGATAATCCATTCCATTTGCTCCTTTGGATACGTTTGCTTGAGAAGAGAGTCTAGACATTCGGAAATAAAACGCTCTTCGTTTCTGACCGGTATGACAACCGAGACCACGATATTTCTCAAATTCGAACACGTCCTTAAATGCATCGTCTGCATCACAAACAGATTATCGTGCAAGACCGGAAAAGCCAATTCGATGGCTTTGGTTGTTGCATGCAGCGTTCTTTTGCTGATTAGATAATAGCTAAGTATATGAAAAAAGAGCTGATGGGCTGAGGATAATCTTCAATAGCTCTCATTTTGTGGACCAAGGGCAGCGCACAAATGCCATACGGCGACAATGCGTAAGTCAAAGGCATGCCTAACTTGGCGAATGGCCCACATTAAACAAAGTATTCGCTTCATCTGTCGATTGAACCCTCCTGCTATAATTTCTATAATTTATGATTTGCTACGCTTGTTTTCTTGGGCGAGGCTCTGATTTTATCTGTAGAGTATTAAAGAGAGCTCTGGTATGACGTTACTTGATTTGCTGAGATTAATTAAACGAAATATTAAGTTGGTAATTGCGCTGCCCGTGATTTGCGTGCTCTTTGCTGTAGCTTGGTCGATGTTTACGCAAGGAAGTTACACGGCAACGGCGAGTTTCGTTACAAATGGTGATCTCGCGTTGGCCCAGGGGCTTGCCGCAAAGGAAGCCTCAAGTCATTCTAATGCCGAGATGCAAGTGTCCTGTTCTTCGGTTAGCGCTTCTAAACAAATCGTCATCAAAGCAACGGGTTCCAATTCCTCTGCTTGCATTGAGGCGGCGAATAACGTGGCGAATTCAACTGTAAGGCAGTATAAAGAGGCGAGCAATAATATTATTGCGACAGTTAGCGAGGCAAGCTATGCAGTCAGTAATAGCTCGTCTGTATTGAAAGTCGCGCTTCTTGCCATACTCGTAGGTTTGTTCCTTGCGGTTTGCTTTGTTGTTTTTATCGATGGAATTAAGGCGCCAATTAGATCGCGGGAAGATATTGAGAGCTCTTCGAAGCTCCCTGTTCTCGGCAATGTCCCCTCGTCTGACGGAGGGGAGAGGCTTCTTGCCAACCTGCAATTCTGCCATGGAACACGGCCGTCGACAGTCGCCGTCGTTCCTATTGGGGTTGCGATGACTGCCCCCGTCGTCGCTCGTGAACTCGCTGGAGCTCTTGAGCGCAGTGACGTTCGTGTCAAGCTTGTGAAAGGCTCTCCTCATGCGAACAAGTTCCAAGTGAGCGTTCCTGAGGATGCGGCGATTGTTGTGAGTTGCGAACCTCTGGAGGCTGGTATGGGGGCTGCATATATTGCGCATGGTGCTGATGTAACGGTGCTGTGTGCGAGTGAGTGGGCTGATTCCAGACGTCAACTCGTTTCGGTAGTTCGCGAACTCGGACTTGCTAAGGCCAAAATCATCGGTGTGGCGTACCTGCCTGAGGAGAAGAAGCCTAGGGAACCCAGAAGGGCCAAAGCTCCCGAAGGGGAATAAGAGGGCGGTCTCGTTCGCACCCTATCTGAAGTTGTTAAAGTGACAGGGCTAAGTTCGTCAGTCGTGTCATGCGTTCTTTAATCTCCGTCCATTGTGTTGCGCAGTATTCAGGATTCGTTAGGTAGCTTTGCGACAACAGCGCGTTGCCTGGATATGACGGCCTAATGTTGTTAAGAAGAAACGCCTGGTGGGCGCTGATCGTCTTTGATAGGACGTCTGCTTCTCGCGCGATAATCCAAGGGTGCAGGGGGATGGGGCCCGGCAATGCGCTGCGCTTGCGAGCTTCTTGTAGATGTGCCCAGTTGTCCTCGACTTGGAGAAGACCGTCGCTTATGACGGCCTCTTCTCCCATTTCTTCCAGAGCTCTCAAGACGATCCTTCGCTCTGTTTCTGCCAGCGAAATACAGTGATAGAGAGGGACTTCTAGGAGCTTACAGATGAGTCTTGCTTCTTTTCCAAAGGCGCGGAGAAGAGAGTAGGCGTTATCGGTGGGGAATAGAGAAGAGTCAATGCACTTGGAGCTAATCCGCAAGAAATAGACGAAAGATGTATTTTGAAAGATTCCCCAGGCCATTTTATAAGGTAGTCTGCACCAGCGTTTGAATACTAGCTGTATCGGTACATATACCAAAATAAGCGCAGGATACGCTAACATATCTTTCGTTCCTTTACCGATTCCGTGCTTCATCCGTATCTTGTTCGACAAGCCTTATTCGGAGGTTAAGATGGCTGAACGCAGCATGATTATGTATGGCCTGAGATTTAATGTCAGGCAGAAACCCGAAAAAGTAGTTTACCCCCGTGATATTAATGGCGAAAATCTTCTTGAAGTCTTTGATGACTGGTGCAATGAGAATATGAACGCTGCGCTGCATAGAGCATCATCAGATGACTGGATATGGATTAAGAGAATCGGCGTCGACCAGAACAAGAATGTCGCTTGCGTTGATATTCAAACCGGAAAGGCCGGTGAAGCTGGTGAGCTCGTGGACACATCTGAATCGAATCCAAGCATTCCATTTTCAGAGTATCATGCCCCTACTGTTGATGCGCGCGTGGTTTTGTATGTCCCTCCCAAATGCGATGTCGCTTATGCGTGCGTGGAGCATGTAGTCCATGGTGGCAGCGACATATTTTTCCTAGATTCATTCAAAAGAGGATTTGACGGGAGATTTCCAAAAATTACATTAAATCGAGTTCGGGTTATTGAGACCATGGACTTATGGAAGCAGTTTGAAGGGATGAGCGAAATCGAATTGAGGTTTATGTCGCCTTCGAAAGATATAGCTGATGGTCCATGTATGAAAGACGGCTTCCTTTCTTATAGATTGCAACATCGTCGATCGAAGCGCTTTTCCCTGGGCTTATTTGAGAGCATTAGAAATGATCCTCGTGAGGCGTTGGAGTTGATTCTGCCCAATAGCATGAATAAAGAAAACCTGGAAGAGTTGAATCCCGATATCTATGTCACACTCACCGACAATAATGGAGATGAACGAAAGTTCGCTATTGAGGGTCTGCCTTCAGCCCCTTTTCGTCAGATCCTTCCGAGTGGTAGTGATAGACAAGGCAAGATGACCGACGCTGAGTATACGAATTACTGTGTCAAGGCCTGTAAGGACGTCATGGAGAATGAAGGATATATCGTGAGATAAATCAAGGAGGCTCATATGTCAAAGATTTCCTTGGCTAACATTTTCCATGGATACTTTCGTACGCTAAGAAATTCGGATACGAATAGCATTTCAATAATTGATATCCTGATTCAGTTAGTTCTCCCTATTCTCATTGGCGTAATTTGCGCCTTATTTAATCTATGTTTAGATTTGGGGATAATCGCATCGGTGGTTGCAACTATATCTGCGTTGATGTGCGCGGTGGCGATTATGCTTTATCAAACAAGGATTCAGCTAAGCAATGAAACATATTTTAGTGAGTCACGGCAAAGGCGGCTGATTGATGAGCTTTTCTCCGATATTGCGTGGATAATCTGTGTGGGCTTCTTGCTTGTCATGCTTATCGTCTTTTTGGGTAGATTTTCCTGGATAACCGGCTTGGTAACTTGTCTGCTCTCGCACTTCTTCTTGGTTGGTCTAATGTGCCTCAAACGTATTAATAGCGCATACGAAATCCTTAAGATGCCTTAGAGCTGAGCATCTGAAATCGACAAGTTCTATTTGTCCGCATTCTCTGATCTATCGAAACAGGAAACTAAAACGCAGAGACGCGTTAAATGCTCTTAGCCATCGGGATTCGTTCACGAGCAATATCAAATGCTTCAAAGATACGTGTCAAAGCACCCTACTTACATCCTCCTATCCCCATATCTTGTATACCTGTTGTCACTATTCACAAAATATGTGGACAACTACGAGACTCCGCTTAAATATTTATTCGAAAAAATCCAACTATGCGATGTCGTTTTGTAGGAGAGGATGGCATTTCGTCGGAATATTCCACTTATCCACAACATCTCATAAATCACCGTATGCTATTCTATGTTCGAACCAAAAAGCGCTCTGCGCTTTTAACGCCTTGATGCGCCCGCGTGTCAGGGCGTTTTTTCAATGTAAGGAAGAACGTGGATAAAAAGCTATTGTCTCCCGCTCAACAAGTCGACTTCCTCAAGAAGAACAAGGGCATAACATTCAACCTGATAAAGGAACAAGATGCTGAACGGTTTCTTGAGAATAAGGTCTTTCTCTTCAAGCTCAAGGCGTTTTGCAAAAACTACGAGACTTACCAGAAAGTTGATAGTAAAAAGGGTACCTATATTAGTCTTGACTTCGGTGAGCTTGTTGAGTTGTCGAGGCTCGACAAAGCGTTCAGGGATGAAATTCTCAATTTAACTTTAGATATCGAGCATTATCTAAAGGTGCGCATAAATCGTGGAGCCATGAAATGCCAAGTCGACCCATACGAGCTCGCTGCGTCGTTCATAAGCAAATCAAAACGCTCCGCCATTCAGCAACAAAAGGAAAACCTGACCGCTGAAGAAGCGCTTCATCACATTAATGAAATTGCCGGAAAGTGTGCGATGCTATCAAGTGATGCGCCTATCGATGATATCGTAGAAACGGCTAATGGAATTAAAGAGCAGATAGACAGCGTGTTGCACAATATCAATCCAAATCATATCGCTGACTCGGTTAAAAACATGCTCAATTCGCCCTACTCAAAGGGTTTGGCAGAAAAATATGAGGGTAAGGTTCCGCCATATTGGTGTTTAGTAGAATTGCTCACCTTTGGCACAACTATATCTTTCTATAAGATGTGTTTCATGAAAGACGGGCTGCTTTCCAGTGCCGCTGACGAAGCGAAGACATGCAAAGATATAAAAAATTTGCTGAGAAGCGTGCAGACATTAAGAAATGCTGCCGCCCATAATGATTGCCTCCTAAACTCCCTGAACGTAAGGCATAGGTCTAGATCGAGAACAGGCACGGTACGGATTCTCGAGCAGAACTATCCCGTCCATTCAGCAAGCCTGAACCCGGTGAAACGTGTTCCTATTGCTGTTGATTTTTCCGCACTGCTTGTTGTTTACGATGTCGTTGTACCCTCGGGGCAATCGCGAGAAAGAGCACGTCACGGTCTTTTGCGTATGAGAGAGCGATTCTTTGAGAACATCCAGTACTTCCAAAATGAAGACGGTCTGATAAAAACCAGCTCTCTAAGGGATTTCTTCGCCTATCTGGACGATCTTTTGAATGTGTTTATCGAGAGACTTGAAGATAGTCCGCTCGTATTGAAGTAAGGCATTGCAGGGCATACGTAGATACGGCGCATGCCTCTGCAAGGCTTCGCTTCTGGATTGGGCGTCTGGGCGATATGCTGGACCATTCGGCTGGTCCGGATTTGAACCCGTATCCTATCTGGCAAATCAATGGAATTTGGAAGAGCCGGGACAGATCTCAGTCTTTAGTTCTAAAACGCTTAAGCCCCTGGTCGAAAAGAGGCTGCTCGTGTGACACGGGAACAGCTCAAATGATCCCTCGCAGTATTACTCTTTGCCAAAATAACTTTGGAGTGGCTTTGGAGTGAAAGCAATTCATGGATACCCAAGCTGCGGTCTGCAGAAAGCCTTAGCAAGTTTCACTTTGTCTGCGCGGTATACTGTAGTCACTTGATACCCCTCCCAGCTGTCCATGTGAGGTAACGCATCTTGTCCGATAGCTCTACGCAACGCTCTGTTGATAGCCTCCAGCCTACTCCCGCCCTCCGCGGCTTTGGCGTTGCCGTCCTCATCCCCTGCTACAACGAGGCTGCCACCATCGCCAAGGTAGTGAGGGACTTCCGCGCGGCGCTTCCCGAGGCCATGGTCTACGTCTACGACAACGCCTCCACCGACGACACGGCCGCCATCGCCGCCGCCGCGGGCGCCGTCGTGCGCCGCGAGCCGCGCCGGGGCAAGGGTAACGTCGTGCGTTCCATGTTCCGCGATGCCGATGCCAACTACTACATCATGGTCGACGGCGACGACACCTACCCCGCCGAGGCGGCCGTCCGTTTGTTGGCGCCCATTGTCGATGGCGATGCCGACATGGTTGTGGGCGACCGCATTTCCAACGGCTCCTACGATGCAGAAAACGGGCGCCGTTTCCATAAGTTTGGTAACAACCTCGTGCGAAGGCTCATTCGCCTGCTCTACGGTTATTCCTCCAATGACGTCATGACCGGCTACCGCGCCTTCTCGCGCGCCTTCGTCAAGACCATGCCCGTCATGTCGGAGGGCTTCCAGGTCGAGACCGAGATCTCGGTCTGGGCCGTCGACCGCCGCTGGCGCGTCGTCGATGTCCCTATCGACTACCGCGACCGCCCCGAGGGATCGGAGAGCAAGCTGTCGACCTACTCCGACGGCATGCTCGTGCTCGCCGCCATCGCGAGCCTGTTCCGCGACTACCGCCCCATGGCGTTCTTCGGCTGGGTGTCCGTTGTCCTCGTCGCGCTCGGGCTCATCGTCGGCGTCCCGGTCGTCGCCGAGTACCTCGACACGAGCTACGTCTCCAAGCTTCCCTCGGCGGTTCTCGCCGTCGCGCTTATGCTGTGCGCGGCGCTCTCGTTTGCCGCCGGCACCATCCTGGACTCCGTGGCGCGCGCCAACCGACGCCGCTGGGAGCTCGAGGTCTACCGCGTGATGGGGGAGTGAGGACCCTGCCCTCCGGCCTCTACAGTCCGTACCAGCTGATGCCCTCGTCCTGCCAGCCGACGCCGACAAGCTGCCAGTGCTCTTCGATGCTCGTCGTGTAGTTATGCGATCCGGCGACCGCATTGGGGTTGTACTGACGGTAGAGCGGCACGCGCTGCTGGTCGTCCGAGTACCAACCAATGCCCTCGTCAGCCCAGCCTGCCGCGAGCAGCGCGTCGCGTTCGACCGTGCTCGTCGTGTAGTGGTGATCGCCGGCATTGGCGTTGTAGAGTCGGTACACCGGCGTGTTCGAGCGCTCCGGTGCCGTCCAACCAGAACCCTCGTAGTTCCAACCGGCATTTACGAGCATGTCGCGCTCGGCTGCGCTGGCCGTGTAGAAGTGCTCGCCGCTGTGGGGGTTATAGAGGCGCTGCATGGACACGCTCGCATCGGATTCCGACGGCTTTGACGCCGATTCGGTAATCGCGAAGTTCGCCGTCGTCGTTCCCACGTAGTTGCCCGTTCCCGTGATGGTCACGTTCGCGGTACCCACGTTGACGTTATTCGCGTAGCTCAGCGTGTAATCGCGGCCTTCCACGAGCTCCCCAAAGCCGCCGAGCGTGACGGTCGGGCTCGGCGTGAGGGCGCTGCCCGTGTGCGTCTGCGCCGCGATGCTCACGGTGGCATCCGCGAGCGAGCGTGGCCTGATGCTGAAGCTGCCGGTCGTCTTGCCCGCGTATTTGCCCTTGCCGACGAGCGCCACCGTGCCCGTGCCGGCATTCACGTTGTTCGAGTAGCCCTCGATTGCGTAATCCGTACCCTCCTTGAGGACGTTACCGTTGTCGCGGACGGTGACGGCCGGCATCTGCGCCGCTCCCGAATAGGTGACGCTGCTCACCGATACGGAGCAGGACGCGAGGGAGGAGGTGATCTCGAATCTCGCCTCCTTGGAGCCTCGATAGTTGCCGCGCCCCTCGATGACGGCGGTGGCATCGCCCGTGTAGAGGTTGTTGTAATAGCTTACGCGGTAGTCAGTGCCCTTCACGAGCGTCTTTCCGTCGATCTTCACAGTCGGATCCGGCGTGACGGCCTTACCGGTGTAGGGCTGCGACGCGATGCTCACCGTGGCTGACGAGATGTCTTTCCTGTTGATGGTGAAGCTGCAGTCGCGCCAGTCGGTGGTCCCGGTAAAGTTGCCCTTGCCCACGACGCGCAGCTGCGCCGTTCCCGCATCCACGTTGCCCTGGTACTCGTAGACGAAGTCCTTGTTGGCCTCGAGGTCGCCAAAGCCGTAGAGATAGACGTAGGGCGTGGGCGTCGCCGCATTACCGGTGTAGATGTACGAGTCAACGGGCCCGATGGCGGCATACGCAAGGTTAACAGGTGTGATCTTGAAGCTCGTGGTGACCTCACCCTGGATTCCCTTGAGGCCCTTGATGGTGACCGTTGCCGTGCCTGCGTTTACGTTGTTCGAAAACTCGACGGAGTAGTTCTCGTTGCGAACGAGCGTCACGCCAGTGCTCGCCACGGTGATGCCTGGTTCGATGGCACTTCCCGTGTAGGGTTGGTCGGGAATGGCCGAGACCATCTCCGGCAGGATGACCATGACGATGGTGAACGTGAGTGTCACCGTGCCCGTGCAATTGCCCTTGCCGGTGATGACGGCCGTTGCGGTGCCGGTACCGGTGTTGTCGCTGTAGGTGACGGTGAAGTCGCGGTTGACGACAAGCTCGATGTCACCGGCCTTGATGACGGGAACCGGCGTGACGGCACCGCCCCTCCAAGGCTGTTCGCCAATGGGCTCGATAGTCGCGTCTTCCAACCGGATGGGCGTGATGTCGAAGGTCTTCGTGATTGTGCCCGTATAGTTGCCCTTACCGGTGAGGGTGATGCGTGCAGTGCCAGCATTCAGGTTGTCGGCATAGACGATGTCATATGCGTCGGTTCCCAGCGTCTTGCCGTCAAGCGCGACGGTAACCGCTGGTTTGATTTCGGCCCCGCTGAAGGCGTAGGAGCTCTCCACGCCGGAGACAATTGCAGCGCTTATGTCGAGTGGTGCAATCGTGAAGTTCTTGGTCTGTGTACCCGCGTAGTTGCCTATGCCCGTGACGGTGATGCTGGCAGTGCCGGCATTCACGTTGTCGGCGTAGGAAAGCGTGTAATCGGTGCCCTTGACGAGTGTCTTGCCGTTGATGGTGACGCCCGGATCGGGCGCGATGGCGCTGCCGGTGTAATCTGCGGAGGGAATGTCATCAATCGTTGCGCCGGCAACATCGATGGGCGTGATGTCGAAGAGGAGCCAACTGGACGAGCCCTTGAAGTTGCCCATGCCGACGACATGCACCTTGCCGGATCCTGCGTTGACGTTGTCCTCGTACTCGTAGATGAAGTCAGTGCCCTCGGTAAGCGCGCCAAAGCCCGCGAGCGTGACGGTGGGCGTGGGCTCGTGCGCCTCGCCGGTATAGGGGAGGGGCGCTATCGAGCTGAGCGTGGCCGGGAAGATGTCCGCCTTGCCGATGGAAAAAGTGCCGCTCGCGGTGCCGGCGGCATTTCCGATGCCCGTGATGGTGACCGTGGCCTGGCCGATTTCGACATTGTCGCTATAGGTCACGGTGTAGTCGACGCCTTCGATGAGCTCGGTGCCGCTCATGGACACGAGGGGCTTGGGCTCGACTTCATGGCCGGTATAGGCATGCTCGCCGGGGACCGTCACGGTGGCTTTCGAAATGTCGAGGGGCATGACCGTATAGGTCTTGCTGATGGAGATGCCCTCCACGGGATTGCCGTCTATGTCCTTGAACGTTGCGGTAACCGTGGCAGAACCCGGCTTCTGGCCTACGAGCGAGACGGTCTGCGTATCCGGATCGACCGTCATCTCGATGGTGTCGGAGTTATCGATGCTCCATTCCCATTGCTCGGTCGAGCCGTAAGTTTCCCAGCCCGTTCCGTCGCCATACTCGATGGAGACGGCCTGACGGTTCTTGTACTCGATGTTCTCGCTGCCGCCGAGCTGGGCGCTGATGACCTGGAGAGCATGGTAGGCGTTGATCTCGCCGTAGCCGGTCTCACGGTCCCAGCCGGGGTCGTCAATGTCTGTGGCCGTAGCGTAGATGAGGTCGACTACCTGGTCAGCGGTGAGGTCGGGGTTTTCCGTGAAGAACAGGGAAGCGATACCCGAAACGTAGGGCGCGGCCATGGAAGTCCCGTTCTTGGACCCGTAGGATCCGGCAGAATTCAGGGTGCTGCGGATTTTCGTGCCCGGTGCGCTGATGTTCTTGATGCGGGTGTTGTCGACGTTATAGTTCGAATCGGCATGACGGCCGACCACGTTATTCGTGGTGGTCCATCCATAGGTTTGCTCGAGGTTGATGACCGTGAGGCAAGATTCGTGATCGCCGGGATAGTCGACGAAGGGGACTGGTGCATCGGTTCCCGCATTGCCGGCCGCCGTGACGGTGAGAATGCTGTCGTGGTGGGTTTCGTTGCGATTGGAGTCGACCCAGATGCCATTGCGGGCCTGCCTGATTTTCGTCGTCAGAATGTCATCGTCCACGAAGTTCGCGCTGTGCTTGCCGCCAAGGCTCATGTTGATGACGCGGACGTTGTAGTACTCGGCATTGGTTTTGGAGCTGTCCACGGTCGATTGCCGGAAGAGCCAGGTATACGCCTGTGCCAAGGTGGTCGACTCGAACATATGTCTGTCCTCGCCCGTACCACCGTTGGTGGCGTTGATTATAACGAGACCGGCGTTATATGAGACGCCGGCAACACCAACGCCGTTATTCGTTCTGGCAGAGACGATTCCGGCCACATGCGTACCGTGGCTGTTGGTGTCGGCGACGGCGGCGGCACCAGTCTGGTTGGTTTTCGCGTTGTAGGAGGCAAGGACGTTGTCCTTCAAGTCGATATGCCCGATCGTGCATCCCGTGTCGATGACGGCGACGGAAACGCGGTTTGCGCGGGCCGTGCCCTCGGCGGTCTCGCCTGCCTTGGTGATGCCCCAGGCCTTGTAGGCGTCCAGGGAGTCAAGTGCCCACTGGTTTCCGCGGTCGGGGTCATTGATGGTGACGGCCGCGTTGGGCTCGATGTTCGGCAGCGCGCCTACTTCTGCTTCCGCAGGTAAATCACCTTCGGCAACTTCGTAGAGGTAGTTGGGCTGGGCGGCTAATCCCGATGCTTTGAGAGTCGCGACGGAGTCTTCCACGGTGGCGCCATCGACGAGGGCGACCTTGACGAAGCCGTTGTCGAGATCCTGGTCCGAGACGTCCTTTGTTGCGGCAAAGTCATAGGAAGCAAGCGTTTTGTTGATGCTGTCGGCGCTCGTGCCGGGTTCGAAGGAGAGCACGAGCTCATCGTGGACATAGCCGAGCTCGATATCGCGGGCGATATCCTCGTCACTGCGAGTTTCCTGTGGTTGCGGTTGGTCTTCAGAGGATGCTTGGTGGCCATCAGCCGTGACAGCTTCGGTGGCTGCGGGAGGCTCCTGTTGGGGCCCTGATTCCCTGATGAAAAAGAAACCGCCTATCGCGCATAGAAGCACCGTTGCAAGGCATGTGGAGAGAACCGCGCGTAAACGGCTACGCACGTGGGACTTCGTGCCGTTGGTGTGAGCTCCGGTTTTCATGGTGCGATTATATCCCCGGAAGTCGTGTTTCCGCAGTAAGAGAGTCACATTTGGCGGGAAAACGGCAGGCAAATGTAACCTTTTCCGTGTTTATCGGCGTGCAATAGATGCTAATGCGACTCTCTTGCACAAAAAGTTCACAGTCGCTCTACAGGGTCTGCAAAATGTGCCGCCGACGAGACAACGCCTCTGCGCCCCATCACAAAGGCCGAAGGCCCGCCCTCCCCCTGTCATCTCGACTGGAGCGGTCGTCAGACCGCGTAATGGAGAGATCTCCAGATGGCGAGATTTCTCGACTCCGCTTCGCTTCGCTCGAAATGACAGGGGAGGGCGTTCGCTCCGCTCGGAATGACGGGAATCTACATGCCGTACCAGCCGATACCCTCGTCGTTCCACCCGACGCTGATCAGATGGTCGCGTTCCACCGTGCTCGTGGTGTAGTTGTGCGAACCCGCGATGGCATTGGGATTGTACTGGCGATACAGCGGCACGGCTTGCGCATCATCGGAGTACCAGCCGATGCCCTCGTCGTTCCAGCCCACGGAGATGAGATGGTCACGCTCCACGACGCTCGTCGTGTAGTGGTGGTCACCGGCATTGGCGTTGTAGAGTCGGTATACCGGCGAGCTGGAGTTTTCCGGAGCGGTCCAGCCGGTGCCCTCGTCGTTCCAACCCACGCTGATCAGGTGGTCGCGCTCCACGACGCTGGCGGTGTAGAAGTGCTCGCCAGAATTGGGGTTATAGAGGCGGAACATGATCTTGGTGCCGGGGGCTCCTGGATTCCCGTCTTCGACATCGGTGACGGGCCCCTGTTGGACGGTTATGGGGAGCTGCACGCTGATCTTTGGGTTGGAGTCGAGCTTGGCGACGATGGTTACCTTGCCCACCTGCTTGGCAGTCAGCTTGCCATCTGCGGTGATGGTCGCATCGGCGGAGTTTTCGCCAAGCTCGAAGCTCCACGTGCCGTCGATGCTGCAGTCGACCTTGTATTGGGCGATGTAGTTCGACTGGATCGTGCCGGGCCCCGTGATTCTGCCATCGTAGACGGCGATGGTCTTTTTGAGCGTCTTGTCTCCCGATTTCACGCTGATGGTCGTGTATCCCGCCTTGAGTCCTCGTACAAGTCCGCTGCTGGTAACTGTAGCGATAGAAGGATCGCTCGAGGTCCAGCCGCTTGCCGCGGGGCAGTTCAGGCTGATCGAGCTGTTTATGTATACCGAGTCTGGACCCGTGACGTCTGCCACGCCCTTGGCGAGCTGGACGGCGTTATAGGCGTTGATTTTTCCGTATCCGGTGAAGCTGTCGAAGCCGGGCGTGTTGATGTCGTCGGCAGCCGAACAGAGTATGTTCTTGACGCTGGCGGCGCTCAATTGGGGGTTGGCGACAAAGGCGAGCGCGGCGACACCCGATACGCAGGGGGCGGCCATGGATGTTCCGGTCTTGGTGCCGTAGCCTCCGTTGTTTGTGGTGGTGTAGATCCTCGTGCCCGGGGCCGAGAGTTGCTTGGATTGGGCGCCGAGCGTGTTGTAGTTCGATTGCTCGTTGCGAACTATCGATCCGTTATCTTTTCGCTCGAGGTTTATGACGCCGATCACGTTGTCGGAGAAGTCGCACGGATAGCAACGGTAGGGAAGCGTGCCGTCTTGATTGCCCGCTGCACTCACGGTGAGGATGTCGTGGGTGGTGTATGCCTCGTCGATTTTGCGCATGACGGCCATGTCCTTTTCGCCGAGGCTGCCCGTGCGCTTGCTGCCCAGGCTCATGTTCACGACGCGGATCTTGGTGTCTCCGAGTTTCTTGTTGGCGATGACGTTCTCGTAGGCTTTGAGGACGTCGGTCGATTCGGCGACAAACTCGTTGCCCTGCTTGTGCAACGCCCTGACAATGTAGAGTCCTGCGTTGTACGAGACGCCGGCAACGCCGATGTTGTTATTCGCCTCTGCGGCGATAATGCCGGCGACTGGCGTGCCGTGATTCTGGTCGTCGGTAACGTTCGTGCCGCCCGTGCGCGTATCGTAGGCGCCGACGATGTTGTTTTTGAGGTCGGGATGGTCGACCATGCAGCCGGAATCGATGATCGCGACGGCAACGGGACGCGGCGCGCTGGCATTGGCCCTTCCCTTCGCGATATCCCAGGCATCATATGCGCGGATGATGTTGAGGCCCCACTGCTCACCCGAGTTTGGGTCGTTGAGATTCGTTGCCTGGGCCGTCAGCGAGGAATCTGCATCGGCTACCGTGGCAGCATCGGTTTCTTCATCGTCCAAGGCAAGCGCATAGTACTTGAAGTTGGGCTGGGCTTCGACGCCCTGGGCATACAGGAGATCTGCCACCTCGCCGGAGCTGGCGCTGCCCTCATAGGTGAGCTTGACAAAGCCGAATTCGGCATCGCTTGCGTCAACCGAGACGTTTGCCGTGGAGTCAAGCGCATCGACTTGCGATGCTATGCGTTCGATGTCCTGCGCACCGTCGATGGAGACGATGACGGTGTTCGCTGCGTACTCGTCTTCAGGCAAGGAAGCGTAGTAGGTTGTCTCCGGCTTCGTGTCGTTGGTGGGGGCACCATCCGATACCGCTGTGGTGCCGTCTGGCGCGAGGGCCTGCTCAGCGCTTTGGGATGAGGAAGCGATATCTGTTGCGTCATGCGCCGGCATGCCCGTGATCGTTGTGCCGAAGCTCAACGCAAAGACGAGCATGGCCGCAACGCACGTGGAGGAAATCGCTCCCAGGCGTGCCCAGATGCGGCGCCTCGAGGTCTTCTTGCTATGCTGTGCTTTTCTCATACTCCATACCATCCGATTCCCTCGTCATGCCATCCGATGCCGATGAGCATGTCGGTTTCCTCTTTGCTCGTAGTGTAGTTGTGCGACCCTGCGATTGCGTTTGGATTGTACTGGCGGAACAGGGGCACGCGTTGGGAGTCGTCAGAATACCACCCTATGCCCTCGTCATTCCAGCCCACGCTCACCAGGTAGTCCCGCTCGACGACGCTCGTGGTGTAGTGATGGTCGCCGGCGTTGGCGTTGTAGAGCCGGTATACGGGTGTGCTGGATTGGGTCGGGGCGGTCCATCCCGCTCCTTCGTAGTTCCAGCCTACGCCGACGAGGTGGTCGCGTTCGACCTCGCTGGCGGTGTAGAAGTGCTCACCCGAGTTGGGGTTGTAGAGGCGATGCATGACCGTTGTTGCGATTTCGGGAGTGGCTGGATCCGGGTTTGGCGTAGGCGTGGGCTCCGGCGTCGGATCGGGTGTCGGAGTCGGGTCGGGTTGGGGGGTTGGCGTCGGTGTTGGGTCAGGCGTAGGATCAGGTTTCGAATCGGGCGTGGGCGTGGGCGTGGGGTCCTGCGCTTTCACGATGGTGAACCTTGCGGTCTTCGTGCCCGTGTAGTTGCCCATTCCCTTGATGGTGATGGTGGCGGTTCCCACGTTTACGTTGTTAGCGTAGGTGATCGTGTAATCCGTTCCTGCCACGAGTTTCTTCGCACCCAGGGTTACTGCCGGTTGTGGCGTGATTGCCTTGCCCGTATAGGTTTGCGCCGGTATCGAGGAAATCGTCGCATTTGCTATGTCTTGTTTGGACACCGGCGGATCGGGTGTAGGGTCCGTATTGCTGTATGAAACACTGAAGTTCAGGGTATTGCTGCTATATTCGGCGGCAAGCTTAACATTCGGATTGCCCCAGTCCTCCTTGCCGAGTTGATAGGCTACGAGTGCGTAGATAATTTCCTTGAAATTGGATGGCCAGGAGATGTTTTCCGTAGGTAATGATAGTGAGAAGCTTGTTTCTTGTGCTGCAAGGTGGGCTTTCACGCTATAAGCGCCGGAGGCATCTTCAACATAGGGCTTGGTGAATTTGGATATTTCGCGCGATTGAATGAAGAAGTTATCCTCATAAGAATCTGCATCAAAAGGAGCCCGCGAATTATATGAGATGGCATAGGCACCGTCCCATCCTTTATGGACAGCACGCATCAATGAGGTGGGAAGTGCAAAGTAAAGGCGCCTCATGTCAATGCCGTTATAGGAGGCGTAGCTGGAATCATTCCACGTAGTGTCTACGTTGTACCATTTACCATCGAGTTTTACGCCGGTCCAAACATGTGCATCGCCAAAACTGTCCACGCGACGTGTTTCTATCCCAACTTTATTGAGCAGCATCGCATAGGCTTCGTGATATCCCTCGCAAGTAGCCAAACCACGTCCAAAGACGCCTTCAGCGTCCATATACGTGTATGAGTTGTCATATGTCGTGTTATCTATGATCCAGTCGTTGAACCAAAGAGCATGAGCGTACTCACTTGTATCACCGGCGGCGGTGCAGGCCTCCTGACATTACTTGGCAACTTTTGAAACGGTCGCGTCAATTGTCTCGAATCCCCCGGATTCAGCAATGGAAAACTCTATTTGAAACCGAGTAATATTGCTGAGCTTTTTTGTTCCGTCGCCGTTGTCCTCATACTCCATAGCATTGAAATCGAGGCGATATGTTCCAGCGCTGTAGAGATATTCCTCGAAGTAGTTCGAAGAGGAATATTTGTTAAAGGGCGATTTGCTGATGTCGATGACGTCATTCCAGACCCCGTCTTTTTTAATGCAAAATGAGTAAAGACGAAACATGAGAGGATTGGTGTTTCCCGTCACGTTATAGGTGAATCTCGTTTTTTGACCTTTCACGAAATTACCGTCATAGGTGACAGTTGCGGAAAGGGGAGCTTGCCCCTCTTGGGCGCTACTCACCGTAATGACTTTTGCGGGGGCAGTGACTTCCCCATTACTCGTAGCCTCAACGTTAGTTGAAGTCGGGCCTTCCGCCCTTGGCGCAGCAAATGCCAATAGAGGGGTCGTTGCAAGAAGGAGCGAGAGCGCGAAGGATGCGAACAGTCGGCCTATCTTGCGGGAAGATGATAGGGCTGTATATGCGCTGCGGGTTCTCGTCGACATTGCATCCTCCCGTGAGAAGGAAAACGTAATCCGGCTTTTCGCAAGTATACGTACGTGACATGCGAAATCGCGTTACAGCTTCAAAACAACAGGTGAACTGCATGATTTCATCGATACCGAAAACGTGCGATTGTGGTGCGAAGTGAGAGGATTGCTGGCGAAGATTCACGTTCGTGGCACAAGTCGTGAGGATTGCTGACGAAGAATCACGTTCGTGGCACATGAGGCATGTCATCGTAGGGCAAAACTGGGCGATTGTGCCAAGGATGTCCGTTTGGGGCACATTTCGTGCGCCCCAAACGAAAGTCCTCGCCGCCGCAGCCTCGAGAACGCACCCCAAACGGAAATCCCCGCCGCAGCAGCCTTGAGAACGTGCCCCAAATGGAAAAGCGCCTCAGTAACATGGTCGGTGCACGTGCTCATCGACCATCGTAATCTTTGCCATCTCGCTTCCTTCGAGAAGATGGGGATGCGTTTGCATGAATCGCTCGCCTTCGTATTTTGACAATGACATGAAAAGCTCTTGGCGAAGAATGGAGTGTCGCTGTTCCCAGTCTGTCGGGAAATCTTTGAGACGAAAGCCAATTCGACATGATATGTCGCGAATTACTTTGTCGAATGCATGCACATCACAAATTTGCTTGCCGGTAACGGTAAACACGTCATAGCCTCGCGAAATCAGGATATTGCGCTTTGCTGCATCTCTGGCCCTGTTTTCTCTCGACTCATGATCGTCATGTCCATCATATTCGACAATTACTTGCTGGTCGGGCCAGCATTCGTCACATTCGAGGTATTGACGCTTTGCCACACGCCTCTCGGCGGAGTTCAGGTTAATGCGAGCATTAAGCGTGGCTGGAGGAAGACCGTAACCTCCGAGTCTTTTTGGAAGACAAGTGAGCAGGTATTCGCGTGTTTCCATGGGGGAGCGAGAGCCATCGCACACGAATTGGACCGCCCGGCGGAGCTTCTTTACACCGTGAATATGAGAGATTCCTCGGAGGAAACGGTCGATGGATTCAGTCGAGGCAAGCTGGTAATTTCTTGAAATATAGCCTCGCTGTGTTTCGGGAACCAACGCGTACTTGCCGCATAGCTCCATGCACAACTCAATAAGTCGGAGGAGCGAGAGTTTGTTTGCCGATTCGAGAAGGCAGAGCTCAGGTGATGCTATGCATATGTGATCCGTAAGCTGATGAAACGCGTTCTCGGGAAGTGCATGAGGCTGGACGCTGTATCTATATAGGCGCCTCGATATCCTGAGCTCTTTTGATGGGACCATGAGTCGAACAGGCGCGTTCCCAAACTCGAAATCCGAGAATCTGAGAGAGGCAAGCTCCTTAGGCGATGTGGGGCAGTCGGTCAGCGCGTCGAATACTTCTTTCTTCAATATCGATTGTCCGCGTATATCTCGTCGCCAAAGATGTAGTGATGAACTGCCAACAACGTAGACTCTCATGGAAAGCTCCCTTTCGAATCCTGAAGAGATGCATATGGTAGTGCGAGGCCTTCGGAGTCATTCACCCCGAGAATCTGAGCAAAACAAGAGTCAGATGGGAGCGTTTTCCGTGTCGATTCAGACCATTTTCGGGATTTCTCGAAGCGCAAGAGTTCAAAGCTGCGTGTGTACGATGGTGATGGAGGCGGCTCTCCACGAGGCCTGTGGCTTACGAGTGCGTAGGTCGAAGCATTTTGGACAGGATGGTTTGTCGCTACATATATGTTCGAGCGTGTTTCGGAAAAACATGCCGATTGTATTTCGGGGAAGAGGAGGCGGCGGGGATTTGCGTTTGGGGCACATTTCGGGAGAGTGGATGACGATAGTTTGCGTTTGGGACACGTTTCAGGAGGATGAATGGCGAGGACTTGCGTTTGGGGCACACAGGATGTGCCAGTTTGGGTGAAAACGGGTCGGTTTTGCCGAAGATGTTCGTTTGTGGTGCGCATGGAGTGCCCCAAACGAAAGTTTCCGTCACGTGAGCGTATAAAACATGCCCCAAACGAAAATCCTCGACACGCACACATGCAGGGCGTGCCCCAAACGCAAGTTCTCGGCATGGGCGTGCGGAGGATGTGCCACAAGCGCAAGTTACCGCCATATGCAAATTACTGCCATATCCGCCACACACATATATATGTGTGACGCAGCCCAGATATGTGTGACGCAGCCCAGTCGAAGGAGGCTTCTCGTCGATGCGGTGGGAGGGCGTGAGCGGAGTGCGATAAAGATGATCGGGCACATGGCGGGCATGCGAAAGTGAGGCCTGCCGAAGAGCAGCACTCGTACTTTGTATACGCGTCATCGGATGATACGAACATTGCCCTATGTGTCGATTTTCTGATGAGCTTATGGTGCGGCAAAAGCTTCCGGATGAGTGTATTAGCGCATGGTAAGTGGGAAAGCGCATGGTAGCCATGACATATGATTGCGAGATTACCGCTTGGTAACCGGTCGTTGTGTCTTTGTGGAGGAGGCGAGGACGTTATCTCCATGTGCTATATTGGGCGGACGTTAAGTTCAGGAAGAAGGAGATGTGATTCATGAACGAAATGGTAAAGAGTCATAGTTCGCGCAAGAACATCCTTGCCACCCTGGCAAGCCTGCTTGCGTGCTTTGCGCTGGTCATGGCGCTTGTCCCCGTGCAGGCAATTGCTGCCGAGGGTGAGGGGGATACCACTCCTCCTGCGACCGAGCAGCCTGGCGGCGACGAGAATCAGGGCGGCACTCCCGGTGGCGATAATGAGGGCGATGACACCGAAGAGCCCACTGAGCCTGTCGAGCTTGTCGTTCCTACGGCCGCGCAGAATTTGACCTACACGGGTGAAGCCCAGAAGCTTCTCGACGTGAATGAGGGCTACGAGATCGTCATCCCCGATCCCGACGAGCCTGCAACGCCGGATAATCCGGACACGCCGGACACCCCGGACACCCCGGACACGCCGGATAACCCCGACCAGGGCCAGGATCCCGAGAACCCCGATCAGGGTGGCGAGGGCGATGATCCTGCGACCTCCCAGGCTGCCGAAGACGAGACCGAGCCTGAGCCCGAGACCGGCCTTGAGGTAACCAAGGATGGCGTCATGGCCACCGATGCCGGCACCTATAAGTTCACGGTCAAGCTGAAGGACGGCTACACCTGGAAGGGTGGCGGAACCACTGACCAGAACTACGAGATTACCATTGCCCAGGCTGACATCAACAAGGCGACGACCGCCACTGTCTCGAACGTGACCTTCATGGGCGAGCCTGTCAAGCCCGAGGTCACCATCACGATGGCCAACGGCACCAAGCTCGTTGAGGACACCGACTACACGCTTGAGTACGTCGACAATGACCAGGTCGGCACCGCCACGGTCATCATCAAGGGCGCGGGCAACTTCATGGGTACCAAGGTCGCTCAGTTCCAGATCGGTGAGCATCAGGCCATGTATCGCGTCTACAACCCCAACTCCGGTGAGCACTTCTACACCGCGAGCACGGTTGAGCGCGACCATCTGATCGAGGTCGGCTGGAAGAACGAGGACATCGGCTGGTACGCTCCCGAGAAGTCCAATGCCCCGGTCTTCCGTCTGTACAACCCCAACGCGGGCGAGCATCACTTCACCATGAGCGCTGTCGAGCGTGACGCGCTTGTCAAGGAAGGCTGGAACGACGAGGGCATCGGTTGGTACTCCGACGAGGCCCAGACCGTCAAGGTTCTGCGTCAGTACAACCCCAACGCATATGCCAACAACCACAACTACACCACGAGCCAGTACGAGTTCGATCACAACATCTCGCTTGGCTGGCAGGATGAGGGCATTGCCTGGTACGCCGCTGCTGAGGGCGGCGCTGACGAAAGCGACAAGTAACCCGGCGATTCCATATTTGATGCAGTAGACATTTAGACGGGAAGGCATCGACCATGACCAAACGCAGCATCGTCTTTCTACCGATTCGCCTACTGCTCGTAACAGCACTTCTGATAGCGGCTCTTCCGGCCCTGTTCGTGCAAAGCGCATTTGCCGAGCGGGTGGAAGGGCCGCTTCGCGCTGATCCGCGGGCATACGAGCATGTCGACGATGACGTGCTCTATGCCCAAGGTGAGAGCGGATTTGCCGATGGAGATATGATTGCCCAGGCTCAGGGCGGTTCGAATATCGTCAACCTTGGCATTACCTTGGATCAGATGATTCGGATGTGCATGGCCAATGACCAATATGGTAATTCCTATGCTCGCTTTCAGGCTGCTCTTGATCCCAACAACTGCGATCTCACCGTTTTCGCAGATCTCAGGACATCCTCTGGACTAACTGCTGCTCAAATTGATGCCTTCATTCTCTCGACGGCCAAGGGACGTCAAGGCAAGCTTGTCGGCATGGGTTCGGCCTTTGTTCAGGCAGAGCAGACATACCATATCAGCGCAGCGTATCTCGTGGCTCATGCGATTCTCGAGACTGGTTGGGGCACCTCTACTCTTGCCATGGGCCAGGATCACCAGGGGACCATCTACTATAATTTCTTCGGCATAGGTGCCTACGATGGTGTTGCCGATAGCGCTGGCCTGAGCATGGCGGTTAATCAAGGCTGGACAACGCCTACTTCTGCTGTACTCGGGGGCGCTCAGTGGATTTACGAACATTACATTTACGCCAAACAATATGCGCAGCCCACGCTTTATGCCATGAAGTGGGATTATGCGCAGGCAGATGCCAAGGGCACCTGCTGGCACCAGTACTGCACGCTGCCATCCAATGATACGCCGTGGCACGAGCAGATCGCCAAGCTCATGGACCAGGCCTATACCCATGCTGGATTCGATCCCACCTACAACTACATTCTTCCCCTCTATAAAGGGTGGAGCGTTCCCGACACCAACACCCGCGCTATGTTCCGCATGTATAACCCCAATTCCGGGGAGCACTTCTACACTTCGAGCATCGTCGAGCGCGAGACCCTCGATTCCGCGGGTTGGACCTATGAGGGCGTTGGCTGGAATTCGCCCAAGACGAGCAAATCGCCCGTGTATCGCCTCTACAACGAAATCGGCGGCGAGCATCACTACACCCTGAGCGCTTTCGAGCGCGACGCGCTTGTCAAGGAAGGTTGGAATGACGAGGGCGTAGGTTGGTACTCCGATGACGCGAAGGGCATCCCGCTGTATCGTCAATACAATCCCAATGCCTACGCAAATAACCATAACTACACGGCAAGCAAGTACGAGTTCGACCACAACATCTCGCTCGGTTGGCTTGACGAGGGGATTGCCTGGTACGGCATCTAGCCCTAGTCTATACACTCGATGAACATAGGTGCTGACAAATCGCTCTCGATTCGCGCGAACATGATTTGGAACGCCGCGGGCTCGCTTGTCTACATGGCGGCGCAGTGGCTGATCACGGTTCTCGTCGTGCGCTTGTCAACGGGCTATGATGCCGCGGGTTTGCTTGCCCTTGGCATGGCCGTTTCGAACATCTTCTCGCCCATCGGCTACTACAAGATTCGCACCTATCAAGTCTCCGATCTGGACGAGGAATTCACCTTTGCGCAGTACCTTGGCTTCAGGATCATCACGGTTGCCCTGGCCATTGGCGTCATGTTCGTCTACTGCTTCTTGACCTGCCCGGCTAGCGCATGGCTGACGGTCATCCTGTACGGCTTCTTCTCGCTCGGCCCCGTGTTCGTGGACGTACTGCATGGCGAGGAGCAACGTGAGTCGCGCATGGACGTTATCGGCATCTCGTTCATCCTGCGTGGCATTCTCTTGCTCGTCGCATTCATCGCGGGCATGGTGCTCTTCAACTCCCTCGACATCGCGCTCATCCTCATGACGGTGAGCACCTATCTCGTCATCGCGCTCTTCGACGGCACGGCCTTCATGAAGGTCACGCGCAAGCCCCTCAAGCCTGCCTTCGATGCCACGGCGATACGCTCGCTTTTCGTGAAATGCCTACCGCTTGTCGTCGCGTCCTTCTTCTGTTGGGCTGTCCCTGCTGTGCCGCGTCAGGCGCTCAATGACGTGATGGGGGAGTGGTTTCTCGGCATCTATTCGTCGGTGGCCGCGCCCGTGCTCATCGTGCAGATGTGTGCGCAATACATTTACGCACCCCTCCTGACGCGTTTCGCCGAGTATCTCAAGGCGGGTGACATGCGTGGTTTCCTCAGGCTCGTCTTCAAGGTCTCGTTAGCCATCTTCGCGCTTGCGCTTGCCTTCGGATTGCTCTTCGCGCTCGTGGGCGAGCCTGTGCTCGTGCTCATCTTTGGCTCGAGCATCGCGCCCTACGCGTACCTGATCGTGCCGCTCGTGCTTTGCACGGTCATGACCGCCTACGTCTGGTTTTTGGGTGACGTGCTCATCACGATGCGCCGCAATCGGGAGAATCTTGCCGGCTACGCCATCTCGTTCGCGCTTGTTCTCGTGAGCATGTACCCCATGATTCACGCGTTCGAGATGAACGGCGTGAGCTTCGCCATCATGCTCGCTTATGGCATGTCGATACTGTTTTTCCTCGGATGCATGCTGCTTGACGCGAAAAAGCGCTCGACTGTACCTGGCGAGTAGGCGCTGGGGGACGGGGTGACGGGTGTGACAGTGGGGACGGGGGTTCTGTCACGCTGGGTTCGCGTGACAGAACCCCCGTCCCCACTGTCACACCCGTCCCAAGCACTATTACCAGCAGACAAGGCCTTTCTTGAACCCTTCCGTGCAGTAATGCTTGTAATAGGCGGCAAGGTCGTCGCCAAATCTTTCCGCAAGTTCGGGGTTCTTCTCTCTGTAGGCCTGCACGTCAAAGTTGCGCGCCGTTTTTCCGCTGTACTTCTCGTCATGTATGCCAATCGTGGCAAAATGCTCCAATGCCCTGCCCGAAGTGGTGATTCCGAGCTTTCTGAGCTCGGGGTTTTGCTCGAGATAGTATTGGTAATCGAACACGTAGCCATAATCGAACCCGTTGTACCAACGGGTCGTGCGCGCCTGCTGACCAAGGGTTGCGCTACCAAGTAACCTGACGTTCTCGTCAAACCAATCCAAACGCCATCCGAGCCACTTTTGACAGAACTCGACGTTGAGTTCCCACGTCTCGAAAGGCTCAGCCTGGAAGGTGAACGAGGTGACGCCGAAGGGAATTTCGTTCATGCGCTGTGAGGCGGCAATGGTCTTGGCGTAGCTGCTTATGGAATGGAGCTTGCCTGCCGGACCCACTGCGTTTACGTCGCCAAGCACGACCTTCTGCACAAGATCGCGGAACGTGTCTTCGTATAGCTCCTGAATGCGCTTCTTGACCTGGTTGCTCATGATGGTGTTATGCAAGGTGAGGTAGTAACCCCAGTAGCTGCTCTGGATGGAGTCGTGCGCGTCGATGCGCGTGCCCATACCCGCGTCGAAGTCCCATACCGGGCCGGATTGCACGACCTTGCTGTCCTTATCCAAGTAGAAATAGGTCGAGCTCGTGTAGGTATCGTTGTTCTTGAGGAATTCCTCGAGCAGGTACATCTTTGCGAAGGAATCAAGACCGAAGGCAAAGCTGCCGTCGGAGAGCGCAGAGCCATCGGCAAGCTTGTCGGCATAGAGGTTGTCGAGTGCCTCCTGGATTGCCTCGCTGATGAAGGCGACGGCGTTTTTCGACGCGTATTCCGGGCTTTTGAGCACGAAGTGAGTGACGGCTCCATCTCCGGGCCAGATGGCCGTGAACCAGCATTTCTCCGCAGCATAGTAACCATTGTCAAGCTCGAGCAAATAGCCTCCCTCGATGTTGGAGGGATCCTTGACGCCCACGACGTATTGGAACTCGTTGCCATACTTGTTCGTTGCCGTCTTGGTGGGCAGCACGTCAAGGTCGGTGCCGAGGTTGGCGTTCTCTATGGCCTCTTCCAAGTCGAAGATGTCCACGCGACCGGGCTTGATTTCGATCTTCTCGGCAAGGAGGTAGCTGCCGCGGTACTCGCCGTCGTAGTAGAGATCGATGGGACGTACGTCGACCGTCGCCAGGCCAAGCTCGGCGGCGAGGTTAAAGGCGATGCTGCTGTGCAGCAGGGTCGCGTCGGCGCTATTGGCCAGGAGAATCCATTTCTTGGCGGGAGCGTCCGTGCCGATGAGGTCTGCCTTGGTGCTAAGCGAAATCTGATACGGCTTCTTGACGCCGTTACCCCAGGTGGAGTTGCCGCGTCCCTTGATGGAGGAAAGCGTCTTCTTGTTGCCGAAGGCATCCTTGTCGTAGATGACGCTGCCATCGGAATCGACCATGTGCACGGCGACGTTGGCCTTGGCGCTGTGGTCCGGGCTTGCTTCGATGAAGTCACGGCCCTGCGAGGAGATGTCATTGCTGTTGATGTAGATTGCGGGAACGTTTTCGGAGCGCATGACCGTAAGCGCGAAGGGTGTTGCGGTATTGCTGGTCTTGAACTTGAACGAAAGCGAGCCGTCAGCATTCTTGCCTGGTCCCAGGTTCAGCAGGTTGATTCCGTGTTCGGGATTGATGATGGAGAAGTCGTCGTTGCCAAGGTACAGGTTGACCTGCTCGGTCTTGCTCATATAGGCGTTCAAATAGAGGTTGTCGAGAGGCGCATAGGAGGGGAGGAAGAGATAGGTCTCCTTGCCCTTGGCGTACGAGACGATCGTTTCGGGGACGCTTCCGTCAGCAGCTGTGAAGGTTGCGGTGATATACGGGGCCTTCTCGATTACATCGTGTTTTGTCGTCTCGACGGTCTTTGTGTCGGATGCAAGCGCGTACCAGGCGACGCCCTCCCCGGTCCAACCCGCGCTGATGAGCGATGCGTTCTCGTGGTCGCTCGTCGTGAAGTTGTGGGCGCCAGCAATGGCGTTGGGGTTGTATTGCCGGTGAACGGGAATACCTTCGGAGCCTAAGGCGGAGTACCAGCCAATGCCCTCGTCATTCCAGCCGACGCCTACAAGGTAATCACGCTCGTAGGCAGAAAGCGTGTAGTGGTGATCGCCTGCGTTGGGATTGTAGAGGCGGAAGACGGGTTCATCGCTCGTAGCGGGCGCCATCCAACCGATACCCTCATAGCTCCATCCCACGCCTATCAAATGGTCACGCTCGACTTCGCTGGCGGTGTAGAAGTGCTCGCCTGAGTTGGGGTTGTACAGGCGATGCATGTCATGCTTGTCGATGGTGACGGTCTCGGTCACCGTCTCGGTCGTGCTTGTTTCCGCCTGGTTGCCCTCAACGATTCCGGGCGCATCCTTTGCGGGGCCACTGGATTTTGCCATTACCTTGCCATCGTCTTTGTCGTTCGAATTTATGGCAGCCGCATCGTCCGCCACCTCATTGCTGGCTGTTTCAGTTGCGGGTTCGCTATATGCCGCGAGCGTAATTTCGTTGTCCGGTGCGGACACGTCTTGGTCGGCACCAATGACATCGGCATAAGCAGGGGCTGTAATGAGAACAAGAGCGGCGGCAAAGGCCGCCGAAAACAGCTTCAAGCGCATGGGAATCCTCGCGTTTCAATCGATGTGAAGCCATTCTAACGCGCTGCCTATGTTGCGCCAGAACCGTTTGGTAACCATCGAGCGAGTAGCACGCAGCTGTTCGGGAGCGGCACTAGCCTTTCTGGGTCTCCAGGTCATGGGGAACGGCGGGCGCATCTTCCTCGGCATCTATGGCCTCGGCGCGGTTGTCGAAGGACTCGCCAGTTGCGGCATCCGTGTAGGTGATGAATCCGATGCCCTCTTCGAAGTGGAGCACAATGTCCTTGGTGCCCACGAGGTCGATATCACGTACGGCGATCTTGCTGTCCTCTGCGGTGAGCAACAAGACGTCATAGCTCTGGACGCCTGACTGTTTCGTGAACGAGAGGTCGACGCTGCTGCCGTTCTCGAAGACGAATCCGTCAAAGCTGTTCTCTGCCGTATAGCTCGTGTCACCTGCCGGTTTGATGCGCAGGCCGATGATGTCACTGCCCGTCTCGTTCTTCACCTGCACGGTCGTATCGCCGGCACCGATGACAGGGAGGTCCGAGCTGGCGACAGCTGAGCTCGAGCTACTACTCGAGATCGCCGATGAGCTGGTGGTGGCGCTATTACCCGACGGGGTCGTGCTGCTCTGCATGCAGCCGCACACCATGAGGGCGAGCGCGAAAATGCCCATGCAGCAAATCGTGATGACGAGCGTGGTGCGAAATCGTTTCATGTCAGCTCACTTTCCTCGGCGTGCCCGTGGGGCCTAGAAGCCATCCTTGGCGGCCTCGTACAGGCCGGCGGCAAGCTCGCGGGCGACGGTATCCTTGCGCTCCTGGTACTTCTTCATGTCATAGGAATTGTCGATGAAGCAGATCTCAAGCAGGGTACCGGGGATGTTCGTGCCCTTGCCGCTGCAGACGGCGAGCGCTGCGCTCTTCTTGCCGCGGTCGCGCAGACCCATGCCGTTCAAGAGGGACTCGTGCATGATGGATTGCAGCTTGGTCGCGCCAGGTGCCGCATTCCTGCTGTGGATGTAGCTCTCGCAACCGGTGCCGCCGCTATCGCTTGCGTTGAAGTGAATGGAGACAAGCGAGGTGCATCCGCGATCGAGCGCATCCTCCTGGCGATTCCAGTACTCGACGTTCGTGCCCACGTTGGAGTAGACCTTGAGACCGTAAAGCTCGCGGGCGTATTTTGCGGTGAGAGTCACGAGCTCGGAGGTGAGCTTTGCCTCCTCGTATCCGTTGCCGCATGCGCCGGAATCGTAGACGTCCTTTGTGGAGCTGCCCTTGCCATGGCCAGCGTCAAGGTAAATGTAGCTGGCTGCCACCGCGGTGTTTCCCTCGGAAACGGCGTACCAGCCCACGCCCTCGGCTTCCCAGCCTGCATCGACCAGAGCCTCGTCTTCATCTTGCGAAGTGGTGAAGTTGTGCGAGCCTGTCTTGGCGTTGGGATTGTACTGACGCAGCACGGCGATGCGTTGGGTGTCATCCGAATACCAGCCGATGCCCTCGTCGTTCCAACCTGCATCGACAAGTTCGTCACGCTCGAAAGCGGACAGCGTGTAGTGGTGGTCGCCCGCATTGGGATTGTAGAGGCGGAAGACGGGCGAGCGCGAGAAGTCGGGAGCAACCCAACCAACGCCCTCGTATTGCCAGCCGATTTCCACGAGATTCGCGCGCTCCTCCCAGCTGCCCGTGTAGAAGTGCTCGCCGGAGTTGGGGTTGTAGAGGCGGTGCATGTCGACGGTCTCGAGCGTGCCTGCGGCAAGCAGGGGCTCTTCGACGGGCTCGCTTTCGATGCCGATGGGGTCAGCTGCATCTTCGAGATGACGCTCGACCGTGATGGCGGGAGCGTCTTCGGTCTGTGCATCGATTGAGGTGGCGGATTCATCCTCTTGGACAGCGATGGTGTCCGTTGTCGGCAAGCTGGTGGCCGCAACCTGCTCGTCTGCAAACGCGATTCCCGTACCAAAAAGCATGGTGCAGAAGAACGCGGCAATGGCGATGCGTGCGAAGGGTTTCGTGGATAGTGTCTTCATGTTTTCGTTCACCCCTGAAATGTGCCGTTCGTAGATAGTTTTCAGAGTGATGGCAAGTGTAACGCCGCAGTTTGCAGGCTACGGAGAATCCAACTTAAAATTCACAAACCATGACCGTTCACCCTATACTGGTATGATTCGCATGTTTGGTACGGGATGTATTAAGGGGCTTGCATTGACAGATAAACCACTCGCGATGTGCCGGGGGGATTTGTACTGCTATCTGGCATTCGAGCTGGATGAAGATAGCCCTCGCATCGCTTTGGGAGCAGTCTTTTCCTGCGGTGGGCTCGAGTTCCCCGTTCCCGTCTACCCGCTCGAAGAAGTCTTGGGCGTCGAGCCCAGACGTTGGGTTGCGGTCTTTCCCCACAAAACGGATGAAGATCAGCGAGTTACGGTAATCGATAGAGCTACAGGGCGACAAATCTACGACTATCAATTTAGCTACGGGGACATGAAGTGGCAGTCACGCCTTGCCTACCGCATCAAGAAATCCCTTGCCATGCGCATGCGCGATATCGATCAGCTCTATTGGAGCACCGGTATTCTGATAGAGCTCGTTGACGTCTTTTCCGCATCGACTGATGAGCAGGTTATGCGCCTCGATATCATCTTCCCCTATGCTCGTCTCAATGATGTGGTTGATACCGATTTCATGCTCGCGCAAGGATCGTGTTCCCAGGTTATCGTTATGGAGGATGGCTTGGGAAACGATGGGAAGCGCCATGTTTCCCTGTCAATGCGTGTGGCCTGTGACGATCCGGGGTCTTTCGTTTTCGCGCAGGATTCTCGCGAACCGGGTTGTCGGCCGGGTCTGCTCGTTGTCGATGCCCCCATGCGTGTAGAGGAGGCTCGCAGGACTCGAGAACGGATGGCGAGCGCAGACGCTGACCCCACCTATCCGCACTGGCTCTTGCGTCATCGCGCCCAGGCATTCCAGTTGTCCGCGCAGCGTGCCACAAGTCGCGATTGGTCGGTTGGCGTGCTCATGGACATTGACAGAATCGATGCGTCGGCACTCGCGCAGAGCTTGGCTGCCCTTAGAGACCAAAGCGTTTCCGTGCAAGGCATCTGCCTTATGGGCGCGGGCGCAAAGCGGGCAAAGACGCGTATGCGTTCGGCGCTGCAGGATTACAGGTTGGTCGAGGTCGTCCAAGACGCAGACCAAGCAATGGGTCTGCTAGGGACGGACTGCCTGCTCGTTATGGACCAGCACGACATTCTTGAACCCAATGCGCTCTATGAGCTTGTGCTTTGCCTGCGTGAAGATGGCGACGCATTGCTGGCATATGCAGATGATGATCAAGTCGATAGGGCCCTTGCGGCCTATCGAAACCCTCGCCTCAAGCCTGATATCGACATTGATGCGCTTTACGCGGGAAACTATATCGGTTCATGTGCATTGTTGCGAGCGGACGCTTTTGGCGAGCTCGCCCTGGCGAACATCAAAACTGCCGAGCAGCTGATATATGCAGCATCGCTCGAACTGTGCGTTCGACAAGGCACCATTGTCCATGCGCCACGGGTCCTATGTCATCGACGTGAGCGAAAAGGCGATTTACGAACACTCGAGGGTGATCCGGGACTGCTTGCAGAGCACCTGCATGCTCGAAACGTAAGCGCGCACATCACACGGGACGATGCCTATAACAGGATCATCTACGAGACGTCTGAACCCCAAAAGCTCGTGAGCATCATCATTCCGACGAAAGATCACGCTTCCATGCTCAATGATTGCGTCAGCTCTATTTTGGAGAAGGCGGGCTATGACACCTTCGAGATTATTCTTGTCGAGAACAACAGCACGCAACCCGAGACCTTCGCGTTCTATGAAGAGGTTACGAAGCGTGACGCACGTGTGAAGGTCGTCACGTACGAGGGTGCATTCAACTTCTCCAAGATCGTCAATTATGGCGTGAGCCAGTCGAGCGGCGAGCTTGTGCTCATCCTCAACAATGACACGAAGGCAATCACCGACGGTTTCCTCGATATCATGGCAGGATATTTCGAGCGCCCGGAGGTGGGCGTTGTGGGCCCGATGTTGCGTTATCCGGACGGTCTTGTGCAGAATGCGGGCATTGCGCTCATGACGAGCGGCTGTCTGGGCTTCATGAATCAGAATCGTGCACCGGAGTACGACCAGGGCTATCTGGGCAGTCTTGCGCATCCGCGCGAATACTCGGCCGTGCTCGGCGCCTGCCTGATGGTGCGGCGCGATGACTTCGATGCTGTTGGCGGCTTTACCGAGGAACTCGCCGTGACCTACAACGATGTCGATTTTTGCTGGAAGCTACGTGAGCGAGGGCTGCGCTGCGTCTTCACGCCCTATGCCGAGCTCTATCATCTCGAGTTCGCTTCGCGGGGACGCGACCGCGTCAACGAGCAGCGCGCCATCCAAACCGAGCTTGAGGCTGGCATCATGCGTCAGCGTTGGCCGCAGTACTTTGCCTGTGGTGATCCCGTCTACAATCCTGCCTGCAGTCAGGTAGATCCGAACTTCAAGCTTGGGCGATAGGGGAGCCGCTTCGTGTGGTTGACCTTCTGCATAGCCGTTCTTGTATGCGCGCTCGCGTTTTATTTGCCGGGCTTTTTGCTCTTCTCAGGGTTGGGCATGAGCCGATTGCGCTCGTTGCTCGTTGCCCCGCTCGCAAGCGTTGCGGGCTACTGCGTTCTTGGCATCGTCTTGCCCAAATTCGGCATCTTCTGCTCGTGGGCAAGCGTTGCGCTTCCCGTGCTCGTAATCTGTGCCGTTCCTTTCGTCGTTCGCATTGCACGCAAGCGTGGGGAAGGCGATTCTGACGACCATGTGAGCGTCCTTGACTGGAAGACGTTCGGCCTCTATGTCGTTGCCGGTCTCGTCATCGGCGTGTACATATACGTCACGCCTCTGGGTTCGCCCGATGCCTTCTCGCAGGAATACGACAACGCCTTTCATATGGAGACGATTCGGGCCTTTGCCGATTCGGGCGTATGGTCCGTTCTGGATGTCTCCAAATATATGACGCCGGAAGACCAGGCTATCGCACCGCTGCCGGGCGCTGGCTTTTATCCGGCGCTCTGGCATCTCATGTGCGCGCTCATCGTGAATGTGCTTGCCTGCCCCGTTGCCGTCGCCCTCAATGCCGTGAACTACGTGGTTGCGGGTGTGCTGTTCCCGGCAGGCGTCATGCTCTTGCTTGCGACTATCTTGCAAGATCGTGGCGCCGTGCGCCTCGGGGCAATCTGCGCGCTAGCCTTTATCGGGTTTCCCTGGCTCATCCTCTACTGGGGTCCCCTATACGCAAATGCGTTTGGCTTTGCCCTTATCCCCATGGTTGCCGCGCTGTTCGTGCGCATCGTCGATTCGCTCGTGAAGCATGCGCTTAAGGCCGTCGATATCTTCGCCTTTCTTCTGGGCACGCTCGTGCTCGTCGTCGCGCAGACGAGCTCCATATTCTTCTGCATTATCTTTCTTGCTCCGTATTGCGTGTATCGTCTATGGTCGCATGATGGTCCCGTGCATCTTGGCAAGCGCGCGCTTCCCAACAAAACCTGTGCCGTTGTCTTTGCCGTCTTCGTGCTCGTCGTATGGACGGGGCTCGTGTTTGCGCCCTTCATGCACTCGCTCGTCTTCAATGGGGAGTGGGTCCCGACGAATACGGTTGACCAGGGAATCTGGAACATCATCACGATGGCGTTCGGGTGGTTTGCGCCGCAGTATCCGCTCGCGATCCTTGTGATTGTTGGCATCATCTACACGTTGCGTCATCGCGAGTATCTATGGATTACCGTTGCCTATCTTATCTTCTGCGTGATCTATGTCATATGTGTTTCGAACGGTGGTTTCGCACGGCACTTCTTCGCCGGATTTTGGTATGCGGATTCGTATCGCATTGTCGCCTGCCTCGCCTTGGTGGGCATACCTTTGGCAACGCTCGGCCTCTCCTGGATCGTGCGTTGGGTGTATGACCACATTCCGGCGGGTACGGGAGCCAAGCGGTTTTGCATAGGCGTTCTTTTGGCGTTGCTTTGCATCGTGCTCTATCTTCCGACGTTCTCCATTGGAGATATCAAAGTCGAGACTGCTCTCGGCAAGATTCAGGAAGAGTACTACGGTGCCAACCATAACGAGATTCCCAGTCATCACATCAAGCTTGACGAAGAGGAGGAAGCCTTCCTCGACGAGGTCGCGCGCATTGTCCCCGAGGGAGAGCTCATCCTCAACATGCCCGATGATGGCTCGATCTTTGCCTATGCGACGGACGGGCTGCGCACGTATTATCGCGATTATCGTTTCTATGATGGTGGGCGCGATTCAAGGTCCGGCTCACGTCCGGTTGAATCGCGTGAGAGCAAGATTATTCGCAAATATGGTGCGTGGGCATCGACGAATACGAGAGTGCGCGACGCTTTCGAAAAGGTTGGAGCACATTACGTGCTTCTCCTCGACCAGGGCAAAACCTTTAGGAACCAGCCCAAGCCGCCATCTTATGACGGAACCCTCTGGACGGGATTGACGGCTATAATGGACGATACACCCGGCTTCAGGCCGGTCCTGAGCGAAGGCGACATGCGCCTGTACGAGATAACAGCTTTAGATGGAATGGAATAGGAACGCTGGATGGGCATGCGAGGTGCGCACGAGATAAAGCGATTTGTGACCGAAAAAGGCTTTGGAAAGTTCGATGCCCTTGCGCTCGTCCTTCTCGTTGCTTTTCTTGTTCAGGGCGGCACTTTTTACCTCTACGTGCATTCCGCGCGGATTATCGTCTGCACGCTCTTGGCCGTTCTTGTCGTCATTGGCCTTTGGGCATGGCGTCGGGTGCTTCCCCAGACAGTTGATGCAGTATGTCGCAAGGTCTTTCCCGTTGTGCTCATTATCTGCGGCGTGGCGTTCTCGCTCTTTTTTCCGCCCGGCTCCGTGCCCGATGGTATCTACCACTTCAGGACGACCTATGCGTACTCGAATATTCTGGCCTTCCAAGATGCAGACCTCATGCGTGCGAGCGATGCGGAGCTGATCCACGATGAGAAGGTGGTAAACAAGCTCATCACAGCGGAGCATTGGAGGGTCACGAATGACGAACTCGAGGTCTTCAGCTCGGATAACTCGCCTGTTCATGAATACTGGCTCACCCATAGCAAGCTCTATGATGATGACCCCGTTGGCGTTGTAACGAACTTGCCGCTTCCCCAACTCAAGATTCCAGCAGCACTTGGCATCATGTTCGCGAAGCTCATTGGGCTCGGTGCGGTGCCCATGTTCTTCCTCGGGCGCCTGTTCAACATGCTCTATGCGGCGATACTCATCATCCTTGCCGTGAGGCTCACACCCATTGGCAAGAATATGTTCATGGCAGCATCGCTTATGCCCATGACCTTGCATATTCTCGGATCGTATTCATATGATGGGCCCATTATTGGCATGGCGTTTCTCCTTACGGCCTTGCTACTCAGAGCGATGCGGGGAGGGGAGGAGAAGGTCTCGAAGGGCCTGTGCATAGGAACCGTTGCGGTGGCAACGATCCTGGCTCCCTGCAAGGTCGTGTACATGACCATCAATTTCCTCGTGCTCTTTGTGCCTGCACGTCGCTTTAACTCGCGGGCATCGTGTGTCATGTTTAAGCTCTGCGTGCTTGGCCTCCCGATTCTTTTCATGATCGCATCGCGTTTTGCGGCGCTGCTTCCCTATCTGTCAGGTGGAAGTACGGGGGGCAAGTCTCCCGAGTACGAGGGCGCGGAATGCTATACGCTCGGCGGCTTGCTGAGCGATCCAAGGGCGACTTACTTGCTCTTTGCCAACACCTTGCTCGTCAATACGAGTAATTACCTGCCCGAGCTCGTGGGCGGCGTGCCCGGATGGCTCGAGGGGCGCGTCGCGCTTCCCATGTGGGCATCGTATTTCCTCGTCTTCCTCCTGTTTGCTTCGAGCGTCCGCGCCGAAGACGATGACGAATGCCTGCCGGTTTCGCAGCGTATCGTCTGTGTGCTTCTGTTTGTCATCACTTTGCTGGCTACCATGCTCGCGCTGGCGATTGACTGGACCTTAAACACCGATACGGTTATTCAAGGCGTGCAGGGTCGTTATCTCATTCCCGTCATCATCTTGCTGCTGCTTGCGTTGCGTTCAAAATGCATCCAAGTTAAGGCGCGTCTAGCCATGCCACTCGTGATGACGCTTTCAGGAATCAGTTTCATGTATTTGGCCTATATTGCTTTTAGAGCGCTGACAGGGTAATTTGCTACTTAGTGTTTTGACGCTTGCGCTCCGTGGCGTTACCCGGGTGTTCTAAGACGAGAAATGGGTTCACGTGCATTCAAAGGTCTTGCTCATAATTCCCGCTTACAACGAGGAAGATAACATTGCACGTGTTGTCGGCACGCTCGAGTCCGACTATCCCCAGTATGACTATGTCGTTGTGAATGACGGATCGAAGGACGGTACGGCAAACATCTGTCGTGAGCATGATTTTCGCTTTCTTGACCTTCCCATCAACCTTGGTCTTGCCGGTGCTTTTCAGGCTGGCCTCAAGTATGCGGATAAACATGGCTATGACTGCGCGATTCAGTTTGACGCCGACGGTCAGCACCGCCCCGAGTACGTTGCTCCCATGGTCGCCGCTTTGGCCGACAACGACATCGTGATTGGTTCGCGCTTCGTGGATGCTCCCAAGCCCAAGAGCATGCGCATGTTCGGCAATAACCTTATCGAGGCGATGATTAAACTCACGACGGGCATGAAAATCAGTGACCCGACTTCGGGCATGCGCGCCTATAACCGTCGCATGATAAGAGAGCTGGCCTATGGGCCTAACCTCGGACCCGAGCCCGACACCCTTGCCTATCTCATCAGGAAGAAAGGCGCTCGCGTTGCCGAGGTCCAAGTCTCCATGGACGAGCGCATTGCGGGGGAGAGCTACCTGAATTTCAGGACGTCCACGTCCTATATGGCGCGTATGGCGTTGTCCGTTCTTCTCATACAGTTCTTCAGATAAGGTGATGTGATGTTCTCGATTGCCCTGCGAATCATACTGATCGTCGCCGCCATTGGCCTCATGGCCTTTTTGCTGCATAGCATCAAGAAGTCCAAGATGAGTATCGAGGATGCCATGTTCTGGGTGGCGTTTTCCCTGCTCATTGTCCTGATGAGCATATTTCCCCAGATTCCCTCGCTTCTGTCAGACGCCATTGGCTTTCAATCACCGGTCAACTTCGTCTTCCTCTTCTTCATTTTCATATTGATTCTCCGCGACTTTTTCTCGAACCGGCGCATATCCCAACTCGAGAATCGCGTGAAGGAACTCACCCAGCAGATAGCCATCGACAGGCTAGACCATTATGAGCGAAGGCATCTGGGTGAGCATGACGATGACTGATGGGGAGACCGTGTCATCTCCAGCTCATGCATATGCGATCTTCTCGGCGCAGTATGCGCCACACGCGGGTGGTGTCGAGTCGTTTACCCAGCGCCTTGCCCACGAGCTTGCTATGCAAGGAAACCGCGTCTTCGTCGTGACCTCGCAGCTCTCTGCGAATACGTCTGCGTACGAGGTGCAAGATGATGGCGTTGAAGTGCATCGTCTGCCATGCAGGCCGCTTTTGGATGGCCGCTTGCCCATCTCGCGCAAGAACGCCGATTATCAGCACATGCTTGACGAGCTTGCCACTCGTGGTATCGATCGCGTGCTCGTCAATACGCGTTTCTACCAGCATTCCCTTGAGGGGGCGCGTTTCGCAAAGCGCATTGGCGTTCCTGCCATCGTGCTTGACCACGGCTCCGCGCATCTGACCTTTGGTGGCGGTATTGTCGATTGGTTTGTCGAACGCTATGAGCATGCTGTAACCAGGCGCATGCGGCACCTCGGGCCTGCCTTCGCGGGTATTTCGCAGGCAAGTAGGAGGTGGCTAACGCACTTTGGCATAGAGACCACGGCCGTTATTCCCAACGCCATCGATGTCGAGCAATTCAAAGATGCTGCATCAGAACGGGACTTTCGTGACGAGCTGCATGCGCATGACAAGACGCTCGTCGCCTTTGTCGGGCGTCTCGAACCCGAGAAAGGGGCACTTCCGTTTGCGCAGGCGGCAACGTTGCTTGGCGATGGGTTCGTATGTGCATTGGCGGGCGATGGTAGCCAACGCGAGCAGATTGCATGCCAAGGTTTTGACAACGTTGCCTTGCTTGGCAAGCTTGACCAGCCCGATCTCTCCGCTCTCCTGCGAGATGCGGATGTTTTCTGCCTGCCCACGCGTTCGGAGGGATTCTGCACCTCGCTTCTGGAAGCAGCTGCCCAGGGTTGCATCCCCGTCATGCCGCATGTGGGGGGCACAGATGAGGTGATGGGTTTTGACCCGGTGCGCTACGGTGTCATGCTCGAGAGCCGTGAGCCCGCAGACGTTGCACAGGCTATTCGCGAGGCGACGGCGCAACGTGCTTCAGGAGAAGGCCTGAGCGCTTTTGTTGCTGCCGAATGTTGTTGGGACAAGACCGTCGATGCACTCGAGATGGCCTTCGACCAGATTAGCTAAGAACATCGGATGACAATGTTTTGTCATTCCGAGCGAAGAGGCGGTCGCATTTCTGTTGTCATTTCGAGCGAAGCGAAGCGGAGTCGAGAAATCTCGTCACGAGATCTCTCCATTCCGCGGCCTCGCGGCCGCTCCAGTCGAGATGACAGGCGGCAGCCTGCGACCGCTCCAGTCGAGATGACAGGCGGCAGCCTGCGGCCGCTCCATGGACGTGCAGTGTTTCGTTATGCCTTCATAAGGTCGATGCCGTCGCCTAAGTCGAGGATGACAGGTGCGTGCGTGTAACGCTCCTCCTCGGGAGGTAACTGCATGTAGTCACCATAAAGTGTCTTGAGAAAGGCGTCACTATCATGGGGTGCACGCAGCGTGAGCCCGTCGAAGTCGATGTCCGTCGCGGGAAAGAGCACCTCGGTGTCAAATGATCCCCAGTTGGGATATGCGGCATCTGTCCAGCGCTGCGCGGGATTGTCCGTGTCGAAGGCGTGGTCGAATGTATCCTGCAAATCCTCTTGCTTCCAGCTGCGCGCGACGGTGGCGTGCACGAACTTGCAACCGAGCTCGACGATTGGCTTTAGCGGAGTAGACGGCGGCAGCTTGGGCCGCGAGAAGTGCCTGAGATATGACTTGAGCTGGGCAACGCGAGCCTTCTCGCATTGCTTCTGCGCAATCTTTGGGTCTGCATCGAGCTGGCAATAGGGAAAGATGTCCACGAAGACGCCCTGTTCGCACCCCGCCTCGCGGGAATTGTCATCGATGAAACGCGTGCCGTCCTTGAAGACCTTGGCCCAAAGTCCGGAAAATCCGCGCGTGTTCGTGGACGTGTGGAGCGAATAGCCGGCGGGTAGGAGTTCCGGCGCGATGGCGCAGAAACGGTCGTAATCGGCCTTGGGCATCCCGAGATCGACATCATCGTCCCAGGGAATGAAGCCTCCATGGCGCACGGCGCCCAAGCAGGTGCCGCCATCGATGAAGTACTCGATGTCGTTTTCCCGGCAGATCTTGTCGATGACGGCGACGATGTCGCGCTCAATGGCTTGCAATCGTTGAAGCGAGTCCTGCGGATAGGGCGAAGTGCTCACGGTGGCTCCCAACTCGGCGCATACAGGGCGTGTGTATTATACTTCTCGCAATTACACAGACGGGGGTTATTCACATGAAGCTAGGAACGATAACGCGCGGCGATAGGAAGATCTACATACTTCTGACTGCGGATTGCCCGCAAGGAGGGTCGATTGTTGCCGAGTCGCATTGCCAGGGGGATGACGCCGTTCCCGCCCTCGTCGCTGCCAAGGATGCCGCGCGTGGTGAGTACGTGCTCATCCTGCCTTTGCTCTACGTCGAGCAGACCGTCACCGTACGCGTGCTCGATGCGCAAGGTGCGGTCCTTGACGAGGAGTCTCAGAAGGTGCGACACCTCTCGAGCGCGTTGACCGCGAAGTACAATACCCTGAGCAAGGCGCCTGGCGTCAATGACATTCGCAATTTCGACCGCTATGCGCGCAGCGATATCTCTCATATCGAGCCTGATCGCATTTGCTATTTTGGCTACGAGCCGCAAAACAGCGAGCTCGTGCATATCGTCATCACGACTCACTGCGACGATGCGAGCACCTACGAGACGCCATTCGAGGTCATCGTTTTTGACCGCCAGGGCAAGCGCGTGCCTATCAGAAATCGCGCCGTCCTGAGCGACAAGCTCGACCATCCCGTGCCCCACTCCGATTTCACGCGTCGCACCATTCACACCTCGTTTCTCAAGGACCATGGCAACGACTGGTTCTTCATCTGGGTGCGCTTTGAAAATGACGCCCTGCCCCCTGCGTTCATCTGCATGGACAAGTGGCGCACGGAGTACATTCGCGATCGTTTTCAAAAGAAGTTCAATGATTCGGGTCAGGGCCCTTTCTACGAGGATTGGTTCTACCACACTCAAAAGAAGTCACCGATGGAGCTCGATGGGCAGCGCAGGGCGCACTTCGAAATCGAGCCGCTGTTCTCAATCATCGTGCCGCTCTACAAGACGCCGCTCGACTTCTTCGCGGAGATGTCACAATCCGTACTCGAGCAGACCTATGGCAAGTTCGAGCTCATTCTTGTCAACTCGACACCCGAGGATAAGGAGCTTGCCGCAGCTGTGGCCGCGTGCGCGGCAAACGATGATCGTGTACGGGTGGTGACGCTCGACAAGAACTACGGCATCGCGGGCAATACCAACGAGGGTATCGCCATCGCACAAGGCGACTTCCTCTGCTTCTTCGATCATGACGACATCCTCGAGCCGAGCATACTCTTCGAGTACGTTGATGCCATCAATCGTTATCCGGAGACGGATTTGCTCTATTGCGATGAGGACAAGATCAGGGACGGCAAGCTCTTCGATGGCTTCCTCAAGACGGATTTCAGCTGGGAGCTGCTCGCTACCTGCAATTACGTGTGCCATCTGCTCACGGTACGCAAGTCCATCGTGGATGTCATCGAGCTTTCGGGCGATGAGGTCACGGGTGCGCAGGACTGGGATATGACCCTGAAGGTTGCGGAGAAGGCGCGCAACATCTTCCACGTGCGCAAGGTGCTCTATCATTGGCGCTCCCATGAGCATTCGGCTGCCAGCAACGCCAACGCCAAGCCCTACACGCACAAGGCCGGCGAGATTGCGGTCAGGAATCACTACGAGCGTATCGGCATCCCCGTCGACGTGATCGATGGCTTCTGCGGCAACATGCATCGCATCGTGTATCACCTGCCCGAGAAGAAGCCGCTTGTCTCCATCATCATCCCCAATAAAGATCAGTCCTTCATGCTCGAGCGCTGCCTCGACTCCATCTGGGAGAAGACGACCTACGAGAACTTCGAGATTATCATCGTCGAGAACAATAGCGTCGAGGACGAGACATTCGCGTTGTACGAGCGTCTGCAGGCCGAGCATGACAACCTGCGTGTCGTGCGCTTCGAGGGTTCGTTCAATTACTCTGCCATCTGCAATTTGGGCGTGACGCATGCCGTGGGCGACCACTATCTCTTCCTCAATAACGACATGGAGGTCATCACTCCCGATTGGATTGAGTTACTGCTCGGGCCTTTGCAGCGCGAAGAGGTCGCCGTCGTAGGCGCACGTTTGCTGTATCCGGACAGGACGATCCAGCATGACGGTGTGGTGATTCCGCGCTCCGACCCCAAGCACGTGGCGTGCATGGCACCGGCGAGCCTCGTGTACTACTTTGGGATGATTCACAATGCCCGCGATGTGCTCGCGGTTACGGGCGCATGCCTTATGGTGAGCCGGAAGGACTTCGAGTCGGTCGAGGGCTTTGACGAGCGCTATGCCGTCGCCTACAACGATGTGGACTTCTGTCTGCGTCTCGTCGAGAAGGGCCGTCACGTCATCATCGACCCCAACATCGAGCTCTACCACTACGAGTCAGTGTCGCGTGGGTTCGATGAGACGGTCGAGAGCAAGATGCGAAACGCCGAGGAGCTCGCGATGTTCCAGAAGCGCTGGCCGCGCTTCATTGCCGAAGGCGATCCGTATTATGGAACCAACATCGCGCATGCGAACGCGTACTACGCGCTCAACTGGGACGTGCGCGCCTAGCCGATACCGAGGTACTGCTTCCAAAACGGCAGTGACGTCATGATGGGACGGGCCGCCTCGTACTCCTTGCGCAGGCGGTCCTTGTTCGCGCGGAACTCGACCATGTCACGGTGGAAACGGTCCCAGAGCTGATTGAAGCGCTCCTTGTCCATCTTGCGGATGATGCCCTTCTTGCTCGGCGCATCGATGGCGATGATGTACTCCTTCTTTCGCAGCTCATCGACGGGGTACAGCCAGCCGGCGGCGCTGATGACGGCAACCGATCCCTTGTCGTAGTAATCGCCCCTGACCATGCGATGGCCGTTGACGGTCATGTTGTCCCGTATGCGCTCGACGAACGAACGATGGTCGTCTCTCTCGTAGTTCTCGTGGTCGAATTGCGTTGCGGGGATGGTATCGAGGTCAACGCCCAGTGCCAGGGCGTCTTCCTTGATATCGTCAAGTGGAAGCAGCTTCTCCGCTTTCTTGAGGTGGTCAAGGTAGCTTCTCTCGGCTGCCCCCTTTTCCATGATGAAAGACGGACCCTTCAGAAAGTCCTCGAAGGCATCGAGTACGAGCGCTGCGTTGTCGTAGTTGTACTTCTTGAGTTCGAGCTCGAAGCCGATCTTCAAATCACCTATGAAGTCGGACATGGGGGCCATGCCGCTCGTGAACTGGCCGATGAGTACGTTGCGAGGCATTTGATAGCGCTCCACGGCGGCGCTGTAGCGTTGCTTGAACGGTGCGTGCCATACGCAGATACCGTTCATGGTCATGATCTTGGCATGCGCACGCAGACTGTACTCGACATCGTCGGTACGCACGAAGATGGGCAGCGGCAGTCCTTCGCGATCGATCACGGATACGGGTATGACGCAGTACCACCAGGCAGCATAGGACTGTGACATGCGGTCCGTGTCATATCCCGCTTCTTCGGGATTGCGGTGGATGAACGCCTCGTTTGCGACGCAGTCGTGCAGCACATCGACGTAGGCAAGGTTCTTGGCGGGGAAGTACTTGCCGTTGCACGCCACGAACCCGACATCCTCGTAGCGCAGGTTCGGCTGGTCCATGCTCATCATGGCACCGCTCAAAAACGCCTCCGAGTATTCGCCATTTACGATGGAGAGCAAGTTGAAGGTGCGTATGATGCTTTCGGGTGAGATGCTCACGTCATCGTCCATGAGCAGCACGTGGGTGGCACGCGGGGCCTGTTCCATGGCCTCAATCATGCCTCGGGCAAAACCACCCGCTCCACCCGCATTGGGGTTGGGATGTAGGAAGATGCGTTCGGATTCGATGTCCTTGGCGTCAAGGGTACGACCGTTGTCGACGACGTGCATGGAGAAGTGCTCCGAGATGGGCTCGTTAGTCTCGATGATGCGTGTTCTGACAAGCTCGACATTGGGGAGGATATAGTTCTCGTTTTTGAAGGTCGTCGTGCACAGGGCAAGCTCGACGGGGTGGATGTTCTCGTCATTGACCTCGGTGTAATAGTAGCTGTTGCGGATCTGCACGGCTCCCTGTGTCTCCAGCAGGAAGCCCACGAGCACGTCATCGTTGAGCTCGAGGGGGACATCGAGCGTGACCCACTCTTCGCTTGCCGCGATATCGCGTACCGTGTCTCCGAGACGTTCGACATGCCAGGTGTACGTGTCGGCGCGCGTTTGCGCGAACGTGCAAGCGGCTCCCTTAAGCTCGAGATGCAAGAAGAACTCGCGGGCACAGGTGTAGCGCATCCATTTGCTTGTGGGCAGCGCGTTGAAGAAGGTGGTGAAGTCGAAGGTGCCGGGCCCTTGCAGGACCCATTCGCCCTTGGCGGGATCATCACATGTTACGGGGGCGTTAGAGGAGCAATACATGGCAGGAGCTCGGAAGAACTGCCAGCTGTTTTCCAGTAGAACGTTCGAAAGCTTATGTCGCTGCATACCGTTTCCTTCCACGTATTGCCGCGGTTTCTTCCGGCTATTCTATCCGAGCATCTCGGCTAGAAACGCAAAAAAAGCAAAAGGATACATACGAACGTAAAAAGGTGGATTGGCGACCGTGTCGTCTCCGTTGCGGGATTGCTGCCTGCATGTAATGGGTTTTACGAATGGGAGCTTAGTAAAATGCAGGCAGGTCATATTACGCAGGAAGAACGCCAAAGGAGGTCAAATGATTAGTTTGGTAAGCAAAGGGCATGCGAAAAGATGTGCGCTCATCGCGATTCTTGCGCTCGCGTGCGCGGCGCTCGTCATGATGGTGCAGCCTCCGGCAAAAGCTGCTCATGCCGATGAGTCCGCGGTGAAGATGAATCGTCTCTACAATCCCAACAGCGGCGAGCATTTCTACACCGCCAGCCCGGTTGAGAAGGTCAGCCTTATGGATGCCGGCTGGAACTACGAGGGCATTGGCTGGACTGCGCCGGCAGATGGCAATGCGGTTTACCGCCTGTATTCGGGCACCGATCATCACTACACCATGAGTGAGTTCGAGCGCGACCATCTCATTTCCGTCGGCTGGAGCTATGAGGGCATCGGTTGGTATTCGGATGCAGACGAGTCCGTTGCCCTGTACCGTCAATTCAATCCCAATGTGCAGCCGTCTGCCCCAACCAACAACTCGGGAAGCCATAACTACACGTTGAGCAAAGTCGAAAACGATAGCCTCGTTTCGGCGGGGTGGAACGAAGAGGGTATCGGCTGGTATGGCATCAATGACACGAGCGAGCAGGACCTGTTCCTCGGCTCATTCTTCATCGACATGCCTGGTCAGGGCGCGGGTTTCGAGACCGCGCTGTGCTACACCCGTGACGGCATCAATTTCACCAAGGCTAGCACCCCGTTTGCGAGCAATGCAGATCCGCTTCACGATCCAAGCATCATGTTCAAGGACGGAACGTTCTACATGCTCTCCAACTGGAACAGGAACAACGGGCGCTTCTATCCCATGATTTCCTATTCCGAGAACCTTGTCGACTGGTCGCAGCCTGAAGGTCTGGGTCTCATTAACGGCGGAAGCTACGATGGCATCTCGCTGCCGTCCATGCCATTCGGTATCTCCGACTTTGATGTCGTTGCACCCGAGTGGTTCGTGGATGATAACGGAGACACCTATATCGTATTCTCGGCTGGTTTCTACGGCGAGTACCATGGCCAGCCCGAAAACGACAGAATGAAGGTCTACGCCGTCAAGGTCGATATCTCCAACGATGGCCTTGCCTTGTCCACGAGTGGTTCTGGCAAGCACTTCCCGCAGGGCCTCAGGCTCGATGCCTCCACCGCGTTCGAGATTCAGGGACTCGAGGCATCGGACAATTACATCGACTCCTCCATTTACAAGGACGGCGATACCTATTACCTGATAACCAAGAAGGACGGCGTCAACAATCAGATTTACGCGAACTCGAGCATGTCACCTGATGGGTGGCACCTGGTCAACACCAACATTGCCACGGGCAATGAGGGCCCCACGATGGTCAATGTCGATGGCGTATACATGCTCTACACCGATATGATCGCCACCTATCATGGGCAAACCGGCATTCAGGTGAGTGCATCTCTGGGCGAGAGCCAGCACTTCTCCGCACCGCAGTCAATTAGCTGCGTCGACAGCTCTGGAAACAAGGTGACGTTGCGTCATGGCACCGTCATCAAGTTGGAAGGCGAGGCGAAGGCCCTGGGCGAAACCTTTATAAGGCTATAGGGTTTCCGCAAAGTCTCTTTTGACTAACGAACGCCATCACATCCGATGTGATGGCGTTCTTCTATTCGGTATGTGCGCCATCTATATGCAATATCCTGGACATTGACTTGCATATTTTACTGACCAGGATACGGACAAATGTTACCTGTTCTGCGGTTTTCGCAAAGATATAGCGACCGCTGGCAGAAGCGATGCTCGACTAGATATGTGCACGTGGTAGTGTCGCGACGTGGTTATATCTGGTGTAGGGAAGTGATCAAAACATGAGTAAAGTTCGTTCGCTTGGAAGGGTATGGATTGTCATTGTCGCAACCGTGCTCGCATGCATGCTTGCGATGGCGGCGGCGCCTGCCTACGCGGCAGAAGACGCCGGGACTACCGACACGACGGTTTCCGATGGCGCCGTGACGACCGATCCCGATGACGGCGAGGACGTGACCGGGCCGGGCGACGTGACGCCGGGAGACGCCGACGATTCCGGCGATGCCGACGAGCCGACCAACCCCGATACGCCAGCAACGCCGGACGAGGGCGACGATGGCGATCAAGCGGACAAACCCGCTGGTGACACGCCGGATGACCAGGATAAACCTGACCAGGATACTCCCGACGACCCCGCGGACGAGCCTGACGAGCCCGCCGAGCCCGAGCCCTCCTACGAGGACTCCCACGCCAACATGTACCGCCTCTACAACCCCAACTCCGGCGAGCACTTCTACACCATGAGCCTGCACGAGGCCACGAGCGTCGCGTCCGCCGGCTGGCAGTGGGAGGGCATCGGCTGGGTGGCCCCGCTTTCCGGCGCGCCGGTCTACCGCCTCTACAACCCCAACGCCGGCGATCACCACTACACCACGAGCGCGGTCGAGCGCGACCATCTCATCGGCGTCGGCTGGAACGACGAGGGCATCGGCTGGTACTCCGACGGCGAGGACCACACGCCCGTGCTGCGCCAGTACAACCCCAACGCGGTCGCCGGCGCGCACAACTTCACGACCTCGGCGGTCGAGAACGACCACCTGGTCGGCGTCGGGTGGAACCACGAGGGCCTGGCCTGGTACGCGACCGACGGCCCCAACCTGGAGATCCAGGGCCGGTGGCTCGTCACGAGCGCCTGGGGAAGCCTCGAGCGCTACTGGATCGGCGCTGACGGCAACATCGTCAGGGGCCGCCTCATCGATCCCGAGGAGGGCACCGGCTACCACGCCTATGCCACCGACGATGGCGCTATCGTACGCGGCAAGTACTATGCCCCCGAACTCGACTGTGTCTATGTCGCCGACCAGGAAGGACGTCTTGTTTCCAAGCCCGATGGCCAGGACGGTTGGTACGTCACCGATTCCATCGATGGCGGCATGCAGCGCTACTATTACCTCGCTGACCTTCATGCCATGGACGCTGGTTTCTTTACGGTTGATGGTGTGAATTACTACGGTCTTGCTGCCGAGGGCTACGTGCTTCGTGGCAAATACAGCTGGGGCGGCATCGTCTTGCTCGGCAATCTCGAAAGCGGAGAGCTTGCGACGGGCCAGGGCTGGCTCGTTACCGATATCTACGATGGTGGCACTCAGCGTTACTGGCTCATCGCCACGTGGGAGAACTCGCCGTACTCCGGTGCTCAGACGGGCCTGATCTACGTCGATGGTGGCAAGTACTATGGTGATCCCAAGCAGGGCTACATTGACCGTAACAAGTATGTTTACGCGGATCGTTGGTACAAGGCCAATAACGATGGCTGGCTCACCGAGAGCGAGTCTCCCGAGGAAGGCGATATGATGCTGCGTGCCCAGGGCATGCGCAGCCCGACGGACTTCCTCATCCTCGTCGATACGGACAAATGCCGCGTGGGCATCTTCAGGGGCGGTAACGATAATTGGAACCTTGATAGGTTCGAGCCCTGCGTTTGCGGTGCTCCGTGGTCCCCGACCATCACGGGCACCTACTCCACGGGCTATCACCTGCCTGTGTTGCCGGACTGGTCGAATGCCCTGTATTGCACCAATATCACGGGCGGCTACTTCTTCCACAGCGTCCTGAGTTCCACCGATGAGCTTGGCCAGCATCTCTCCCATGGCTGCATTCGCCTCGACTGGCCGTTTGCCCAGTACATGCAGACGGTTCCCTACGGATCGACGGTGCATCTGTACTAGCGCGATGTGCGTGTTCGAATGGGTATCGTGTGCGGGCACCTCTCATTTGGGAGGTGCCTGTTTGCATTTGCCGTGCGTGTCTTATAATGGTTCGACATATCTCGAATCCAAGCGGAGGAGCACATCACATGAAGGGCATCATTCTGGCGGGCGGTAGCGGAACGCGCCTGTATCCGCTCACCCTCGTTACGAGCAAGCAGCTTCTGCCAATCTATGACAAGCCAATGATTTACTATCCGCTTGCCACGCTCATGATGGCGGGCATTCGCGACATACTCATCATCTCGACGCCTGCGGACCTTCCCAATTTCGAGCGCCTCTTGGGTGACGGAAGCCAGCTTGGAATCAAGCTTTCCTACAAGGTGCAGCCCTCGCCCGATGGCCTTGCCCAGGCATTCATCATCGGCGAGGAGTTTTGCGCGGGAGAGCCCTGCGCCCTCGTCCTCGGCGACAACATCTTCTACGGCAACGGCTTTCGCGATCAGCTCAGGCGTGCCGTTGAGCGTGCCGAGAACGGCAAGGGCTCCACGGTCTTTGGCTATTACGTCGATGATCCCGAGCGCTTTGGCGTCGTGGAATTCGATGAGAACTACAATGCGATCTCCATCGAGGAGAAGCCGGAGCATCCCAAGAGCAACTATGCGGTCACGGGCCTCTATTTCTACGACGAGCGTGTGTGCGAGCTTGCCAAGCAGGTCAAGCCTTCTGCGCGTGGAGAGCTCGAGATTACCGATCTCAACGAGATGTACCTCAATGATGGCTCGCTCAATGTCGAAGTGCTCGGCCGGGGCTATGCCTGGCTCGACACGGGTACGATGGAGTCGCTGTTCGAGGCGACGAACTTCGTGCGTACGGTCGAGCAGGCTCAAGGCATTCCGGTGAGCGTGGTCGAGGAAATTGCCTATGGCAACGGCTGGATCGATCGCGAACAGCTCGTCGAGGCGGCAACCAAGTACGGCAAGAGCAATTATGGCAAGTACCTCAAGAGCGTAAGCGAGAACAAGTTCTATGCAAAGGGCGGTAAGTAACCGATGAAGATCCTCGTGACCGGAGAACATGGCCAGCTCGGAAACGAGCTCAGGCGCTGTTTCGAGACCATGGAGGCCGAGATTGGCCCCATTCCCGAAGAGTACAGAGATGCCGAGGTCGACTATATCGATTACCAGGTGCTCGATATCAGCGATGCCGATGCCGTTGACGCCTGGTATGCCGAACACGGCCCCTACGACCTCACCATCAACTGCGCGGCAATCACCAATGTGGATGGCTGCGAGCAAAACGAGGCGGCGGCGCTTCACGTCAATGCCATCGGTGCCGAGAACATGGCACGCGCGGCGCAGGGCTGCGGTGGCAAGATCGTGCACATCTCCACCGATTACGTCTTTCCCGGTACCAATCCCGTTCCCCGCGTCGAGACCGATGCGGTGGCGCCCATCTCGGCATACGGCCGCACCAAGTGGGAGGGCGAAGTGCTCACCCAGGCCGCATGCGAGAAAAGCTTCGTCGTGCGCACGGCATGGCTCTATGGCTACATCGGCAAGAACTTCGTCAAGACCATGCTGCGTTTGGCGCGCGAAAACGGCAAGATTTCCGTCGTCAACGACCAGATGGGCAACCCGACAAGCGCCAACGATCTGGCCTACGAGATTCTCAAGATCGCGACGACCGATGATTACGGCACGTATCACTGTACCAATAATGGTACATGCAGCTGGTTCGACTTCGCTTGCGCCATTGTGGATGCTGCCGGCATCGAGTGCGAGAAGGAGGGACTGAGCTCCGCCGAGTACAAAGAGCGCTTCCCGCAGAGTGCCGATCGTCCGGCTTATTCGAGCCTCGAGAACGCGCACCTTGCGGCGACTGTTGGCGACGAGATGCGCCCTTGGCAAGAGGCTCTTGCGACGTACATGGATAGATTCGAGGAACTGGCAGATTAGGTTCTGTCAGGTAAGAATGGGAAAAGGTGTTTTACTCGCCAATGATTCGCACCCGAAGTGACAGAATCGCACAGCTGCTGCGGAACTCGCGCACAGAAACCGTGCGCTCAAACAGTCCTCGCAAGATCGCTTCGCGATTCTGCCTCTTCTGCTCATCGGGCTTCGTAAAACACCTTTTCCCATTCATATATGGATAGAAGGAACTTATGACAACGGATAAAGTCATCACGAGTGGCAACTTCACCTTCACGCAGACGTCCATCGAAGGCGTCATCATCGTCGACGTCAAAGCGTATGGTGATGCACGCGGCTACTTCATGGAGACGTACAAGCGTCCCGATTTCGTTGCGGGCGGCATCGACGTCGAGTTCGTGCAGGACAACCAGAGCTCGTCCACCAAGGGCGTGCTGCGCGGCTTGCATTTCCAGATTGAGCATCCACAAAGCAAGCTCGTGCGCGTCGTGAGCGGCGAGGTCTTCGACGTGTGCGTTGATTTGCGTGAGGGAAGTTCCACCTATGGCAAATGGGAGGGCGTTATCCTTTCGGCCGAAAACAAGCGCCAGTTCTTCGTACCGCGCGGCTTTGCTCATGGCTTCCTCGTGCTCTCGGATACAGCGGAGTTCTGCTACAAGTGCGATGACGTGTACCATCCCAACGACGAGGGCGGTTATCGATATGACGATCCGGCCTTCGGCATAGAATGGCCCGAGATTGATTGCGAGATCAATCTGAGCGACAAGGACCAGGTCCATCCCGCGTTCAAGCGCGACTAGCAAGGAGCAAGAGCATGACGGATACGTTTGCCCCCAAGAATGTCATCGTCACGGGTGGTGCCGGCTTTATCGGCAGCAACTTCGTGCATTGGGTCATCGACAATCAACCTGGCGTACACGTCACGGTGCTTGATGCGCTTACCTATGCGGGTAATCCGGATAACATAGCGGGTTTGTCACAAGATCGCATGACCTTCGTGCATGGCGATATCTGCGACGCAGAGCTCGTCGATAAGCTCGCTGCGGATGCCGATGCGATCGTGCACTTTGCCGCCGAGAGCCACAATGACAACTCCATCCTCGATCCCACGCCGTTTCTGAGAACGAACGTCGAGGGCACGTTCACGCTCTTGCAAGCAGCGCGCAAGCACGACCTGCGCTTCCATCACATTTCGACCGACGAGGTGTATGGCGACCTCGCACTCGACGACCCCGCGCGTTTCACCGAGGAGACACCTTATCATCCGAGTAGCCCCTATAGCTCGACCAAGGCATCGAGCGACATGCTCGTGCGCGCGTGGGTACGTACGTATGGCGTGCGCGCGACCATCAGCAACTGCTCGAACAACTACGGCCCACGCCAGCACATCGAGAAGTTCATTCCGCGTCAGATTACGAACATTCTCTGCGGCATCCGTCCCAAGCTCTACGGGGACGGTCTCAACGTCCGCGATTGGATTCACACCGAGGATCATTCCAGCGCGGTTTGGGACATCCTCACCAAGGGCGAGATAGGCGAGACCTACCTCATCGGTGCCGATGGCGAGAAGAACAACATTGATGTGCTGCGTGCCATCCTTACGGAGATGGGCAAGGACGCCGACGACTTCGACTGGGTCAAGGATCGTCCCGGCCATGATCGCCGCTATGCCATCGATTCCACGAAACTGCGCCGTGAACTCGGCTGGCAGCCCAAGCACACGAACTTCGACGAGGGCTTGCGTGACACCATAGCCTGGTATGAAGATAACCGCGACTGGTGGGAAGGCACCAAGCAGGAGACTGAGGCCAAGTACGCGAAGCAAGGGCAATAGGACATCTCATGAGCATCGATGACTTGCGTTTTGACGAGCGCGGCCTTATCCCGTGCGTCGTGCAGCAATACGATACGGGCGAGGTCCTCATGGTCGCCTGGATGAACGCCGAGTCCCTCGAGCTTACGCGAGAGACGGGAACCACCTGGTTTTGGTCGCGCTCGCGTCAAGAACTCTGGAACAAAGGTTTAACGAGCGGAAACATTCAGGCGGTCAAGGAGCTGTATTATGACTGCGACGGAGATACGCTCCTCGTGAAAGTCGATGCGGCGGGTCCTGCCTGCCACACGGGTGCCACGAGCTGCTTCTTTCGCACGCTTGACGTAAAACGCAAAGACGATGATGTTCGTCATCAGTCAGAAGAGGAGTAGGCGATAATGCCGGATACAGGTGCTGATGAGTTTGACGTGATTGGTTCTGCCGCAGCCGAGGCAAATCGCGACTATGTTCTCAAGACGGTGCAAGAGCGACATATTCACTTTATTCGCATGTGGTTTACCGATGTTTTAGGACAGATGAAGTCCTTTGCCATTACGCCAAGCGAGCTTGAGGCTGCATTCGACGAGGGTATGGGATTTGATGGCAGCTCGATCGAGGGCTTCGCGCGTGCCACGGAGTCCGATATGATCGCCTTTCCCGACGCGAGCACCTTCCAGGTACTGCCCTGGCGTCCCAAGGACGATGGCGTGGCTCGCATGTTCTGCAACATCCTCACGCCCGAGCGCAAGCCTTTCGACGGCGACCCACGCTACGTGCTGCGTTGCATGCTTACCAAGGCCGCGCGCATGGGCTATACCATGAACGTTGGCCCCGAGCTCGAGTACTTCTACTTCAAGAATTCCACGGAGCCCGACCCCATCGATTATGCGGGCTTTTTCGACCTGACCGCCGATGACACGGCTTCCGATCTGCGCCGCGACACGATTTTGACGCTCGAGCAGATGGGCATTCCCGTCGAGTACTCCCACCACGAGGCCGCGCCTTCGCAGCAGGAGATTGACCTGCGCTATAGCGATGCGCTCTCCATGGCCGATGCGGTCATGACATATCGTCTCGTTGTGAAGGAGGTCGCTCTCAAGCACGGCGTGCATGCGAGTTTCATGCCCAAACCCATCCGCGATGTCGATGGCAGCGGCATGCACGTGCATATCTCGCTCTTTCGCGATGACGAGAACGTTTTCTTCGACGAGAGCGACCCGCTCGGCTTCGGCCTGTCGCAGACGGCTAAGCATTACATCGCGGGTCTGCTCAAATATGCACCCGAGATGACGCTCATCACCAACCAATACGTGAACTCCTACAAGCGTCTCATTCCCGGTTTCGAGGCTCCTCTCTACGTGACCTGGGCAAATCGCAATCGTAACGCGCTCGTGCGTGTGCCGCTTTATAAGCCCGGCAAGGCAAATTCCGCTCGCTTCGAGTACCGTAGTCCCGATCCGGCATGCAATCCCTACCTCGTGTTCGCGGTGCTCCTGGGCGCAGGTTTGCGCGGTATCGAAGACGAGCTCGAGCTCGAGCCGCCCCTCACCGATGACCTATCGACTATGAGCGAGGCAGAGGCGCTCGCCGCTGGGTATCGCATGCTGCCCGGCGACTTGCACGAGGCCATCGAGCTCTTTGAGCATTCCGAGCTAATGCGCGAGATTCTCGGCGACGAGATGCATCGCTTCATCGTCGAGAACAAGAAGGAAGAATGGCGTTCGTATCGTTCCCAGGTTACGCAATGGGAACTCGATCGATACTTCCCGATTCTGTAGAAAGCGACCAGGTGCCGTGCCATGCATCGTAAACGTGTGCTATACATACAGGAGGGTATGCAAACGTATGGACGCATTGCGCGTCTGACGGCAGAGCTTGATGCCGATTTCGAGCTTTGTTCCGCCGCTGCCGCCAACTCTTCGCTCCCGCCCACCGACCTTGTCGTGTGCTCTCTCACGGATATGTGCTCCGATGGCATTGCCGCACTCGAGCAAAAGTTGCGACTCGCCGATAATGTGGGACTGCTTCTCATGGTGGAAGCCGATGCGCTCAAGCTTTTGCGCCTGCCTGCGCATATTCGTGCCGATTTCGCCCTCTCAAACGCTCCCGATGACGAGCTGCTCATTCGCATGCGACATCTTCTGTGGCCAGGGGAGGAGACGGCCAATTCCGACTTCATCGCAATCGATTCGATGGTCATCAATCTCTCGACCTATCAGGTTCTTGTCGATGGCAATCCCGTCGACTTTACCTATCTCGAGTACGCGTTGCTTGCGTTTCTGGTAACGCACGCGGGGCACGTGTACTCGCGTGATGCATTGCTTTCGCGCGTTTGGGGCTTCGATTATTTCGGAGGCTCGCGTACGGTTGACGTGCATGTGCGGCGTGTGCGCTCCAAGCTTGGCAACGATCTTGCGGCGCATCTGCGGACTGTCCGTGGCGTCGGCTACATGTGGGAGTAGGCGCGTCAGAGCAGACGATCTTGACGTTCACCGCGATGCTTGCGTAGCGTTTAGTACGCTACGCATCACGCTTCACGTCAATCTCGCCTACTCTGACGCGCCTACTGTAAACGTGTTACGCATCACGCTTCACGTCAATCTCGCTTACTCTGACGCGCCTACTGCGATGTGCCAACCAGACAAAAGTGCCCCGGCGATTATTGTCTTGTGCCAAGGGGTCTGACCCCCTGACACACTCTGCGATGTGCCAACCAGACAAAAGTGCTCCGGCGATTATTGTCTGGTTTTGCCCTATACGTCTATGAAGGCGTATTCGATTTCGTCGTGCAGGCGTTGACGAGTCTCTTCGATACGGTCCTTTTTAAGCTCGCATTCCCAGATGACGATGACATGCCAGCCTTCGCTTTCGAGCTGCTCCTTGACGCGCTTGTCCCGCGCCTTGTTACGCGCGAACTTTTGCTCCCAGAACCTCACGTTGCTCTTGGGTTTGCTTGCGTACTTGCATCCCTCATGCGCGTGCCAAAAACAGCCATTAATGAACAAAGCGAGTTTCCTGCCCGGATAGGCGATATCGGGATGTCCGGCGCACTTCTTCCAATCGCAGCGATATCCCGGCCAACCCATCTCACGGAGCATCTTGCGCACGACAAGCTCGGGTTTCGTGTTAGCGCGCTTATTGGCGACCATGACGTTATGTACGGCTTCGCTTACCATTTCCATCTCATGATACTGCATGAAACTGGGCCGCATCGCACCAAGTTCGCGGTACTATGGGAACACTATTTGCCCATACCGCCCGAAAGGCTGGCCATGTCTCAACGACTTATTGCTGTCATCGACGGAAATTCCCTGCTCCATCGCGCGTTCCATGCCGTGCAAACTCCCATGAACACGCCCGATGGCGCACCGACCAATGCCGTTTTCGGATTCATGCAGATGCTTCTGAAGATGATAGAGGACTACCATCCGGATGCCATCATCTGCGCCTGGGATGTGCATCGTCCCGATTGGCGTATGAAGCTGCTTGCGGGGTACAAGGCGCAGCGTCCCCCCATGGATGAAGGCCTCGCCGTACAGTTCCCCATGATTCAAGGCCTGCTCGAGGCGATGAACATCCCCTGCATCGCGATGGATGGGTATGAGGGCGATGACATCTTGGGCACTATGGCTGCGCGCGGTGAGGCCAATGGCGACCGCGTCTTTCTCATCACGGGTGACAAAGATGCCTACCAGCTCGCGAGTGATACCACGAGCATCGTGACGACTCGCAAGGGCATGTCCGATGTCGTTATCTACACGCCCGAAAAGGTTATGGAACGCTACGGCATCCCCCCGAGTCTCGTGCCCGATTTCCTGGGTCTCAAGGGTGATTCGAGTGACAACATTCCCGGCGTGCCCGGCGTGGGCGAAAAGACCGCTGCCAAGTTGCTTGTCGAATGGGGCTCGCTCGATGACGTGCTCGAGCATGCCGACGACATCAAGGGCAAGATGGGGGAGCGCATCCGCGAGCACGCCGAGGACGCGCGCATTAGCCGTGCCGTTGCCACGATCAGGCGCGATGCACCCGTTGAGCTTTCACTCGATGATGTTCACTTTCCGAGTTATTCCGCGCAGGAAGTAAGCGAGGCCTTTGGGGCGTTGCATTTCAATCGCCACCTGCGCGTGGTGCTTTCCTTGCTGGGTGATGACGCATCGACTGCCGCCGCCATGCCGCAGCCCAAGGTCAAGCTTAGCTATCACGTCTCCCAAAATGCCGAGTCTTTCGTCAAGGCGGCGGTGAAGGCGGGGCGTCGAGTTGCCGTTGCGCTCGACGAGCCCATCGAGCAGTCGCTCTTTGCGCAGGACCCCACCGTCGTCTTCTCTGATGGTGCGGGGCTTGCCGAGACGACGATCGAGCTTGCCGCGCCTCTCATCGGGCACATCCTCGCCGAGGGTACGCTTGTGGGCATCGACATCAAGCGCATGCTGCGAGGCGTGTTTGCGCCGGGCCATCCCGCGCGGGAACTCGACACGATATTCTCGGCCAATCTTTTTGACTGCAGCCTTGCGGCATACCTGCTCGATTCGAACGGTAGCTACCTGACGAGCGAACTTGCCGAGAAATACTTGGATCTGGTCAAGCCGACGGGCCAAAACGCTCCGAGCGACGGCCAGTTTGAGGCTGCCGTTGCCGAGAGCCTGGTGGATGTGCTCACAACCAAGCTCAAAGAAGACGATTCCTGGAATCTGTACTGCGATATCGAGCTCAAGCTCATGCCCGTGTTGCTCTCGATGGAGCGCTTCGGGACGGGTCTCGACACGAATGTTCTCAAGGATATCTCCTCGGAGATTTCCGGACACATCGAAGAGCTGCGCGCCGAGATCATCGAACTTGCCGGGGAGGACTTCAACATCGACTCGCCCAAGCAGCTCGGGCATATCCTGTTCGAGGTGCTCGGGCTCGATACGAAGAAGTCAAAGAAGAATCGTACGGGTTGGTCGACGAACGCCTCGGTGCTCGAGAAGCTGCGCGATGACCATCCGCTGCCGGACAAGATCATCGAGTATCGCGAGCTTACCAAGTTGCGGTCGACGTATCTGGATACTCTGCCGACGCTCGTCGATCGTGCTGACGGACGCATCCACACGAGCTTCAATCAGACGGTCACGACGACGGGCAGGCTCTCCTCGTCCGATCCCAACTTGCAGAATATTCCCGTGCGTACCGAACTGGGACGGCGCATCCGCGAGGCGTTCGTTGCCCCGGAAGGCGGCGTCTTCCTGTCGGCCGACTACTCGCAGATCGAGCTGAGGCTGCTCGCGCACCTTTCGGGTGATGAGGGACTCATCGACGCATTCTTGAGTGGCGAGGATTTCCATGCCCATACGGCTTCCGATGTCTTTGGCGTGTCGGTTGACGAGGTAACGCCCGATATGCGTTCGCGCGCCAAGGCAGTCAACTTTGGCATTGTCTATGGGCAACAGGCGTTTGGTCTCGGCCAGACGTTGCACATCCCGATGGTCGAAGCACAGGAGATGATCGACCGCTATTACGATGCGTATCCCAAAGTCCGTGCTTATCTCGATGACGTCGTCGCTCAGGCGCATAAGGACGGGTATGCGACGACCATGTTTGGTCGCAAGCGCCACATCCCCGAGCTGCGCAGCACGAATGTGAACCTGCGCCATTTCGGCGAGCGCACGGCAATGAACCATCCCATGCAAGGTACGGCAGCAGACATCATCAAGCTTGCGATGATCCAGGTGAACAAGCGTCGTCGCGAAGAGGGCCTGCATGCGCGTATGGTGCTTCAGGTGCACGACGAACTCGATTTCGAGTGCCCGAACGAAGAGGCGGATACGATGGCTGCGCTCGTCGCCGAAGTCATGAACAACGTGGTCGAGCTCAAGGTTCCGCTTATTGCCGATGTGCAGATGGGCCCCAACTGGGCGATTGCACATTAACTTGCGCACGCTCATTTGAAAGCGGAGGATGGAGCGCGACCGGAGCGACTGGGCTTCGGAGCTCCGGTGTGCATCATCCTCCGCTTCGCGTACAGGTTACCTCATACGCAGGCGTAGCCACTGGGAGGCACCCGGCGTCTGCTCGGCAAGCGCAAGCAGGTTATGCGCGGTAATGTAGCCTGCGCTATCGGCGGGAAGCTCGCCGCGCCAGCCCGTGTTGTGGTACCAGCTACGTGCGTTGAAGTACGCCTGCAGGCCGGGGTTCCTGAAGCTGTAGCCCTGACGCGCGTATGGCTCGTTGCGCGCGATGCAGAGCTCGGCATCGTTGAGGCCAAGAGCGCGAAGCTCGTCGATGCTGTAGGCCTTCTCGCTCGAGTTGGGAATGACGTAACCATCATGCAGGTTTACCGTGCCCGTGAGCGTGCGGCCGTTGGAGGCGACCATGGCGATGTTGACGGCACCATTGTTCACGCCGGGGCCATTCAGGTTATCGCCGCCGGTGTTGCCACCACTCGGGGCACTGCCACCCGAGGTGCCGCCGCTTGAGCCACCGGTGTTGCCTCCCGTATTGCCGCCCGAGCCGGTGCCGCTCGAACCGCCGGAAATGGCAGCGCCAGAGCTGCTTCCCGAACTACCGGAATTGCCACCCGTCGATGTCGAGCCGGTCGAACCCGAGCTGGAGCCCGTCGAGTTATCGGTCGCGGCACCGGGTGTGGTGGCATCGGAGCCGGGCGTTGTCGTGCCCGGCGCAGTCGTTGAGATGGAGCCCGGAAGTGCGCTGGAGCTGCTCTCTTGCTTCCACTTGGCATAAAGCGTCATATCTTGCGTGACGTCAATCGGGAAGCTGGCCTCCTCATTGTAGTTGGCATCGAGGTACCAGCCATCAAAGGTATAACCGGGGCGCGTGGGGTTAGCGGGGCGCTCGAGCTTGCCGTTCTCGAGTATGTATTGGTTGCCAATAACGGTGCCGCCATCGGTGTCGAAGCTTACCGTTTTGCTCTTGTTACCAGAGTTTGCGAGAAAGACGCCAAACGCCGCGAGGCAGCAGATGATGAGCAGCGCGATGAGAATGACGACGAACCTCTTCCTGTCGCCCGCCGTGTTGCGAGGCGTGCGTGTTGTGTCACGGTGCACGCTGCGGCGTGTCCGAGAACCGGGGATATCGCCCGTAGTGCCAGCGGATCGCGTGGGCGCTGGTTCTGCTGCGAAGTCGTCGATGAGAATCGGGGTGGTGGTGCCTGCTGCCGACCGCGCTACTGTGCTGGTGGTGGTTCTGGCCGTGCGTGCAGTCGTGCGGTCTTCGTCTGGAACCCTGCCGGATTCGCTTGTGGGACGCTTGATGACGGGAATCTTGCCCGTGGTAGCTGCGGCGCTTGTTCTGCGACGCGGCGTGGGAGCCTTATCGGAGTTTGCAGCTGCTCCTGGTGCGCTTGCAGAGCCCGGGGTTGTGGGGGTTGCGCCATCGCGCTTGGGCACACGGACCTCCCAGGGGCGCTCGATGGGCGTCGTGGGCTCGTTGCTCATGTCGGATGGAAGCTTGATGACCTTGCGGTTCGCGCTTCGATTGGATCTATCGGCACCAGGCATCTGGAGCGGTGACCCGCACTCCGAGCAGAACTTTGCTCCGTGAATATTGCTGAAGCCGCATTTGGCGCAACGCATGTGTGCTCCCCCGTGTGTTATCTAAGCTGCATTTAGGTAGCGTGTTCATACATATACTTGAACTTAGGTATTTTCTCTCAAATAGCGGGAGCATTTCAACTGAAAATTTCTTACATCTCAAAATATATAAATCGTTGTATGAAGCGGTGCAATTGTTACAAAGTCATTGCTTGAAATAGGGGTATATGGGGTACAATACATCTTTGCGTGCGGAATAGGCCGCACCGTGATGTTTTTGTTGGCCCCGAGTAAAAACGTTCGTTACGAATTATTCGCGGGCCCCGAAGAAAGGGGTCCTCTTGAGCGTAATCAAGAATCCTACCGTCATCGATGCAACCGAGATCTCCGATGACGAGATGAATGCCCTGATCGATGGTACGATTAATCCTTTCGAGGAAGGTGACCTGGTCACCGGCACTATCGTGAAGCTCGACCGTGACGAGGTCCTGCTCGACATCGGTTTCAAGTCCGAGGGCGTCATTCCCGTGCGCGAGCTTTCCATTCGCCGCGATGTCGACCCGTCCGAGGTCGTCAACCTGGGCGATCAGATCGAGGCTCTCGTGCTTCAGAAGGAGGACAAGGACGGTCGTCTCATCCTCTCCAAGAAGCGTGCTGAGTACGAGCGTGCCTGGATCAGCGTCGAGGAGAAGTTCAACAACGGCGAGAACGTCGAGGGCGAGGTCATCGAGGTCGTCAAGGGCGGTCTCATCCTTGACATCGGCCTGCGTGGCTTCCTGCCGGCATCTCTCGTCGACCTGCGCCGCGTGAAGGATCTTTCCACGTACATCCACTCCACCCTCGAGGCTCGCGTCATCGAGATGGATCGCAACCGCAACAACGTCGTGCTCTCCCGTCGCGTCGTCCTCGAAGAGGGTCGCAAGGCCGAGCGCGCCGAGGTTCTTGCCAAGCTCGCCAAGGGCATGCACCTCAAGGGCGTCGTCTCCAGCATCGTTGACTTCGGTGCTTTCGTCGACCTGGGCGGCATCGACGGCCTGGTCCACATCTCCGAGCTCTCCTGGAGCCACGTCAATCATCCCTCCGAGGTCGTCAAGGTCGGCCAGGAGGTCGAGGTCGAGGTTCTCGATGTCGACATGAGCCGCGAGCGCATCTCGCTCGGTCTCAAGCAGACCACCGAGGATCCGTGGCGCACGCTCGTCAAGAACTATCCCGTCGGCTCCATCGTCGAGGGTACGGTTACCAAGCTCGTGCCGTTCGGCGCATTTGTCGAGCTGGGTGACAGCATCGAGGGCCTGGTACACATCTCCGAGATGGCATCCCGTCACGTCGACGTCCCGAGTCAGGTTTCCAATGTTGGCGATCCCGTCCAGGTCAAGGTCATGGACATCGACATGGACCGTCGCCGCATCTCCCTGTCGATGAAGGCCGCCGCCGAGACGCTTGGCGTCGAGATCGAGGTCGCAGAGCTCGAGAAGCCCGAGTCCGATGACGAGCCTACTGGTGAGGTCGAAGAGGTCGTGGCCGAGGAAGTCGTGACCGAAGAGCCCACGGAAGAGTAGAAAAGGCAAAGCTTGTCTAAGATTCTTCTTGGCATGAGCGGCGGCATAGATTCGTCTGTTGCCGCCTGGATTTTGAAGCGTGACGCTCACGAGGTGGTGGGCGTCACGCTTCGCTTTCACGACAGCCCACAGCGGGCTGCCGCGATCGAGCGCGCACAAGGCTGCGCCCAGAAGCTTGGCATCGAGCATCACGTCATTGACATGCGCGACGAGTTCGCCCGCATGGTCAAGGATTACACCGCGTGCGAGTTCGAGCAGGGCCGCTTTCCCAATCCTTGCACTGTCTGCACGCGCGAGCTCAAGATGAACGCACTTTTCGAGCAGGCCACTGCCTTTGGATGCGAGCAAGTTGCAACGGGGCATTACGCTCGCATCACGCAGGACGAGGCGGGCTTCCAGCTGCTGCCTTACCAGCTACGCAAGCCCCTCGACGTTTCCAAGGATCAGACCTTCTTGCTCTACACGCTCGCGCAGGATCAACTTGCGCGGCTTGTCTTTCCATTGGCGGATTTGCACAAGGGCGTCGTCAGACGCATGGCGATGCAGGCCGGTCTCATGCGCATTGCCCCTGTCAACGATGGACAAGGCGAGCCCTGTTTCTACGATGACGAGGGGTTCGTCGCATGGCTCGAAGGCGAAGGTGGCTTGGAGCGTGATACGGGCGATATTGTCTATCTGGGCGATAATTCCATCATCGACAGCTACGAAGGGCAGTATCGCTTTGCTCCAGACCAGAGTTTGGGCCGTTACACCATCGCGCACGAGGTAAGCGAAGAAGACGACGCAAGCTCGGCGTCCACCATGGAAGATGAGGAGCTCTTCGCCGTCTACAAGGATGTCAGGAGTCATCGTGTGTATGCCGCAACCCGCGCCGTGGCCGGCACCGAGATGTGCCTGCTGCGCGATGTGTGCTGGACCTCGATTGACCCTCCGCAGGGCAAGCGCTCGTGCCGTGTCCGCATAGCATACGATCGCAAACCCGTCCCTGCTCATGTCATCTGCAACGACGAAGGAGTCGTTGTTGCATTCAGCGAGCGCGTGGGCGGCGTGCGCCCAGGTCAGCCCCTCGTCCTCTATTCGGACGATCTTGTTCTCGGCGGCGGAATCGTTACCGGGTAGTGGCGCCGGAAAGATGCGTATCGTGGCGGATTTCGAGCATATGTCGGCAGCAGGGCGTGCGGCAGCGCTTCGGGCGCAGCAACGTCAGAAGCACGATATCGATGCCGTCTCGCGTGCAGGCATGCGCTCGGAAAACGAAGATGATGACGGGTATGACCCGTATTCCGACTACATGGACATGCTCGCGCGTAGCTCGTACGAAGAGCCCGAAGCCGATCCGTGGGGGTAGGAGCATCATGTACACGGTCATGGTGACAGGCGGTATCGGGTCGGGAAAGTCGAAGCTCGTCGAGTTGCTGTGCGAGCGCGGAGCCGTTTCCATCGATCTTGATGAGATAAATCGCAGGCTCATCTCCAGCAACACCATGCTCATTGCCGAGCTCGCGGAACGCTTTGGGGAGGAGATCCTCGATGAGGATGGAGCTGTCGTTCCGGCGCGTTTGGCGCGGCTGGCGTTTGCAAGCGAACAAGCCACGCATGATCTCAATGCCATTTCGTTTCCCTACATCACCGAAGCGGCCACCAATTACATTCTCAATGTCGAATGCGTGCCACGTACGAATGCCAAGATTCTTGTCATCGAAGTGCAGCTCCTCACCGAGGTGCCCGAGTTTGCCCAGCTCGCCGACGAGGTCATTGCCGTGTCGGCACCAAGCGAGCTGCGTCTTGCACGTGCCGTCACGCGCGGCATGGACGCATCTGACGTGTTGGCCCGCATGCGTGTGCAGGCAACCGATGCCGAGCGTGCCTTGATTGCCGATACGATATGTGAGAACATATGTTCGATTGAAGAACTCGGTGATTGGGCTGATGCTTGGTACGATGAGCGTATGGAGATGCTCGAGAAGCAGGAGAGCTAGACGTGGACAGCGCGCAGAGTGCACAGATTAACGGTCGGCGCGAGCAGGGCAATCCCTTCAAGTGCGTCGCGCCCTATGAGCTCTCGGGCGATCAGCCGCAGGCAGTCGAGCGTCTTACCAACGGCATACAAAGTGGCATGCGCTACCAGACGCTGCTTGGCGTCACCGGTTCGGGCAAGACCTTCACGATGGCCAAGACCATCGAGCGCTTGCAGATGCCCACGCTCGTTCTCGCACCCAACAAGACGCTGGCAGCTCAGCTCGCAAGCGAGCTCAAGGAGTTCTTCCCCAACAATGCCGTGAACTACTTCGTGAGTTACTACGACTACTACCAACCAGAAGCATACGTTCCGCAGACCGATACCTACATCGAGAAGGACTCGTCGGTCAACGAGGAAGTCGAGAAGATGCGCCATGCGGCAACTTCGGCGCTGCTCACACGCAAGGACGTCATTGTCGTCGCGTCCGTAAGTTGCATCTATGGCATCGGATCTCCGGAGAACTACGCCGAGATGGCGGTTTTCGTAGACCGCGAGGTACCGCTCGATCGTGACGAGTTCATCTACCGGCTTATCGACATGCAATACGATCGCAACGATTACGAGCTCGAACGCGGCTCGTTCAGAGTGCGCGGTGATAGCGTCGACGTGTTTCCGCCTTACATGGATAATCTGCTGCACTTCGAGTTCTTTGGCGATGAAGTCGAGGAGATTGTCGAGGTCGACCGCATCACGGGCGAAGAGGTCATGAGCTATGCCTCGACGCCCATTTGGCCTGCATCGCATTACGTGACCAATCGTCCCAGTGTCGAGAAGGCCCTCGTATCCATTTCCGATGAGTTGCGAGAGCGCTTGGAGGATCTCAAGAAGAATGGCAAGCTGCTGGAAGCGCAGCGCCTCGAGCAGCGCACCTCGTATGACCTCGAGATGCTCGAGACCATGGGTTTTTGTACGGGCATCGAGAATTATTCGCGTCATCTCGACGGGCGCGAAGCAGGCGAGCCACCCTACACGTTGCTCGATTACTTTGGCGGCAGCGACTTTTTGACCTTCATCGACGAGAGCCACGTGACGGTGCCGCAGGTGCGCGGCATGCACGAGGGCGATCGCAGCCGCAAGGTCACGCTCGTCGAGCACGGCTTTCGTCTGCCAAGTGCGCTTGACAACCGTCCACTGCGATACGATGAGTTCGAGCAGCGCATCCCGCAGTTCATCTTCATTTCGGCCACGCCGGGCGATTACGAGGAGCGCGTAAGCGAGCAGACCGTCGAGCAGATCATTCGTCCGACGGGCCTGCTCGATCCGGAGATTGTCTTGCGTCCCACAAAGGCGCAGGTCGATGACTTGCTGGCAGAAATCCAGGACGTCGTCTCGCGCGACGAGCGCGTGCTCGTGACCACGCTCACCAAGAAAATGGCCGAAGAGCTTACGGATTTCCTGCTCGATCAGGGCGTGAAGGCAAATTACCTTCACAGTGACATCGGCACGGTTGAGCGCGTCGAGATTTTGCGCGAGCTGCGTATGGGCAGCTTCGACGTGCTCGTTGGCATCAACCTTTTGCGTGAGGGCCTCGACCTACCCGAAGTGAGCCTCATCGCGATTCTCGATGCGGACAAGGAGGGCTTCCTGCGCAATAAGCGAAGCCTCATCCAGACCATCGGCCGCGCCGCACGCAACGTAAGCGGACGCGTCATCATGTATGCGGATAACGTGACGGATTCGATGCGTATCGCCATCGACGAGACGGCTCGTAGGCGTCATATCCAGATGGCTTACAACGAGGAGCATGGTATCGAGCCCAAGACCATCCGCAAGGCCATATCATCCATCATGGACGAGCTCTCCGAGGGCAAGAGCGCCCAGGAGATTTCGACGAGCAAGGCGCTTGCCGATGATATCGCGCTGCTCGGACGTGACGAGGTGCTGCGCATGATCGACTCGCTCGAGGAGCAGATGGCCGAGGCCTCCGAAGCCCTTGACTTCGAGACGGCGGCCCATCTGCGCGATCAGGCGGTGAGCTTGCGTGCCAAGGTCGAGAGCACCGATGAAGACGATGCGCTCGCGCGCCTCAAGGCGACCTCACGACGCGGGTCGACTATGGGCACCCGCAAGAACTCCGGCAAGCACCGCAGGCGCTGAGGCGGGCGATCTCGACGTTCAGCGCCCTGCTCGCGTAGCGTCAGTACACGGTCTCGTCGTAATCCGTTTCGTGCCTGCCGCCGCATGCGATGCAGGGCACTGGCGTGACGTGATCGAGCACGCGCTCGTTATAGGGGCTCGAGTGGCGTTGATCGCAAACTGGGCAGCGTGTCCATTCGATATGCGTTTTACCTGCTACCGTGACCTCACGGGCGGTAGAAGCCTGATGGTGCACCGTGCGATAGACCGGTTGTTCTCGATATGCCGTGTGGTGAACGATGTAGCCTTGCCGCATGTCCGTTTCTGGCGCTTGCTCGACAGTCGCTGTCGCCGTGTCTGGCGTTGGCAACGCGTCTTGCACGGTGTCAGCGCTCGTCGTGCCTTCGGAGATATCGGGTACCTCGCTTCGCGCGTCATCGGCTTGCGCAGACTGCTGCGTTTGTTGCGCCGTGTCGAGACCACGAGCATCGTCTGGAGCTATGCCGGGCATGATGGCGCCGATATAGGGATCTGATTGTTCGATGGATTGTCGCGATGGCGAGCGAGCTGATTCGTCAGAGACTTTGGGTTGGCTGTGCAATGCCCAGGCGAGACTTGTCGAGCCTCCGATGAAGATGACGAGCGAGATGGCGAGAATCGTCAAATCTCTGGTTGATCGTGCCTGTGTTGATGCTGTGCGTCTGTTCCTCCTCGAGACGCGCTGCTTCAAGCTACCTCCTAGTTGTTGGTGACGATGAGGGCGATGATGAGGATGATGATGACGAGAAACGCGAGAATCTGGAAACGCCCAAGCCAGGTGTAACGATTCTCCTTGCGGATCATCTTGGCGATTTCCGCATCGCTCTTATCCGGATTAATGAGCTTGAGATACTCTGCATAGCTCATATTCTCGGGAATCTGCACCTTCTGGGAATCTTGCTCGGGCTCCTCGGGCGAGGGACTGGCCTTCGCCTGTCCGTCTGATGGTGCTTGCGTCTGCTCGTCGCTCATCGTGCCTCCTGTAGTCGTACACGGGCATACAGTGTAGCGCATACGCTGGCGTATGCACGCGAAAGCACCAAATTGCGATGAATGCCAAGGCGCGCGTTTTATGGTACCTTTCTCAGCAGATGATTTCTCGACCAGGAGGACCACATGACCTTGCTAAAGCGTGTTCGTCTGGCACTCGCTGCTACTGGTGTGACGCTTTTTGCTTGCGCGTGCCTGACTGCATGCGGTGAGCCCATTGCGGCGACCTACGACGGTGGATCGGTCACCGAGGAAACAGTCACGAGTACCATTGAAAACATGCGGACGTATTACGAGCTCGAGGATGACGCGGCCTGGGCCGAGTTCGTCAAGGGCCGCGAGTACGATACGGGCGCAAATGGCTCCATGCAGACGGCAGTCGAGAAGGCGGCCGCGCAGGCGGCAGCCGCAGCTGGCCAGACCGACGAAGACCAGACCGAGGGTACTGCCGAGGAAATGCGCGAGTACGTCATCGAGCAGATCATCCGCAGTCAGCTCATCGAGAAGGAGATCAAGGACCGCAAGCTCGAGGTGAGCGATGAAGACGTTGACGCATACGTCGAGCAGCAGCGTTCCTATGTCGAGTCAAGGCTCATGGAGGGTGTCTTCGAGAGCGTCCTGCAGAGGCAGGGCTACAAGGACCTCGATGAGTATCGCGAAGAGATTCGCGAACAGCTCAAGCAGCTCAAGCTCCAAAATGAGGTTTCGACCATCACAACGGACGATGGCCAGGAGATTTCCGGCAAGACCGCATGGTCCACATGGTTCGATAAGCTGTATGAGAGCGTCCATCCCAAAATCAATCCAGCTCCACAGCCGTTGCCCTACGCAATCGTCGAGGTAGCGCAGGATTCAGGTGCCGAGGGTGCACCGGAAGGCGAATAAGCAAGGCCAAGTTGGCGGATACATCTCACAGAACAGGGGAGAAGCATGTATTCCAAGAAGACCATCAAGGACGTCGACGTAGCCCACAAGCGCGTATTAGTGCGCGTGGACTTCAACTGTCCGTTGTATGAAGGTACCGTCGTGGATGATACGCGCATCCGCGAGGCGTTGCCGACCATCCGTTACCTCCTCGACCATGATGCTCGCGTCATTATCGCGAGCCATCTGGGCCGTCCCAAGGGGGATCATTTCGAGAGTCAATTCTCGATGATGCCCGTGGCCATGCGCCTCATTCAGTTGCTCGGACGTCCCGTTTCAGTCATTGGTGGCGAGAAGATTGCCGGCGAGGATGCCCTTTCGGCTTCGCTCGCGCTCAAGGACGGCCAGATCATGATGCTCGAGAATCTGCGCTTTGACGATGGCGAGAAATCCTGTGACCTGCAGTTCGTGCACCGCCTTGCCTCGCTCTGCGATATATATGTCAACGACGCCTTTGGCGCAGCGCATCGCGCTCATGCTTCCATCAGCGGCGTGCCGGAGTTCGTTCCGGCTGTGAGTGGCCTTCTGCTCGCCAAGGAGGTCGAGACGCTCACCTCGATGCTCGAGAATCCCAAGCGTCCCTTCGTTGCCATTTTGGGTGGCTCGAAGGTGTCGGACAAGATTGGCATTATCAGCAACCTCATGGACATCGCCGATACCATACTCATCGGCGGTGCCATGATGTTCACTTTCCTGGCAGCCCAGGGATATTCGGTTGGCCAGTCCAAGATGGAGGCCGACATGGTCGATACGGCTCGCCAGATGCTCGAGACCGCCAAGGAGAAAAACGTCAATCTTGTCATTCCCGTTGATGTCAAGATGGCCGATCAGTTCTCCGACCTTGCCTATACCGAGGCCGTCGATGTCGACGCCATTCCCGATGACATGATGGGGCTCGACATCGGCCCCAAGACAGGCCGCATGTATCGCGAGGTCATTCGCGAGGCCGGCACCGTCTTCTGGAATGGCCCCATGGGCGTCTTCGAGTTCCCGTCCTTCGAGCTCGGGACCCGTTGCGTTGCCGAGGCCGTGGCCGCATCCGACGCGACGAGCATCATCGGCGGTGGCGATTCGGTCGCGGCTATCAAGAAATTTGATCTGGCTGATCAGGTCACGTTCATTTCGACTGGCGGCGGTGCCTCGATGCGTCTGCTCGAAGGCAAGGAACTTCCGGGCGTCATGGCGTTGATGGACAAAGAAGCGTAAGACGACGAGACGGGGAGCAGCGTATGTTTGGCGCAATGCAAGATACCGCCGCCCGCATGCCGATGATTGCGGGCAACTGGAAGATGAACAAGACGACGGTCGAGGCCGTGACGCTCTCACAGCAGATCTCGTTCGAGTCTGACAAGGCCTGGGAGGCAGTCGAAGTGGTCATCTGCCCACCCTTCACCGACCTCAAGTCAGTCTTCAACGTTCTCACCTTTGACCACTCGAGCATCAAGCTTGGTGCCCAGGACGTGTATTGGGAGCCCGACGGAGCCTATACCGGCGCCATTTCGGTCTCCATGCTCAAAGAGCTCACCTGCGAATACTGCATTGTCGGGCATTCGGAGCGCCGCGAGTACTTTGGCGAGACCGACGAGACGGTCAACAAGAAGGTCAAGGCGCTGCTTGCCCAGGGACTTCATCCCATCATGTGCTGCGGTGAAGACCTTGATGTGCGAGATGCGGGCGATACGCTGGCCTTCATTGGCGAGCAAGTACGACTTGGCTGGAAGGGCGTTGGCGAAGAGGACATCGCCAAGTCGGTCATCGCCTACGAGCCCATCTGGGCAATCGGTACGGGTCGTGCTGCCACGCCCGAGCAGGCGCAGGAGGCATGCGCGCACATCCGCGGCGTCGTTGCCGACTTTGCGGGCGCAGACGCGGCGAGCAAGATGCGCATTCTCTATGGTGGCTCAATGAATACGGGCAATGCCGAGCTTTTCCTGCCGCAACCCGATGTCGACGGAGGCCTCATTGGCGGAGCCTCGCTCGATGCCAAGGCGTTTTCGACACTCGTTGAGATGGCGCTCAAGGCAAAGTAGTTTGCGTGCAACAAAAGAACTGTTCTACCGGGGCGATCTGTGATTGCCCCGATTCGTTAGAGGAGCATCTGAGATATGAAACCGTTCCTGTTGGTGATTATGGATGGCTATGGTCTGGCTGAGGACGGTCCGGGAAATGCCATTTCGCTTGCATCCAAGCCCTACTTTGACGAACTGTGGGCACAGCGCCCCCATACGACACTCGGAGCATCGGGGCGTGACGTTGGCCTTCCCGATGGCCAAATGGGCAATTCCGAGGTCGGGCACCTCAACATGGGTGCTGGGCGCATCGTACATCAGGAGCTCACGCGCATTAACGATGCATGCGAGAACGGCAGCATCGAAGAGAACGAGATTCTCATCGAGGCGATGGATGCAGCCATTAACGCGAATCGTCCCATTCATCTTCTGGGTCTGCTCTCTGATGGTGGCGTGCACAGCAATATCGAGCATCTCGAAGCGCTCATCGAAATGGCAGCCAAGCGCGGTGCTCGCGATATCCGCATCCATGCTTTTCTCGATGGTCGTGATGTCGATCCAAAGAGCGGCGCGGGCTATGTTCAACGCATCGTCGATTTCTGCGACCATATCTTCAATGATTACAATGGCGCCCAGGCAGAGATTGCGACCATATCGGGTCGTTACTATGCGATGGATCGTGACAAGCGCTGGGATCGCGTGCAACAGGCTTGGAATGCGATTGCACTCGGCGCAGGCAAGGGCTTCGCGCGCAACCGTCCCGTCGGCGCCGTCGAGGCTTCCTACAAGGTAGACATCACCGATGAGTTCGTCATCCCAACGGTTCTCAACCATCGCGGTGTCAATGATGGCGACACAATGATCTTCTTCAATTTTAGGCCCGACCGTGCCCGTGAGCTCACCCGTGCCTTCGTGGACAAAGACTTCGATGGCTTTCCACGTCCCAATGTGCCGGATGTCAACTTCGTTTGCCTGACGGAGTACGATCCGACCATCGATGCGCCCATTGCGTTTCCCAAGGCCTTCCCGGAGAACACGCTGGCCGATTTGCTTGCGGCGCAAGGCCTGCGCCAGTTCCATATTGCCGAGACCGAGAAGTACGCGCACGTCACATTCTTCTTCAACGGCGGTGTCGAGCAACCCAAGAAAGATGAGGAGCGCAAGCTCATCGCAAGCCCCAAGGTCGCGACCTATGATTTGCAGCCCGAGATGTCCGAGCCACTCGTTACCGAGGCGCTCGAGCAGGCGATCAACGATGACGTGGCCGATGTCTACATCGTGAATTATGCCAACTGCGACATGGTTGGACACACGGGCGTGATCGAGGCTGCCACGGCTGCCGTCGAGGCAGTCGATCATGGCCTTTCCCATGTGGTCGAGGCGATTCTCGCCAAGGGTGGTGCCGCACTCATTACGGCCGACCACGGCAATGCCGATAAGATGCTCGCCGACGATGGAGAGAGCCCGTTCACGGCTCACACGACGGCTCGCGTACCGTTCGTGCTTGTCTGCAACGATGCGTCACTCGGCCTTGTCGACGGGGATGATGCACGCTTGGCCGACGTCGCCCCCACGCTCATCGACTTGCTCGGCCTTGAGAAACCCGAGCAGTGGACGGGAAATTCACTGTTGACCCGCGCGTAGGAACTGTTAGAATGACTAACCTGTGACGCGTAGCGCGCGTCACGATGGTAAGAAGGAAAGGCATTTCGTGGACGCGATACTCAATGTGATGCACTCGGCGCCGTTTATGTATATCGTCTTGGTTCTCTGGGCGATTTCGGCAATCGGCCTTGTCATCTTCGTGCTTATGCATTCGGGCAAGGGTACGGGCGTTTCCGAAGTCATTGCCGGCAGCATTTACGGTACTGACACCGGATCGAGTATCGTCGAGCGCAATCTTGACCGAATGACGGTTATCTTTGCGGTCGTGTTCATGGTATCCTTGCTTCTCCTGATGATTTCCTTCCCCACGGGGTCGGTTCACTAGTCATCAGAGCTATTTGAAAAGTCGGAGTGGCGGAATGGCAGACGCGCTAGCTTGAGGTGCTAGTGCCCACATTACGGGCGTGGGGGTTCAAGTCCCCCCTCCGACACCAGTGATTTCGACGAATATCCCCCGGTCAGGGGGATATTCTCTTTCATAACCCGTCACATTTCGTCATATTTTCCGTGAAGATTCGTGAAGGTTTGACCTGCGAAGACGTGTCTTGCTGGTACCTGGTGTTAATCGAAAACGTGAAGATTCGTGAAGAAAAAGGAAAAAGAAGAGGACCCGCCTGAATGGATGAGAGGAGAAGGCGGGTCCTCACAAGGAGGGATGCGACTAAGCGTCGCGACTGATTCGTGTGCCGAGTCAAATTACTTGATTTGACGAATCAGGCGGGCAAGTTGGGGAGACCTTCCCGCTGACATGCAATATACGCGCATTGCGCTCAAAATGGGGCAAATTCGCATTCTCGCCACATCTTTTTAACTCTCTTGTTGCTTTTTATGCCGTTTTGTGTAGACCCTGTGATGAAAGTCGATTTGTCCATATCTTGATAATCTCTCAAGACTATATCCTAGATGTTGATAATTACCGATAGTCCCGTCTATTCACGTTTCCGCAATTCTCATCTCTTCACAAGGTTCTCATAAATGTTGGAATACGTGCGAGCGGGGAAGCCGTTGAGCGAAGGTACAAGGGAGCGCGCCGTAAAGACCACGAAGTGGGCTGTCGGGAAGCGACCGTCGAAGCGAGGCGGCTTCCCCGCTCGCACGTAACATCGTTTAGGCGAAAAATGCCCTGTCCATTTCCTCATTCGGCGGCGCTGAGTGCTATACTTCGCGTCACTGCGTTGATGGAGACAGTTGCATGCTTTCTCGAAGCAGAAAGCCAGAGACGTGCCCGTGTTGCTGGAAAGGCGCGACGCATCAGATGCATGCAAATTCACTCCGGAGCTACTCGCTGAACGGCATTTGCCCAGTAGGTGAGTCGGGTGCTCCCGATACAGGGCACAAATGAGCGGGTTGCAAGATGCAGCCAACCGAGGTGGTACCGCGGATTATCTTGATCCGTCCTCGCATGTCATGCGGGGGCGTTTTTTATTGCCCTCACGTCGTGTGGACGATTGGTCGAAAGGACAAGAGAATGGCGCTGAAGGAAGAACTGGAAGGCTTGCGCGACGAGACGCTTGCCGCCATTTCGGAGGCCGAGACAAGCGATGCACTCGAGGAAGTGCGCATCGGCGTGCTTGGCAAAAAGGGATCGCTCACGAGCGTGCTGCGCAGCATGCGCGATGTCCCGCCCGAGGAGCGTCCCATCGTGGGCAAGCTCTCCAATGAGGTGCGCGATGTGATTGAGGCGGCACTTGCCGAGCGCAAGACGGTGCTCAAGGCAGCCGAGCTTGATGCCCAACTTGAGGGGAGTGCGGTTGACATCACGCTGCCTGGTCGTAGCATGCCCATCGGCAGCGAGCATCTCATCAACCGCATCATCCGCGAGTGCACCGACATCTTTGCGGGTATCGGCTACGAGGTCGAGGGTGGACGCGAGATCGAGACCGACTGGTACAACTTCACGGCGCTCAATTCGCCCAAGGACCATCCGAGCCGCTCCATCCAGGACACCTTCTACATCGTCGACCGCTCTGGCGAGGTAAGCAACGTACGCGGTGAGAGCGACGTTTTGCTGCGCACTCAGACCTCGGGCACGCAGGTGCATGCCATGGAGGACAAGGAGCCGCCCATCTACATGATCAGTCCGGGCAAGGTGTATCGCCATGACGTGGCTGACCCCTCGCACCTGCCGCAGTTCCATCAGATCGAGGGTCTCGTCGTGGACAAGGGCATCACCTTTGGCGATCTCAAGGGGACGCTCGACTACTTCATCAAGGCGTTCTTCGGCGAGGAGCGCAAGACCCGCTTTCGCGCCCACTTCTTCCCCTTCACCGAGCCGTCTGCCGAGGCGGATGTTTCCTGCGGCATTTGCGGTGGCGAGGGCTGTCGCTTCTGCAAGCACACGGGTTGGGTCGAGATCCTGGGCTGTGGCATGGTCGACCCCAACGTCTTCGAGAACGTGGGCATCGATCCCGAGGTCTATACGGGCTTTGCCTTCGGCGTGGGCGTCGAGCGCCTTGCCTGCCTCAAGTATGACGTGCCCGACCTGCGCATGCTGCTCGAAGGCGACATGCGCTTCCTGCGTCAGTTCTAGCCCGCAACGTTTGTAATAGATAAGGAAACCACCATGCTTGTTTCATTGAAATGGCTTGACACGATGGTCAAGGTGCCCGATGCCCTGCAGGACTTCTGCGACAGGCTCGATTTGACTGGAACCGGCGTCGAGGGCGTCGAGAAGATGGGTGCCAACCTCGACGGTGTGAAGATCGGCCTCGTTAAGACCTGCGAGCCGCATCCCGATAGCGATCACATGCACGTCACGACCGTCGACTTTGGCGATGGCGCCGAACCGACGCAGATCGTGTGCGGAGCGCCCAACGTGCGCGCTGGCCTCAAGGTTGCCGTCGCGACCATCGGCACGGTGCTGCCCGGCGACTTCAAGATCAAGAAGTCGAAGCTGCGCGGTGTCGAGAGCTGCGGCATGATCTGCTCGGAACGCGAGCTCAACTTGGGAAGCAGCCATGAGGGCATCATGGAGCTGCCCGAGGATGCGCCCCTGGGCGAGTCGTTTGCCGCCTGGCGTGGCCTGAGCGACACGGTGCTCGATCTCGAGATCACGCCCAACCGCCCCGACTGCCTCTCGATGAAGGGATTTGCCCGCGAGGTGGGCGCCATGTACCACATCCCGTGGCACTATGATCCGCCCTGTGACGTGCCCGGCCCCACCAATGCCGAGGACGTGCGCGACCTTGTCTCGGTCGAAATCGACGACCCCGAGCTGTGCCCGCGCTATACGGCTCGCATCATCCGCGACGTGAAGATCGGCCCCTCGCCGCAATGGCTCGTCGAGCGCATCACGGCCCTGGGCGCCCGTCCCATCAACAACGTCGTCGACATCAGCAACTACATCCTCTTCGAGTTGGGCCAACCCCTGCACACCTTCGACCTGCGCGCCTTTCCCAAGGGCGCCGATGGCAAGCATCACGTGGGCGTGCGTGCCGCGCGCGATGGCGAGAAGTTCACGACGCTCGATGGCGAGGAACGCACGCTTACCAGCGACATGGCGCTCATCACCGATGGAGAGAACCCTGTCGCCCTTGCCGGTGTCATGGGCGGCCTCGACAGCGAGGTCACCGAGACAACGACCGATGTGCTCCTGGAGAGTGCGACCTTCTCGACGGCCCACACGAGCCGCACCTCGCGCAACCTCTCGCTCGTGAGTGAGGCCTCCCTGCGCTACGAGCGCGGTGTGGATGCGACCACCTGCGACGAGTACTCCGCCATCGCCGCCGCTCTCATCGCCGAGGTCGCGGGTGGCACGGTCTGCCTCGAGGTGGTCGATGAGTACCCCATTCGTACCGAGCGCGCCAAGCTCACGTTGCGCCCCGATCGTCTCCGTGCCCACATCGGCGCAGACATCACTGACGAGGGGCAGTTCCGCATCCTCACCGATCTGGGGTGCGATGTCGAAGGCAAGCCCGGCGATAAGCAGGTCGAGGTCATCGCTCCAACCTTTCGTCCCGACCTCACGCGGGAAATCGACCTGTACGAGGAAGTTCTGCGCATCTATGGCATGGACCGCATTCCCTCGACGCTTCCTGGCGGCGCTCATGCGGGCGGTCGTACGGTCGAGCAGCAGCGCATCGAGCTCATGGCCCAGACGTTACGCGCGTGCGGCATGAACGAGACGATGACATACTCGCTCGTGCCCTCCGACGACATGGACAAGACGCGTATGCCCGAGGAAGGCCGTGGCGAGGCCGTCGAGCTCATCAATCCGATGAGCAGCGAGCAATCGGTCCTGCGTCGCAGCATCATTCCCGGCCTGCTGCGCAGCGTTGCCTACAACCAGAGTCGTGGCGTCTTCGACGTACAGCTCTTCGAGCGCGGTGTCGTCTTCGGTGCGGCCGAGGGACGCAAGTCTCCGAAGGAACGCACGATGCTCGCCGGCGTGCTTGCCGGTTCCTTTACGCTTCCGGGTTGGAACCAGGCAGCGCAGGCCATCGACTTCTTCGATGCCAAGGGCATCGTCGAAAACCTCATGCGCGAGCTTTGCGTGCAGAAGCTGCAATTCAAGGCACTTGATGCCGATGAGGCCCCCTGGTTGACGCCAGGACGTGCTGCAAGCGTTATCGCAGGCGGGCGTGTGTTGGGCTGGGTCGGCGAGATGCATCCGCTCGTCTGCCAGGCCTTTGATGTGGAGGGTTCCGTTGCCGCATTCGAGTTCGACGTGCATCAGCTGCTCGGCGTGACCGGCGACATGCGCCCGTACGTGGACGTGCCCGTCTATCCGGGCATCGAGGTCGACCTCGCCATCGTCGTCGACGAGGACGTGACGGCCGAGCGCATCGAGCAGTGCATCACGAGCGCCGGCAAGAAGGGTCCCTTCGAAAGCGTGCGCCTCTTCGACGTGTACCGCGATGACGAGCGCGTGGGCGCGGGCAAGAAATCCATGGCGTTCAGGATCACCTATCGTGCGAGCGACCGTACCCTCACGAGCGAGGAAGTCGAGAAGGCCCACGAGCGTATCGTCGCCAAGGTCATGAAGGCGACAGGCGGCGAGGTGAGAAGCTGAGACCGCGTGACGTTCTCAGCGGCGTAACCGACAATGTCATTTCGACCGGAGGCGCGTAACCGACGATTGTCATTTCGAACGGGGGCACGTGACCCACGATTGTCATTTCGACCGGAGGCGTGCAGCGCCGGAGTGGAGAAATCTCTCCTATCGCAGGTACTTGTAGAACGCGGCGCAGGAGCCTTCGCTCGAGACCATGCAAGGGCCAATGGGGTGCTCCGGACTGCAGGCCGTGGCAAAGAGCGGACACTCGCTCGGGTCCATGACGCCGCGCAGCACATCACCGCAGCGGCAACCCTTGGGCTCGATCGTCGGCTCGATGATGGGTGAGAACTTGGCAAGCGCATCGAAGCGGGCGTACTTCTCGCGCAGCCTGTAGCCAGAATCGGGGATGAGGCCCAGACCGCGCCAGGTGGCATCACAGGGCTCGAAGGCCTCGGCGATGGTCGCCTGGGCATCGACATTGCCCTCGTCCTGCACGCCACGCCGGTAGTCGTTCACGATGTTCGCCTCACCGCGTGCGAGCATGCGCAGCAAGATCGCAATGCCGCTCAGCAAATCGTTTGGCTCGAAGCCCATGATGCATCCGGGAATGCCATAGTCACGCGCGAGGAATTCGTAGGGCGTGCGGCCGATGATGGTCGAGACGTGCCCTGGCAGTATGAGGGCATTGATGGCGACCTCAGGATCGTTGACGAGCGCTTCGAGCGTGTGCGGTACGGTCTTGTGCGCGGCAAAGACGCTGAAGTTCTCGATGCCGGCCGCCTCGGCGCGTTTGATGGTAGAGGCGATGAGCGGCGTCGTGGTCTCGAAACCAACGCCCACGAAGATGACCTCGCGGTCGGGATTTTCCTGTGCGCAGCGCAGTCCATCGAGGGGGGAGTAGACGATGCGGATGTCGCGTCCGGCGGCTTTCTCCTCGTTGAGTGAGGAAGTTGAGCCTGGCACGCGTGTCATGTCGCCGAAGGTCGTGATGATGACGTCATCGAGACGCGAAAGCGCGATGACCGTGTCGATGTCCTCGTTGGCCGTGACGCAGACGGGGCAACCAGGACCGCTGACAAGCTTGATGCCCTCGGGCAAAATGCTGCGGATGCCCGCTCGGGCGAGTGCGACCGTATGCGTGCCGCAGACCTCCATGAGCCTGATGTGCCCGTCACAGCGTTCGAGAGCTGCCGGGGCAATATCGTTGATGCGGGCAATGAGCTCCTTGCCGAGCTTGGGGTCGCGAAATCCGGAGAGGTCGAGCATTAGGCGACACCTGCGCCCATGCCGGGGTGGTCCTCATCGATGAGCTCGGGGAATTGCCTGATGAGCTCGAGCGTTTCGTTGGCGAATTGCTCGTCGATGATTTCGATGCCGTAGCCGGCATGCACGAGTACCCAATCGCCGACTTTTACCTTGGGGACAAGATCAAGTGCCACCTCGCGCGTGACGCCCATGATGTCAACGGTGCCCATCATCTGCTTTTCATCAAGCTCGGTGACTTGAGCGGGTATTGCCAAGCACATGTCTATTCCTCCAAACGTGCGCAGGCAACGATTGCCTGTCCATACGAGATACATCCATCATTGGGCGGAAGTTCGCGGTTGATGTAGACCGTGAATCCCAGGTCTCCTAAGCGCTCACACAGCTGGGAGAAGAGTATGCGGTTGACCATGCAGCCACCGCTCAAAGCAATGTCGTTGATCCCCGTCTCGCTTCGCGCCCGTAGCGTTTGTTCGATGATAGCGTTGATGAGGCCCTCATGAAACGCTCGTGCCGTGAGCGGGTGCTCATCGTCATTGCGCCAGGCGGCTGCCTCGAGCAGGCAGGCTGCCTCGCCGTCATAGCCGGGATGCGTGCAGATGCCCAGGAGTGCGCTTGCCGCATCGAAGAGGCGTCCTGTAGACGAGCACAAGGGCGAGTTAATGCCCTTTTCGATCATTTGGTCGAACAACGTGCGGTTCTCGAGGCGTTCGAGGAAGCACGCGAATTGCGGGTTATCGAGGGAGAACTGGCCGAAGAATGCATCGTCAAGCTCGTCATATGCCTTGAGCAGCGCATATGCAGTGCGCTCGGGGTTGAGGATGGCGGCAGCACCGCCTGGCAATGAGAAGCCAGGCAGGTGCCAGAAGCGTTCGAATTTGCCACGCGTGGCGATGAGAATCTCACCACCCCAGATCGTGCCGTCCGTACCGTATCCCGTACCGTCGAGCGCGATGCCGATGACGGGGCCTTGCAGTTCGTTCTCGCCGAGCACCGAGGCGATGTGCGCATGATGATGCTGCACTTCGATGAGCGGCAGATCATGTTCACACGCGTATTCGCGTGCCCATTTGCTTGCAAGATATTCGGGATGCATGTCGCAGGCAATGACCTGCGGATGCGTGTCGAAGAGCTGTTCGTAGCGCTCGCGTGCCTGGTGCCATGCGCGCATGGTGCCTAGATGCTCGAGATCGCCAAGATGCTGCGAGATGTAAGCGTGCTCGTCGTCGAGGAAGGTGAAGGTTGCCTTTTGCTCGGGACCGGCTGCGAAGATGATGGGGACGGCGCGTGACGGGGGGACGGGGCTAACGTCACACTGGGATTCGTGTGACGTTAGCCCCGTCCCCCCGTCACGCCCGAGGATAAGCGGCGTGGGCGCATAGCCGCGTGCGCGGCGAATCATCTGGACGGACCCATCATCCGTGATGCGGGCGACGGAGTCATCGTAACGTGCGACGATCGCGCGGTTGTTACCGAGAAAGCCATCGGCGATGTGTCCGAGCGCATCGAACGCCTCACAGTCGGTGGCGACGATGGGCTCGCCGCTACGATTGCCGCTCGTCATCACGAGGGGCGTATCGAGCTCGTGCATGAGCAGATGCTGCAGGGGAGTCGCCGGAAGCATGAGGCCAATCTCGGGCAGGTCTCCCGCGACGTTTGCGGCGATGGGGGAGTCTGGCACGCGTTCGAGCAGCACGATGGGACGCGCCGGGCTTTCGAGCAGGGCGGCTTCCTCATCAGACACGCGAGCATACGTGCGTGCCATGTCGAGATCGCGCACCATGACGGCAAGCGGCTTGCTTGGACGATGCTTGCGCACGCGCACGCGCGTGACGGCTTCCTCGTTGCATGCGTCGCATGCCAGGTGCCAGCCGCCGAGCCCCTTGATGGCAAGAACGTCGCCTGCACGCAATTGTTGCGCTGCGTATCCTATGATCGCATCTGATTCTTCCCGCGCGAGATGCTGCCTTTCGAGAATCAGTGTCCCCTCATCGTCAAATCCACCTTCAAGGACAGCTTCTGATACGGAGGCGGAAAGGGCATTCCCACGAGGAGTCAAAACGGTCTCGACGAGGGGGAATACCCTTTCCGCCTCCGTATTAGTGTCCACCCACCAGATCCGCGGCCCGCACGCGAAGCAGGCATCGGGCTGGGCGTGATAGCGGCGATCTGCCACATCGGCATATTCCTCGGCACATTGTGGGCACATCTCGAAAGCGCGCATCGAGGTCGCGGAGCGGTCATAGGGTAGCTCCTCGATGATGGTGAAGCGCGGGCCGCAGTTCGTGCAGTTGATGAACGGGTAGTGGTAGCGGCGGTCGTTCGGGTCGAAGAGCTCGTCTATGCAGGCATCGCAGGTGGCAAGATCGGGGCTCACGAGCGTGCTCGCATGCTCGCCATGCGCCGATGCCCGGATGGCAAAGTCATCAAGTTCTTCGCATGAACCTGGCCGCGACAGGCAACTCAGGATGTGGGCGGCTACAGGTGCGTCCTCGACAAGCGCGTCTTCGAACGCATCCAGCACGGCTGTATCTTCGTGCTGCACCTGGATCTCGACGCCGTGGGTGTCGTTGAGCACCCACCCCGTGCAGCCGAGCATGCGCGCGCAGCGCACGACATGGGGCCTGAAGCCCACGCCTTGCACGATGCCGTTGAGATGTATCCTGCGCGCCTGCATGTACCGCCTTTCCGCGTAGCGAGTGTATCACGCGCGATGCCGCGAGATGCCAACCGTCCCGTAACGTCAGCCGGAGCGCACATGCGTGCGGCCAGCTGCGTGAAACATGTTGAAGCGCCCGGCCAATCGCCCTATCCTATCGGGGTATTGAGTTCACGTACGAGGTGGCCACATCATGAAATCTGCACTGACACGACGTTTCCTTCCGATGCTCTGCTCCGTTCTCGCGCTTGTCGCGGTTCTTGCGCTCGGCGCGTGCTCCGCGCAGCAGCCAGCCGGCTCCATCCGCATCGGCACCATGCCGACCGAGGACATCCTGCCCATGTGGGTTGCCGAGGAAGAGGGTCTCTTCGAGAACGCGGGCGTCGATGCCGAGATAGTCGTCTTCGATTCCGCCCAGGGCCTTTCGGCGGCGCTGACGGCTGGCGAGGTCGACATCGCGATGACCGACCCCATGCGCGCGGTCAAGCTCTGCGAGTCCGGCACCGACCTCTCACTTGAGTGGATCACGCTCGGAGCGACACCCGAGCAGGGGCGCTTTGGCGTGCTGACGAGTGCCGATAGCGGTATCACCTCGCTTGCCGATCTCGCGAACGGTACCAAGGGCGTGGGGCTTGCCGCCAATACGGTGCCCGAATACGTCTTCGAGCAGCTGTGCGTGCAGCAGGGTATCGATCCCGCGAGCATCCCGGTGAGCGAGGTTGCGAGCCTGCCCGATCGTTATGGTCTCGTCGCTGCCGACCAGCTCGATGCCGCCGCGCTTCCCGCGTCCATGCTCGCGCTCGGCCAGGCATCGGGCATGGTGCTGCTTGCCGATGACGCGACGGGCGAGAACGTTTCGCAATCGGTCATGGTCGTGCGCGACGCCTATAACACGGGCGAGGGCGCCAAGACCCTGGCTGCCGTGCGCGAGGTGTGGGATGAGGCCGCAAGCCGGATTAACGCCGATCCCGAGAGGTACCGCATGCTGCTCGTCGAGAAGGCAAACCTCAACGAGCAGGTCGCCGCGAGCTACGCCATCTGCGAGTATCCGATGGCGCGCACTGCCCAAGGCGAGCCCGCCTATCCTCCTGCCGAGCTCATCGAGCCGGTGCTTTCGTGGATGAGCGCCAAGGGCTACGTCACCAAGAACGTGAGTTACGACGAGTCAAACGGCTCGTTTGTCATCTCGTAGGCAATCGCGACGCAAACGATGGCAGCCTCCGCACCGACGACGAGATACGAGTCCCTCACACCGCTCATGTGCGTGCGTCTCGCCGCGCCGCATACCTGGCCCGGCCCCTCAGTGCTCACGACGGTCTTCGGCGGTGTCTATGCCATCGCTTGCGGCTATGACTTCTCGCCGTTCATCTGGTGTCTGTTGCTTGCGGTCGCCGTCTTCGCGCAATCCGCGGTCAACACCCTGAACGATTGGGCCGACTATCGCGCCGGCACGGACACGGTCGAGAACTCCGATGATCCCACCGATGCCGTACTCGTCTACAGCAACCCCAACCCGCGTTCCGTGCTCATACTCGGCCTTGCGTACATGGCAGTCGCGCTTGTCTGCGGGATCATCTGCGTGCTGTGGTCGGGAAGCGCGATTCCGCTCGTCATCGGTGCTGTCGGCGCGCTGTTCATCGTATGCTATTCGAGTGGCAAGCTGCCTATCTCGTATTTTCCGCTTGGCGAGCTCGTGAGCGGTGTGGTCATGGGCGCGCTCATTCCGGCGGCCGACATCTGCATCTTCGCCGCGCATACGTATCCGGATGCCGGACTCTTCGGCATGCCCTGGCCTGTCGATTGGCTGCGCCTCGTCTCGTGTCTCGCGCCCTTCGTCATCAGCATCGGTATGGTCATGGCCACGCAGAACAACTGCGATATCGAGCGCGACATTCCCGTCGGACGAAAGACGCTTCCCGTCGTGCTCGGCCGCTCGCGCAGCGTCATCGTCTATCGCGTCTTCGTCGTGCTCTGGATTGCCATCGTGCTGCACTGTGCGTTCTGGTACTTCAACGCCGGCTTCTGGGCCGCGTGCGTGACCTTGGTGTTTGGCATCGGGGCTGTGCGCTTCCTGCTCACCACGCCGCTTACGCACGAAGTCCGCGGTCCGTCCATGGGCGCGGTCATGAAGGCAAACCTCTTCTTCAACGGCGCGCTCGTCCTCGCCGCGATGGTGTCGCTCATCTAGCGCAGCATCCGTCACTTTCCAAATCCGCTATCATGGTGCATCGATATTGCGAGGAGGGGAGTGTTGTGGCCAAGGAACACGTGCACGGTGTATTCGAATCGATTGCCGATGGGTACGATGCGGCAAATGACCGCATCAGTCTCGGCATGCATCGCCTCTGGAAGCGCGCGTTGTGCGACGCCGCGCTCAAGCCCTGCACGAACGCCAAGCGCGCGGGCTTCATCCTCGACGTGTGCTGTGGCACGGGCGACATCACCGCTATGCTCGCCGAGAAAAACCCCGATGTACTCGTCTGCGGGCTCGATTTCTCCGCGCATATGCTCGATGTCGCGCGCGAGCGCACGAAGGCCCTGCCCAACGTGATGCTCGTCGAGGGTAATGCCATGGAGCTGCCCTTCGATGACAATACCTTCGACTCTGCCGTCATCAGCTTTGGCCTGCGCAACACGCCCGACTACGAGCAAGTCGTGAGCGAGATGGTCCGCGTGACGAGGCCTGGCGGCGTCGTTGCCTGCCTCGATGCCTCCGTACCCGAGAGCACCGTCATCCAGCCCTTCTACCAGTTCTATTACAAGAACGTCATGACGCTCTTCGGCGGTGGCATCTCGCATCGCAAGGAGTACGACTGGCTCTACGAGAGCACGCAGGAGTTCCTGCGCAAAGACGAGCTCGTGCGCCTCTTCGAAGACTGTGGTCTTATCTCGGCGTGCGCGCGTCCGTTCATGTTCGGTGCCGCTGCCTTGCACACGGGCGTCAAGCCGCTGTTCAGCGTACCGCTGACCAGTGCCGTTGCCGACGCCGTGAAGAAGGCTGCCTGCAGCAAGGACGATGCGGCCGATGCATAAGCTCGAGTTTCGCGATGTGACGCTGCGTTATGACGACGAGCGTCATGGTGCTGATGGGCTGCTTGCGCTCGAGAGCCTGAGCCTTGCCGTGGATGCGGGCGAATCGCTCGCCATCATCGGGCCTTCGGGCTGCGGCAAGTCATCCACCTTGCAAATGGCCGCCGGGCTCGTGCGCCCCTCAAGCGGCGAGGTGCTCGTCGATGGCCAGCCCATCACGAAGCCACGCCAGAGGACGGCGCTCATCTTGCAGGACTTCGGGTTGCTGCCCTGGAAGACGGTGCTCGCCAATGCCGAGCTCGGCCTCAAGGTACGCGGCGTCGACCGCGAGCAGCGCGAGGCAAAGGCGCGTGAGGCTCTGGGCCTCGTCGGCCTTGCCGACTTCGCGCATGCCTATCCTGGCGAGCTTTCCGGCGGCATGCAGCAGCGTCTCGCCCTGGCGCGCTCCATCGCGCTCGATGTCGACTTGCTGCTCATGGACGAGCCGCTCTCCGCGCTCGATGCGCTCTTGCGCGAGCAGCTGCAAGACACCCTGCTCGAGCTGTGGCAGAAGGAAGGCTATGCGCAACTGCTCGTGACGCACTCCATCGACGAGGCGGTGTATCTCGGGCAGCGCATCGTCGTGTTGAGCGCGCGCCCCGGCCATGTGGTCGGCGTGCTCGATAACCCCGCGATGGGCCAGGCCGCCTATCGTGGCAGCTCCGCGTATTACGAGCTCTGCAACGAGATTCGCGCCTTGCTGCGCGATGCAACGCATGCTCACGAGGACGAGGAGGCGTGCCATGCGTAAGGCCTTGGGGTATGTGTGGGGCACCATCTTCGTCATCGTCTTGTGGTGGGTGTGCGCGGCGCTCATCGCCTCGCCCGCGCTTCCCACGCCGGCAGCGACGCTACCCGCGCTCGCCGACAACATCGGCAAGATCGCTCCCGAGTTCATGGTGAGCCTCGGGCGCATCCTGCTCTCGATGGCCATCGGAGCGCTCTTCGGCGTGCCGCTCGGCCTGTGGGTCGGCCGCTCCGAGCGCGCTGATGCTATCTTCGGCCCCGTGCTCTACGTGCTCTATCCCGTTCCCAAGATCGTCTTTCTGCCCGTCCTCTTCGTGCTCTTCGGCCTGGGAGGGGAGGGCAAGGTGGTGCTCATCGCCATTGCCGTGTTCTTCCAGATGATGGTCACGATGCGCGATGCCGCGAAGAACGTGCCAGCCGGTGCGGTCGAGTCCATGCGCTCGCTTGGCGCGAGCAAGTTTGCCATCTATCGTGACGTCATCTTCCCGGCGACCATCCCCGACCTGTTCACCGCTCTGCGCATCACCTGCGGTACGGCTGTCGCGATTCTGTTCATCGCCGAGTCGATGGCAGGTTCGAGCGGCCTGGGCTATTACATCATGCATGCATGGTCGCTGCTCGAATACGCCCGCATGTTTGCCGGCATCGTGGCGATGGCGCTGCTCGGCGTGCTGCTCTACGAGGCCTTCGACATCGTCGAACGCCGCCTCACCCGCTGGCGCAGGAGCGCATAGCCGAGGGGCTTACGGTCGCCGAACGCGTGTCGCTTGCCAATGACTCGCACCCGAAGCTCCAAAATCGCGAGACTGCTGCGGAACTCGCGCGCAAGAGCGGCGCGCTCAAACAGTCCTCGCAAGATCGTCTCGCGATTTCGGAGCTTCTGTTCGTCGGGCAGCGCGACACGCACCCGGCTACCAACACACACGTCATAAGATGTACCATATCCTCATGGACATCGAGATTCCACAGAGCGCCCGGACCATTCTCGACCTGCTCGAAGCGGCAGGCCACGAGGCCTATGTCGTGGGCGGTTGTGTGCGCGATGCGCTCATGGGCCGCACGCCCGCCGATTGGGACATCACCGCCTCCGCCAAGCCCGATCAGATCAAGGCCGCAGCTGCCAAAGCGGGCCTCAAGACGATCGATACCGGCATCGCGCATGGCACCGTGACCGTCATCATCGACCACGAGCCCTTCGAGGTCACGACCTATCGCGCGGACGGCGTCTACAGCGACGGGCGCCACCCGGACTCCATCGAGTTCCTCGACCGCATCGATGGCGACCTGGCTCGTCGTGACTTCACGATAAACGCCATGGCCTACAACCCTGCGCGCGGTCTCGTCGACCACTTTGGCGGCCAGGCCGATTTGCAGGCAGGCATTTTGCGCGCCGTGGGCGATCCACGTGAGCGTTTCACCGAAGATGCCCTGCGCATCGTGCGGGGCCTGCGCTTTGCCGCCCAGCTCGGGTTCACCATCGAGCCCGAGACCTCGGATGCGATGCACGAGCTGCGGGGCCTGCTCGACAACATTGCTGTCGAGCGCATCTGGGTCGAGTTTCGCGGGCTGCTCGAAGGACCCTATGCCGTCGACGTCCTACGCGCCTACAACGATGTGGTCTTCACCATCATCCCCGAGCTCGAGCCCGAGTTCGAATTTGACCAACGCAACCCCTTCCATCGCTATGACGTATGGGAACACACCCTGCATGCTCTTGAGGCAGCGCCGACGGACATGGAGGCGACCTTGCGTTTCGCGTTGCTGCTTCATGACATCGGCAAGCCCCACTGTCTCACCATCGACGAAGAGGGCAAGGGCCATGCCTATGGGCACGAGAAGGTGGGTGAGCCCGTCGCCGCAGAAGTTTGCCGCCGTCTGAAGCTGCCCCGTTCCGAATGCGAGACAGTCACACAGGTGGTGCGTCATCACATGTTTTCGATCCCCGACACCCCCAAGGCCATGCGTCGCTTTTTGCTCAAGCATGGCCCCAAACGTGCCCAGGATCTCTTCGCCATCCGTCGCTGCGACAAGAGCGGCATCGGACGCGGGCAGATGGTTGACAGTCCCATGAGCATAGCGTTTGCCAAGGCCGAGAAACTCATGGACGAACAGCTCAACGCCGAGCCTGTCTTCGGCGTGAAGGACCTTGCGATTAACGGTTCGGATTTGATCGCGCTTGGTATGGAACCCGGGCCAGTTATCGGTCATGTGCTGCAGGTGCTTTTGAATGAGGTTGTCGATGGCGACGTGCTCAACGAACGCGAAGCACTCATCACACGCGCTCAACAATTGGTCACTAGATGACTATGCGTTGGCAGACCGTCGAGCGGAGGCCTAAGGGAGCGCGCCGTAAGGACCGCGAAGCGGGCCGTCGGGAAGCGACCATCGACGCGAGGCGGCCTGCCAACGCGCGCCGCGAAGCGGGCTGTCGGGGAGCGACCGTCGAGGCTCGTCATCGCATGTCCGGCGACTGGCCCCGCGTAGCGGGTCGTCGGGAAGCGACCGTCGAGGTTTGCCCTCGCCATAAACTGTTGCTGATTCGCCATGGCTCTTGCGTTAGAATCGGGGGTTACATATCGACGAAAGGACACCACCATGGCCGAGAAGAACAAGCAGGTCCGCTTCAACATCCAGGCAAGCCCCGACCGCATGTGCGGCGTATATGCCAATGCCTCGATCGTGAGTACGACCAATGCCGAGTCCCGCATTGACTTCCTCTACGTCGACCATGCCAACAAGCAGGGCGATGACGTCCCAGCGCATCTCGTTGCGCGCGTCATCATGCCCACTACCGCGCTCGCCGACCTTTCGGAGACCTTGAGCAAGCACATCTCCAAGCATCTCGAGCAGGGAATGTAGACCCCATCGAAGCCGATTAAATCAAGAGAGACGAAAATGCCTGATACGCCAAACTACAAGCATACGATGAACCTCCCCAAGACTTCCTTCAAGATGAAGGCGAGTTTGCCCCAGCATGAGCCGGAGCGCCTCAAGAAGTGGGAGGACATGGACCTCTACTACAAGGTGCTCGCCCATAACGAGGGGCACGAGTCCTTCGTCCTGCATGACGGGCCGCCGTATGCCAACGGACCCATTCACATCGGCCATGCGCTCAACAAGACGCTCAAGGACATCATCGTCAAGTATCATGCGCAGCGCGGCTACTACGCGCCATACGTTCCCGGCTGGGACTGCCATGGCCTGCCCATCGAGAACAAGGTGGAGGAGGAGCTTGGTCCCGAGAAGATGGCCAAGATTGATGTCCCCACCTTCCGCAAGATCTGCCGTGAATATGCCGAGAAGCAGGTTGATGGCCAGCGCGAGGGTTTCAAGCGTCTTGGCGTTTCCGGTGACTGGAACAACCCCTACCTTACCTTCACGCCCGAGTACGAGGCGGGAAACATCGAGGTCTTCAAGGACCTCTATCTTTCGGGGGCGATCTACCGTGGTCGCAAGCCCATCCACTGGTGTACGCATTGCCACACGGCGCTCGCCGAGGCCGAGATCGAGTATTCCGACGAGGTGAGCCCCTCCATCTTCGTGAAGTTCCGCTTTACCGAGGTGCCCGAGGCCTTCAAGCCGGTCATGCACGATGACGCGGCGATGTCGGTCATCATCTGGACGACCACCCCGTGGACGCTTCCTGCCAACGCTGCCGTGAGCCTCAATCCGGATGCGGAATACGTTGCCGTGCGCGTGCGCGGCGAGTACTTCGTGCTTGCCCGCGAGTTGCTGGAAAGCGTCGCCGAGAAGGCGGGTTGGTCGGGCTACGAAGTCGTCGAGAAGGACGGCGAGCCCTTCGTCGTGAAGGGCGTCGACCTGGCAGGCGCTACATACAAGCATCCCATTCATGCTGACATGACGGGCACCCTCATCTACGGTGATCATGTCACGTTGGATACGGGTTCCGGTGCGGTTCACACCGCTCCCGGCCATGGCGCCGATGACTACGAGGTCGGCCTCAAGTTCAACATACCCGTCATCATGCCCGTCGATGACGATGGCACGTTCATGCAGGGCGGTGGCCCCTGGGCTGGCAAGGATGCCGTCGCCAGCAACGAGGACATCATCGCGTGGCTCGACGAGGACAACGCGCTCATCGCCCGCGAGGATATCACTCACTCGTACCCTCATTGCTGGCGTTGCAAGAATCCCGTTATCTTCCGCGCGACCACGCAATGGTTCGTCTCCATGGACAAGACGGGTTTGCGCGAAAGGGCGCTCGAGCAAATCGATGATAACGTGCGCTGGATTCCCGCCTGGGCTTCCAACCGCATCGGGTCGATGGTCGAGGAGCGTCCCGATTGGTGCATCAGCCGCCAGCGGTACTGGGGCGTGCCCATCCCGGTCTTCAAGTGCAAATCCTGTGGAGAGATTGTCGCCAACGAGGAAAGCTTCGATGCCGTCATCGAGCTATTCCGCACCAAGGGTGCCGATGCCTGGTACACCACTGCCCCCGAGGATTATCTGCCATCGAGCGTGTGCTGCCCCAATTGCGGCAGCCATGACCTCGAGCCCGAAAAGGACGTCCTCGACGTCTGGTGGGAGTCCGGCGTGTCGCACACGAGCGTCTGCGAGGCTCGTCCGTACCTGCATCGTCCGGCCGACGTGTACCTCGAGGGTTCCGACCAGCATCGTGGCTGGTTCCAGTCTTCGCTGCTCACGAGCGTGGGAGCCTATGACGAGGCTCCTTTCAAGACGGTCGTGAGCTGTGGGTTCACGGTCGATGAGAATGGCCGCAAGATGTCCAAGTCCCTTGGCAACGTCATCGACCCACTCGAGGTCTGCAAGGAGTTCGGTGCCGACGTTTTGCGTCTGTGGGTGGGTTCGGTCGACTACTCGCAGGACATGTCCGTGAGTCACACCATCTTCGAGCGCACTTCGGATGCCTACCGTCGTATTCGCAATACGTTCCGCTACCTACTCAGCAACCTCAACGACTTCACCAACGAGGATTACGTCTCTGCCGACGAGATGCTCGAGTTTGACAAGTGGGCTCTTGCCCGCCTGCAGGCGCTCGTAGAGGAGACGACGCAGGCTTACGAGGACTATCACTTCCATAGCGCCTATCGTGCTTGGTACGACTTCATCGTCAGTATCTCGTCCGAGTACTTCGATGCGGTGAAGGACCGTCTCTACGCTGACGCTGCCGCTTCCGTCGAGCGTCGCAGCGCCCAGAGCGTGCTTGCTAACATGCTCGAGGCCATGGTACGCCAGTTCGCCCCCATCCTGACCTTCACTTGCGACGAGGTGTGGGAGAAGTACCCCGAGGGCATGATGGAGGATGGCCGCGTGGCATCTGTCCAGCTGGCCGGATGGCCCGCGGCAGAGGACTTCGCCCCGCAATTGCCGGTCGCCGAGCGCGAGGAACTCTTGGCTTCCTACGAGGTGGTCATGGCGGCTCGCGATGCCGTGATGAAGGCCATCGAGGAGGCGCGAAACGACGGCATGTTCACGAAGAGCCAGGAGGCCGCCGCGACGATCATGGGCAACACGCAGCTCATCGAGGCCTTGGCTGCCCACGGCCTCGATACGCTTGCCGAGGTCTTCATCGTGTCGGCCGTCGAGCTCGAGGAGTCCGATGATGCCGATGGCTTCGTGGCGAGTGTATCGCCGGCACCCGGCGAGAAGTGCCCCCGCTGCTGGAACTACCGCGAGCTTGGTCCCGACGGTTTGTGCGAGCGCTGCCATGACGTCGTGTTTGGCCTCGAGTTCGAGACCCTCGAGTAGCACATAGGTGTCGCGTAAGCGGACATTCGTGTTGTTCATCCCCATCGTGATTGCGATGGTCGCCCTCGACCGCCTGGCCAAAGCCTGGGCGGTCGATCATTTGCGCCAAGGCGCTGCCGGCCCCGATTTCGGGCTCGTCGACCTCACGCTCGTGCACAACGCCGGCGCGGCCTTTGGCATGGGACAGGGGAGCGGTGCCATCTTCATCGCGATTGCAATCGTGATATGCGCCGCCGTCATCATCTGGCTTGTTGTGGGCAAGCGTCATAATGCCCTGGAGATCACGGCGCTCGCGCTCGTGGTCGCCGGTGGCATCGGTAACTGCATAGATCGTCTCACCACGGGTTACGTCGTCGATTTCATCCGCTTCACCTTCATCGACTTTCCCGTCTTCAACGTCGCCGATATCTGCGTAACCTGCGGCGTCATTCTCTTTCTCGTCGCCATCATCTTCACGGGCGTGCTCTCCGACGCCGATGAGGAGGAGGGGTGATGACGAACGTCTTCGATCACGAGGTAAGTGTCGACGAGCAAGGCACACGCCTTGACGTCTTCGTGGCCTCCCTCGGCATCGATGAACTCGCTTCGCGCTCGGCTGCCGTGCGCCTCATCGAGTCCGGTCGCATACTCGTTAACAGCCAGCCCACGACCAAGAAGCGCATCGTGGTCGCTGGCGATCAGGTCCACATCGAGATTCCACCCCGTAGCGGCGAAGGTGGCGTAATCGAGGCTGCCTACGACATCCCCCTGGACATTCGCTACGAGGACGAGCACCTCATCGTGCTCTCCAAGCAACCAGGACTCGTGTGTCATCCGGCGCGGGGGCATTATGGCGATACCCTGGTAAATGCCCTCGTCGCCCATTGTGGTATCGGCAATCTCGCCCAGGTGCAGGGCGAGGACAGGCCGGGCATCGTGCATAGGCTCGACCGCGACACGAGCGGCCTCATGCTCGCGGCCAAGACCGACCTGGCGGCCGCCCGTCTGCAGGATGGCATACGCACGCGCAACATCGACCGACGTTACCTCACGCTCGTTCATGGTTCCTTGGGTCATGACACGGGCATGATCGATGCGCCCATCGCCCGACATGTGACCGATCGCACGCGCATGGCCGTGAGCGATGCCCCCAATGCAAAGGGGGCGATCACGACCTTCGAGGTGCTTGAGCGCTTCGAGGCCGATCGCTATGACGACGGCTACAGCCTGCTCGAATGCCACCTTTTCACGGGACGTACGCACCAGATTCGCGTGCACATGGCCTACACGCACCATCCCGTCGTGGGAGATCCGCTCTACGGGCGCGCCGCGACGGCCAAAGCGCGCAACCGCAATGCCGCAGAGCATAGCGAGATGGGGCTCGACCGGCAGTTTCTCCATTCATGGCGTTTGAGTTTCGAGCATCCCATCACCGGCGAGGAGCTGAGCTTCACGGACATGCCCAGCGACGATTTGCAGATGATTCTGAATGAGCTTGCCCCGCGCTCCATGGGTCGCACGGACTATGGTCACGAGCTGCTGGGATAGAGGCCGCGTGTCGTAGATCTTATGCTGGCTCGGCTAACTCGGCGAAGAGGGCATCGAGCTTCGCGGGGTCTTCGACGGCGGCTGCGAGCTCTTCCAGACGACCTTCGCGTGCGAGTTTGGTGACAAGGGCGCTATAACGGGCTTCTCCTTCAGCCAACGCCTCTTCACGCGCCTCTTCGCATGCCTCTTCGCATGCCTTCTGCACTTCTTCGCGTACCTTTTCGCGCAATTTCTCCTCGGCTTCGCGCACCTTTTGCTCAACCTCGCGTGCGGCTTCGCGTGCGAATTCGCGCTTGGCGATGCGCACCCTGCGCTCGGCGTTCTCCTCGACGGTGCTCACGGACCAAAACATGCGTATCCAATCCTCGTCGTGGTTGATGGCGCAGACCGCCTCGTCGATTTCCTCGATGAGGTGGTCATCTTTCGCTACGGTGCCATTATACACATACTCGAGCAGGTCCCTCATGCCCTCGTCCTCTGTCGATTCCCATGCGGAGGCATTCAGGACAATCCAGGTGGAGCCGCTTTCTACCTCTAGGCCAGCTTCCTCTTTGCACGTCGGCCTTATTGTGTATACCGGGAGGGCGTGTCCGAAGGGATCATGTAGAATCATATGGATTACTGGCTACTAAGAGGTGTCTATACATGGCTGTTTCCTAATTACCACCCTAAACAAGGTACTCAAGATATCTTGAGCTATAGGCCACTCGAGACGTACCATTTTGCGTCCGACAATATGCCATCAATCGTTCCTTGAGGCGGAACGAAAGCAGGGCGTATCATCCGTGTTATCCACCTACAGGCTGAAGCTCTCGGGAATCTCATGCGTAATTCCCGCCATTGGAAGGAGATGACACCCATGAATACATCGACAAGGCGTGCTGTTCATGATGCATTGGCGCTCGCATTTGCCGTGGCTCTCTTGACGATCCTGTCATGGGTGGGGACGGTCACCCAGGCCTTTGCCTCTCCGATGCAAGATGCCGATAACGCTCTCGAGGCGCAGGTGTCCGCTACCTCTACGACGGCCCCGGTGGACATGTACCGCATGTACAACCGCAACTCCGGTGAGCATTTCTACACGGCCAGTACCGTCGAGCGTGACAGCCTCGTCAATGCCGGCTGGCGCTACGAGGGCATTGGCTGGGTTGCGCCCGAGACCTCGAGCACGCCGGTCTACCGCTTGTACTCGGGTACCGATCACCATTACACGACGAGTTCCTATGAGCGCGACAGTCTCATCGCTTCCGGTTGGCGCTATGAGGGCATTGGGTGGTATTCCGAGGACGTAACCAAGGACAAACCCCTGTATCGCCAATTCAATCCCAACGTGAACATCGAGGCCATCCACAACAACTCCGGCTCGCACAACTACACCATGTCCTACGACGAGCACAGCTCCCTCGTGCGCGTCGGATGGCGCGGTGAGGGTGTCGCCTGGTATGCCGCAGGCGAAGGGCAGCTGCTATCGAGCACGGCTCCGTCGGCTGCTGCCCTACGCTCCCAGCTCAGTATTACGGAGTACCTGCAGCCTGCACTGACCTACAACTACAAGGGAGCGGATTGGCAGGGCTACATCGTGCTCCATGACACGGAAGGGTCAGGCGACCCCATGAACGTGGTGGATGGCTGGCTCTATAACGGCGCTGGCGTGGCATCGCACTTCGTCGTCGGCCTCGACGGCTCCATCGTCCAGTGCGTCGACATGGACTACGTCGCCCACCATGCCGGCTGGGGCAACGACGGATTCAACCATGAGTTCGGCGTGCGCGAGTGGCCTTACGACGGCAGCGTCGACACTAACTACGGCATGAACTTCTGCTCCATCGGCATCGAGATGGTGCACTGGAACGGCCAGGGCTACTATCCCGAGGCCCAGCTTGCCGCGCTGGATAAGCTCATCGCCTATATCGACGCCTACTACGGGTTCGAGTCCACCATCATCGACCACAAGATGTGGGCCATCGGTAACTCCGACACCTCATCGGACTTCGCCGGCTATCTGGATAACTACCGGCGCTTCCGTCACCACTAGGGTTTTCTGGCCTTACTGCTTCACGGCTACGACCACAAAGCGCTCATCGGCCGTGCCGTAACTGCAGGTCGAAAGTGCGAGCAAGTCGTCACCGTAGTTTGCGCTTATGCCCGTTTCGTACATGGCGAGTTGCTTGACGTTTGCCACGTAGTCGTTGAACTGCTGCTCGGAAAGTTCGCCGACCTGATCCCAATAACGATAGGGGCTGGGCGCTGTCAGGTCCTCGTACCAGCAACCGAGGAGTTGATAGGTGCCGAAGCCCGTTGCACCTTCGATGGTGTTGTAGTCGATTACGTGGGAAAGGCCGAAGTCCGGGTTGTCGAAACTGCGCAGGCTCGCGAACATGCTGCCGTCGTTCATGTTGTGACCGTAGATGATGGAACTATTGCCATCGAGCAGGCAGCCCTTGCCCAAGAACGGCGTGCCAGCCGACGAATACTCGCCTTCGAAGTTGCGATGCAGGTAGTACTCGGGGTCATCGGGCGTGTACATGACGGGATAGTCAATACGCGTGTCGGCAACCTTGATCCAGCCCACGCAATTGGGATTATCCGTCACAAGCGCATTGGGGTTGCGGTCGTATTCCTCCGTGATGGTGTTGAACTCCTCGTTTGCGGTCCAGTATTTGCTGACCTGCATGAAGATGAGCACGGCGCATACGATGACGACAATGATGCAGATAATCTCGGCGATGAGGAATCCGCGGCGTCTGCCGGACCTGCTGGCGTGTTTTCCCTGTGCCATGCCTAGTAGTTCCCTTCGAAGAAGTCGGTGTCCTGAGGCAGCTCGTATCCGGTGAAGTACGCGTCGAAGTCAAGGCCAAGATACGAGCAGAGGTTCGCGAGTTCGATCATCGTGTTGTCGTTGACGGGGATGCCCTCCTTGCGCAGGCGCTCTTCGTTGAAGTGCTCCTTCTCGCCGTGGGTCCAGACGCGCTCGGCACCCCGCGCCACGGGGCTATCCCGCAGCTTCTGGAGGTAGTCGGAGAGATGGGCCCTGATTTCGGTGGGATCGCCGAAGATAGCCGGATCGATGACGATGAAGCCGTGGCAGATACCCGTCTTGTCATCGAAGGTGCAGCACTCGTCCGAGGTGTTGCCCATGGAAAGTATGGAGGAAAACAGTTCGCAGACCATGCCCCAGCCATAGCCTTTGTGACTGCCGGTTTTCTCGCTCGCGCCGCCGAGCGGCATAATGCCACCGCCCTTCTTGCCGACGATGTTCGCGAGTACGTCGGGGGCGTTGGTGGTGGGCTCGCCCTGGGCGTCAAGGGCCCAGACGGGCGGCAGGGGCTCGCCGTTCTTGTTGTAGATCTCGAGTTTGCCGCGCGTGACGACGGAGGTCGATGCGTCAAACCAGAAGGGGTAGGGGTCTGCCGGGGCGGCGATGGCGATGGGGTTGGAGCCGAGCATGGCCTGGCGTCCGAAGGTGGGAACCATGATGGCCTCGGAGTTGGTGCAGGCGATGGCGATGAGTCCCTGGTCGCAGGCCATCTTGGTGTAGTAGCCGGCGATGCCGAAGTGGTTGCCGTTGCGCACGGTCACCATGGCCATGCCGCTCTTCTTGGCCTTGTCGATGGCAAGGTCCATGGCGAATTTCGAGATGATCTGGCCCATCGCGGAATGGCCGTCGATAGTAGCCGAGACGGGCGTCTCGAAGACGACTTCGGGGGTCTCGTCGACGTGAATGGTACCCTTCTCGATGCCCTTGTGGTAACGCACCATGCGCTGCATACCATGGCTCTCGATGCCATAGAGGTCTGCGGTGAGGAGCACGTCGCTGATAACAGCGCTGTCTTCATCGGAAAAGCCGAACGCCTTGAAGACGTCGTTGCAGAAGGTGTTGAGGGTGTCATATTGCCAGTTCACGTAAGGCATGTGCTTCCCATTCTCTCGCGCGTGTACGTGCTCTATAAGATACTCCATTTGGGCTGGTTGGCACAGGCGCTATATGATACGGACGGCGTTTTGTAACGTTTTTATCCGACGATGACGAGGAGCATACCGTCGCGCACGCCAATCTGAAACTGCTCCCGGCAGCTACGGTTGCTTACCCCGAGGGGTATGGCGCAGCTCAGCGCGGCATCTTCAAGCTCCCATTGCAGACCGCGTTCGGTGACGCCGTAGGCATCGCCCCCAAAGGCGAGTACGGAGACGCGTGTTCCTGGCGGTGCCGAAAATCCTTGCGGTTCATCGGATGACGTGACGAGATGCACGCGCTGGGAGTCCCCGTATAGTACGCCGCTTGCGCCATGTTCGTGCAGGAAGGCGAGGGTCTGCATGTTCGCAAGCTCATGACCGACATCTCCGCCGAGTGCCGCGTGCAGGGCGAAGTTCGTGTATCCACGTGCCAGGCCCTCCTTGCATGCGTAGATGGTGTCGGTGTCGTCCTTGTCGCAGGGCAGCTCGATGCGCCCGCAGGTGATGAGTCCCACGAGCTCGGGTGCAAGACTGTCGAGGTCGCCTACGAAGAGGTCAGGCTCGAGCGCGGCGGCAAGGCAATGCGCAAAGCCGCCATCGACGGCGATGACGAAGTCACCGGGCTTGACAGGGGGGACGTGACAGGGGGACGGGGGTTCTGTCACGCTGGGTTCGCGTGACAGAACCCCCGTCCCCCTGTCACGTCCCCCGGGACCGGCACAGACGATGTGGCAGGTGCCGCTCATGCGCGCTCACTCTCGTCGATGAGCTCGCGTAGTTCGCGACTTGCCGCCTCGATGTCATCAGCGGCGATGATGGCGGAGACGATGGAGTAACCGGCAAGTCCCAAGCCAGCAAGCGAAGGTATGGTCTGGGCGTTCACGCCGCCGATGGCAACGATGGGAATGTCGACGGAGTTGACGATCTCGCGTAGCTCCTCGATGGTCAACACGCCGGCCTCGGGCTTGGTGGCGGTGGGGGTAATGGCACCGACGCCCAGGTAGTCGGCACCCGCCTTCTGGGCCGCCTGCGCTTCTGCGACGCTTGCGGCAGATACGCCCACGATGGCATCGGGACCCACGATGTCACGCACGCGCGATGCTTCGAGGTCTTCTTGTCCCACATGAACGCCGGCAGCGCCGACGGCGGCGGCAACCGCTGGATCATCGTTGATGATAAGCGGGACGCCATATGCATCGCAGATGCGCTTGACATCGCGTGCGATCGTTTTGTACTCCTCGCGAGTGACGTGCTTCTCACGCAGCTGCACGAGGGTCACGCCGCCTGCACAGGCCGCCTCGACGGCTTCGACGAGGGTGTCGGTCGACATAAGGTCACGGTCGGTGACCAGATAGAGCGTGTAATCGATGGCGGGTTTCATACGCGTCCTTTCGGATTGTCTTGAGCTCTGGTCAATCTTGTCTAGAGAGCCGTGCGCTTCCAGACGTTCGATGCGCGCAACGGGTCGAACACCTGTGTTCCGTGTCCGAGCGCAAGCGGTTGGACGAGTGCGCGGGCGATGAAGTCGTGACCGTCACGGACCGCATCGACAAGGGGCTTGCCACATGCGAGGTTGCAGGCAATTGCGGTCGAGAGGCAGCAACCGGTGCCGTGGTATTCCCCTGGCAGGCGCGGCGAGACGAATTCGTGGACCTCATCGCCGACGTACAGACGATCGACGAGAAGGTCTGCCTGATCATGCCCGCCCTTGATGAGCACGGCTTCTGCGCCGGAATCGAGAAAAGCGCGGGCTGCGTGCCCCATGCTCTCGGAATCGCGTACTTCGACGCCCGTGAGTTCGGTTGCCTCCGGGATGTTGGGAGTTACCACCGTCGCACGAGGAATGAGCGTATCGCGCACGAGCTCAAAAACGCTTGCCTCCGTGAGCGTCGCGCCTGACGTGGCGACGAGTACGGGGTCGAGCACGACCGGAACCTCCGGGTGCTCGACAAGTGATGTGGCGACTGCCTGGGCCACGCCTGCGTCTCCCAGCATGCCGATCTTGATGGCCGCCGGCGGCATGTCGGCGAAGACCGCCTCGATTTGCGCCTGCACGATAGTCGGCTCGATACTCTGGATGGCGGTGACCTCGTAGGTGTTTTGCGCTGTCACGCCCGTGATGGCGCAGGTGCCGTGAACGCCGTGCGCGGCGGCGCACTTGAGGTCGATCTCGATGCCCGCTCCGGCGCAGCTGTCCGATGCGGCAATGATGAGTATGGTGTTGTCCATGGCAATCCCTTCCAGCCCCGCATTACCGGAACCGTCTTGTCGGTCGCGAATAACTTCGCCTCTCAGCCGCACCTTGTCGCGCAGCTCCCGATAGGTGTTAGGTAATGGTAGCATGTCGCTTCTGTCATTTCGAGCGAAGCGAACGCAGCGGGCCCTCCCTTGTCATTTCGAGCGAAGCGAACGTAGTGAGCGGAGTCGAGAAATCTCGCCCCTCACGTTTCATCGGATCGTGTCAGAGGAGATTTCTCCACTACGCCGCCTGACGGCGGCTCCGGTCGAAATGACAGCGGGGGCACGTAATTAATCCTTGCATGCGTCTTATGGCAGAGATAGAATTGGCAAGCTGTGCGAAAACGCATGGCAGTAGCTTTTATTTCACATGCGAGGGGAGCCGCCCCGCTAGTGGCCTCGAAGGGGGTTGCGGGCAGCACGGCGATGATCCGAGCAGAGGACTAACGAAAACTGGAGGTTTACCCACAATGGCTACAACTGTGTCCATCAAGTCCCTTCTGGAGGCCGGCGTTCACTTCGGCCATCAGACCCGCCGCTGGAACCCGAAGATGAAGCCGTATATCTTCGGCGAGCGCAACGGCATCTACATCATCGATCTCAAGAAGTCCCTCTACGCCATCGACGATGCGTATAGCTTCCTTTACAACTTGGGCGCCGCTGGCAAGAAGGTTCTCTTCGTCGGCACCAAGAAGCAGGCCCAGGAGCCCATCAAGACCGCTGCCGAGCGCTGCGGCATGCCCTACGTCAACTACCGTTGGATGGGCGGCATGCTCACCAACTTCGCCACGATCCGCACGCGCGTGCAGCGCATGGAAGAGATCGAGGCCATGAAGGCCGATGGCCGCTTCGACGCGTACACCAAGAAGGAGCAGGCCGGTCTCAACAAGGAGCACACCAAGCTCGAGCTCGCGCTGGGCGGCATCCGTAACATGCACGACCTTCCCGACGCGCTGTTCATCGTCGACACCAAGCACGAGGATAACGCCGTGCGCGAGGCGCATCGCCTGCACATCCCCATCGTGGGTCTGATCGATACCAACGCCGATCCGGATGATATCGATTACGGCATTCCCGCAAACGATGATGCCATCCGTTCGGTCAACCTGCTGTGCCAGCTCGCCGCCGATGCGCTCATCGCTGGTTCTGGCACGGTTGTTACCGAGCAGGAGATGACCGCGGACGCACCGGCCGAGGACAAGGCCGTTCCCGAGATTCCCGAGGAACCGGAGATTTCCGAGCGAGTCGAGGTTTCCGAGTCAACCATTAAAGAGATCGAAGAGAAGACCGAGGAGGTTGCAGAATAATGGCAGAGATTACCGCAAAGATGGTCAAGGAGCTCCGTGAGGCTACCGGAGCCGGCATGATGGAGTGCAAGAAGGCCCTCACCGAGGCCGAGGGCGATTTCGAGAAGGCTGTTGACGTGCTGCGCACGCACGGTCTTGCCAAGGCAGCCAAGAAGGCCGGCCGTGCGACCAACGAAGGCCGCGTCAACGTTGCCGTCTGCAAGAACGATGCGCGCAAGGGTGCCGTCGTCGAGGTCAACTGCGAGACCGATTTCGTCGCACTTACCGACAAGTTCCAGGACTACTGCGACACCTTCACGCGTGCCGTCGTCCATAACAATCCCGCCACCGTCGACGAGCTCCTCGAGAGCGAGTACGAGGGCGAGAAAGTCGGCGATACGCTGACCGAGGCCATCCACATCATCGGCGAGAACATGCAGATCTCGAACTTCAAGCGTCTCGAGATCGACGGTACGGGCGCGTTGGTTCCCTACATCCACATGAATGGCCGCATCGGCGTTCTCGTGGGCTTTACCTTCGACAACGAGGCCACGGCCACCGACGAGCGCTTCCTGGCCATGGGCAAGGACGTCGCCATGCAGATTGCCGCGACCAATCCCGTGTCGCTTGACAAGGAAAGCGTGCCTGCGGACATCCGCGAGCATGAGTTTGAGATCTACAAGGCGCAGGCCGCCGAGTCCGGCAAGCCCGAGAATATCCAGGAGAAGATCGCCACGGGCCGCATGGAGAAGTTCTACAAGGAGAACTGCCTCGTGGAGCAGGAATTCGTGAAGGATCCGGACATCACCGTCGGCGCCTACATTGCCAAGTGCGCCAAGGAGATTGGCGACGACATCAAGGTCGTCTCGTTTGCTCGCATTGAGCTCGGCGAGTAACGCTCCTTCAACTGCACGTCAGTCGAGAGGGGATAGCGCACGGCGTTATCCCCTCTTTTTAGAATGAGTACGAGGAATGGAAACGATATGAGTGAGGTTCGAGTTCGCTTTGCCCCGTCGCCGACGGGCAAGCTGCATATTGGCGGTGCACGCACTGCCATCTATAACTGGGCGTTTGCACGCGCGATGGGGGGTACCTTCGTCCTGCGCATCGAGGACACCGATCCCGAGCGCTCCACGAAGGAGAACATCGACCTCATCATTCGCGCGATGAAGTGGCTCGGCCTTGATTGGGACGAGGGTCCGCACATCGGTGGTGATTATGGTCCCTATATGCAGACCGAGCGCTTCGACACCTACAGGGAGGCCCTCGAGCAGCTCAAGGAGAGCGGCAACGTCTATCCTTGCTTCTGCACGTCCGAGGAGCTCGCGGCGCGTCGCGAGGCTGTACAGGCCGGTGCTGCCAACGAGCCCGATCCCTGTCGCAGCCTAAGCCGCGAGGAGGCCCAGAAGCGCATCGATGCGGGCGAGCCCCATGTGTGGCGTCTCAAGGTCCCCGAGGACCGCGGCACCATCGTCGTGCACGACGTCATCCACGGCGACGCGGAGTTCGATGCCGCCCTCATGGATGACATGATCCTCGTGCGCAGCGATGGCACGCCCACCTACAACTTCGCGGTCGTCTGTGATGACGTGAACATGAAGATGACGCACATCATCCGTGGCGATGACCATCTGTCCAACACCCCACGTCAGGTCCTCGTCTACGAGGCCCTCGGCTATCCCACGCCGACCTTTGCCCACCTGCCGATGATCTGCGGTCCGGATGGCAAGAAGCTCTCCAAGCGTCACGGCGCTGCAAGCGTCGAGGAATATCGCGATATGGGTTACCTGCCCGATGCGCTCTTCAACTATCTCGCGCTGCTCGGCTGGGCGCCTGACGGCGAGACCACGCTGTTCACGCGCGAGCAGATGGCCAAGCTCTTCACGCTCGAGCGCATCAGCAAGAACCCGAGCTCGCTCGACTACGATAAGCTCGAGTGGATTAACAGCCAGTACATCCAGCAGATGGGTCCTGCGGTCTTCGTCGACGCCATCGCCCCGTATCTCATCGAGGCGGGGTATGCCGCGGACGAGGCCGGTGTCGAGGCGCTGCGTCCCCGCATCGAGCGCATCTATCCGCTCGTGAGCGAGCGCGTCAAGCTCATGACCGAGGCCGTTCCCATGATCGCCTACCTTCTCGACGAGCATATCGAACTTGACGAGAAGAGCGTCGAGAAGGTGCTGCGCAAGGAGGATAAGGGCGCCAAGACCGCCCTTATCGAGGCTGCTGCCGTACTGCACGACTGCGAGTGGACGGTCGAGGGCATCGAGGCTGCGCTGCGCGGCTTGCTCGAGAAGCTCGACGCCAAGCCGAAGTTCGTCTTTCAGCCGATTCGCGTTGCCGTGTGCGGCAACATGGTGAGCCCACCGCTCTTCGAGTCCATCGAACTTCTGGATCGCGATGTCGTCGAGCAGCGCCTCAAGACCGCTGCCGAGCTCGCCGTCGATTAGTCGACGGCGAAGCTGTTCGCGCATAGACCACCGTGGTCGATGGCGATGACGCCCTCGTTGCCCAGACGGCAGTAGAAACCCACGGGCTTGCCCTCGTAGAGATACACGCCGGGCATCGACTGCCATGACTCGACGAGGCAGGGGTCATCGTCATCGATGACCGTGTTGATGATATCGACGCGGGGTGGCTGGTAGAACTCCTGCACGATGTAGCCGGCATCGAGGTTGTCATCCACGATGTGCTCCCATTGTTCCTGGTCAAAGTCCACGCCGGGATAGACGCCGTGTGCGCCGTAGTCATCGGCCGGCTTGATGATCCAGGCGTCCTTGTCGCTCTTGACCTCATCGAGCGTGAAGCCGTTCACGCCACTTTCGAGGCGATAGGTGCGTGGCACGTGTGCGTCCACGAAGGCGGCCTCTTCCTCGGTTAAGAACGCGCGTGTGCGCTCGTCGAACAGGGCGATGTTGACTTCCTTGGAATGCACGACCGTCGTGCGGAAATGTCCGATGAGACAGGCTTTACCTGCAGCCACCGCATCGATGAGACCGTCGCATTCGCCGGGATGCTGCAGGATTTCGCTCGTGACCGCTCGCCGGTATATGGCGTCGACGATGCATCCGTCGGTCGAGTCGATGAGATGCTCGCCGTCAAACTCGAAGTCGCGTATGTCGGTGAAGCGCGCGTCGTAGCCCGCCTTCTGGAATGCGTCGATGAAACGATTGAAGTCGCTGAAGACCCCGCTTTCGCGAAAATCGGTGACGGCGATGGTGGGATGGGGGCGTGCACTGGGGCGCGACTCGTATATGCGCATGAACGACTCGACCCAGCTGTCGAAGAGCTCGAACTGCCTGAGCTCGTGATTTTGCGCGAAACGCTTATAGGCTGCGCCTTGCATGAGGGCCTTGCCGATCATGTAGTCGCGCGACATGGCACCGCTGCCGTCCGTATTGAATTCGCAAAACTTGTAGCTGAGATCCTCCTCGTTCAGGAAGAGGTCGAAGCGCGCCATGGGCAGAAGGTCGTCATAGTCGCAAGGCAGCATGATGAGGCGATGTAACTCCTCGGGAAAGTGAAAGAGCTCGCGATATGACTCGTCGTCAAGGTAGCGTCTGATCACCTTGCAGAGGATGCGGTGCATGGTCGTGACTTGATCGGCGATGTAAGCGCGGTCCTCCTTGTTGAAGAGGTATGGCACGTAGGGAAATGGCGCAGGCGCGCCGTGAACCCAGACATCTGAGTCGGCGATGAAGGCACGTGCCATTTCTCGCCCGTTGACGTCTCCATCCAACGCCAGGATATCGGCAATGTACTGTGCGCGCTCCTCTTTCATGAACCCTCCGCTCTGTCGTTTCACATGCTCAGTATCCCACGGTACGCGTGTTGTGCATAGCGCAAATCGTATCCGGATTCGTTCCGATTTTCGTTAGAGAGGGGTCTTGAACCGATGGGTGTTTGCTCGGTGATTTGACCAGAAACATTCGGCGTTTTTGTTGGATTTGCCTGAAAGAATTTCCCCCACGGTAGTTTGGCGAGAAAGGATGAACATGGCCGCAAAAGCGCAGATTGCATATCCCGGAAATGACGGGGAAGTACCAGATGACGAGCATGACATGATTAATGACAAGAAAGCCCGTGGTGACGAATGCGGCGATGGATCTGCATGCGATATCGACGGGGATTTGCTCGAGTTCGCCGAAGGCAAGATTGAGGACGATGAAGGCGAGGCTGAGACAGCAGACGAAGATGCCGAAGTGGTCGTTCGCGCACCGAGCGTACCTCCTGATCGCAGTTTCGATATCTCGCCCGAGGAGTTCTGCGGGGATCCCTACGAGCAGGAAGGCCATATCGAGTCACGTCAGGAGCTCGGCAAGAAGGGGGAGGAGGCCGCCGTCCGCTATTTGAAATCGCGTGGGTATGAGATCATCAAGCGCAATTGGTTCTGTCGCTTCGGCGAGGCGGACATCATCGCTCGCGATCCGGAGGGCACTCTGTGCTTCGTCGAGGTCAAGACGCGTCAGAGTCTCGAGGCCGGGCTTCCCGAAGAGGCGATTACGCGTAACAAGCAGAGTCGCTACGAACGCATCGCGCTGTGCTACATGATGGTGACCGATGACTGGGATGACAACAGCAGCGTCCGTTTCGATGCCATTGCGATTTGCGTCACGGCGCCTCATCGCGCGCTCCTGCGCCATCACAAGGGTTGCTTCAATGAGTGCTTCTAGGACTGTGCGCGCCTGCGTTCCCACCTGCGCCCTCTATGGCGTCCAAGCCGTTCCCGTTACGGTCGAGATCGAGATCGGGCCGGGATTGCCTGGCTGGCACATCGTCGGCATGGCCGATGCGTCCGTGCAGGAGGCACGTCTGCGCGTGCGGAGTGCCGTAAGGGCAGCCGGTTTCGATATGCCGGCCAGTCACGTGGTCATCAACCTGGCTCCTGCCACCGTGCGCAAGAGCGGTTCCGGATTCGATTTGCCCATCGCGATCGCATATCTTCTTGCAACGCGACAGATTGATCCGGCTTGTGTCGAGGAGACCCTGGCCGTAGGAGAGCTTGCCCTTGATGGTGCCGTGCGCCCCGTTGACGGTCTGCTCGCATACGCCATCGGTGCTCAACGAGACCAGTTGCGCCTGCTATCCGCATCCGATGCGACGTGCATGCCAAAGCTCGGCGGGCTCGACCACGTATGCATCGATCATCTTGCCCAGCTGCGATCTGCGTCGTTCTCTCCTCCCGACACGCTTGAGGCTGGGGTAGGCGTCGAGCAACTCGATTATCGTGATGTCGTCGGCCAGCAATTCGCTGTGCGTGCTCTCACGATTGCGGCGGCAGGCGGGCACGGCGCTCTGCTCATTGGGCCTCCCGGTGCGGGCAAGAGCATGCTGGCAAAACGCTTGCCAAGCATACTTCCGCCGCTTGACGAGGAGGAGCGCATCGAGACGGCGCTCATTCACTCGGTCGCCGGCCTCGATCTGCATACCATTACGTCGGGCGTACGTCCCTTTCGCGCACCGCATCATTCGGCGACGGTCGCCTCGCTCGTCGGTGGCGGCTCAGGTAACGTGCGGCCAGGCGAAGTGTCGCTCGCCCATAACGGCGTGCTGTTCCTCGATGAGTTCGCCGAGTTTTCGAACAGTGCCTTGCAGGCCCTGCGTCAGCCCATCGAGGATGGCAGGGTTGTCGTGAGTAGGGTCGGTTCGCGTGCGGTCTTTCCCGCGCGCTTTCAGCTCATCGCCGCCTCCAATCCCTGTCCCTGCGGTTTTCTAGGTGATGCCGCGCACGCCTGCCGTTGCAGCGAAAACCAGGTGAGTCACTATCAGGCAAAACTGGGCGGTCCGCTCAAGGATCGTATCGACCTCATATGCGAGGTCACCCGTGTCGATCCCACACGCGTGTTGGAGAGCGGCAAGGGCACGTGCTCGGCGCAGATCGCCGGCGAGGTACGTGCGGCACGCGAGCGTGCGAGCTGGCGCGGGGAGCGTGCGGAGTCGCTTGGAAACGTCACGCCACATGAGGTGATCGAGTCATGCGGACTCAGCACTGCCGGTCACAAGCTCATCGAGGACATGGCGCGCAAGCACTTTCTCTCGGGGCGCGGCATCGTGCGTATCCTGCGCGTGGCGCGTACGATTGCCGACCTCGACGAGAGCGAGTCCGTTCGCGAGGAGCATCTGCTCGAGTCATGTATGTATCGTGTCGACAATAATCTGGAGTAGCCATGGATGATGCATGCCAATTGGACGGCCCGCGATTCGAGATAGATATCGCCTCGGACGAGTATCCGGCCATACTACGCGATACGCCCGATCCGCCTCGTGTGCTTCGCGGTATCGGCAACCCAGCCGCCTTGCGTCCGGGCATCGCCATCATCGGCTCTCGCAAGGCGACGCCCTATGGCCTGGCCTGCGCCGAGGCCTTCGCTTCGCATATCGCCTCGCGCGGCATTCCCATCATCTCCGGTGGCGCCATGGGCTGCGACCAGTGTGCGCATCGCATGGCGCTCGATGCCGGTTGCCCGACGGTTGTCGTCTTTGGCTCGGGTGCTGACGTGACCTATCCCAAACGCGGCCGCGAATTGTTCCAACGTGTCATAGATGCCCAAGGTGCTGTCATATCCGAAAATCCCTGGGGTACCCAGCCCCTGCGTCCGACTTTCGTGCGACGCAACCGCATCATCGCGGGGCTTGCCGCGCTCGTGCTCATCGTGGAGGCTGGCCTTCCGAGCGGGACCTTTTCGACGGCGGATGCGGCTTTGCGCGCCAACCGCGACGTCGCGGCCGTGCCCGGCTCCATCACCTCGCCCAACTCGCGCGGTACCAACCATCTCATCGCCCAGGGCGCCTATTGCATCGTCGATACCGAGACCCTCGATTCCGCGATCGAGCTTGCCTGGGCCCATTCCATGTACGAGCTGCTTTCCGATAGGGTCGCGAAGGGGGAGGGGGACGCATGCGATGACCTCATCGGCGACGATCCCGTCCTGCGCGCACTTGCCGCCGAGGCGCTTTCCGCCCAGCAGCTCGCGGCCTACTTCGACTTCTCTCCCGGCGAGCTCTCGAGGCGGCTGGCCGCCTACGAGCTCGACAACCTCATCCAACGTGGCATGGACGGTCGCTACCAGCTCGTGCCACGGCACTAGGGAAGGAGGGAATCGTCATATGTAATTCCTTGCATCATGAGACAAGAAGATACGGGCAATGGTAAGGTGAATCGGTGAGTCCAAGCAGCTTGCCGAAAGGAATGCATTATGGATGATCAGGAAATGACCAAAGAGGAAATGCAAAGGTACCTGAATCAGCAGGCAGAGGCAGGCATACCCGAAGAGCGGGCACTCAAGAACCTCGCAGATGTCTTGGGCATCAGCTATCCCAAACTCGAGAAGTAACGGTTTGCCGGTGAGACAAAACCCCGGCAAGACGAGGGTGAATAGACGAGCATGATATACTTTTCCCATGCTGACGATTGAAGACATAGCAGAAGCTTTGCGGGAAGCTGTTGCGCCTTATGACGTGCGTGCTGGATACCTGTTCGGTTCCTTTGCGCGTGGAGAAGAAGAACGGCAAAGCGATGTCGATGTTCGCCTTGAATGCGGACATGACGTCAATTACAGCGATTTGCTCTCTATGCAGGAGCTTCTCGAAGAGCGTCTCGGTCGTTCCGTTGAAATTGTCACAAACCCACCTGAATTCATGAGGCCGGCCTTCAGAAAGCGCATTCAGCAAGATGAGGTGCTGCTTTATGAAACAGCTTGATCGCGATATCGAACTCATTGACGTTATTCTGGAAGATGCGCAAGTTCTCGCAAATCGGCTCCGGCGTTTCTCGCTTGACCAGAAACAATTCGTACATGATCGCTCGGAAGACGGGGAGCTGATTTATGACGCCGTTATGGCTCCCGTCTATCGTATTGCTGAGGACACTCTTCACCTGTCTGATGATGTGGTAAGCGCATTTCCGGATTACCCATGGCGTCAAATTAAGGGTTTTCGAAATTTTGTCGCCCATGGATATCGTGAGATCGACCGGACTATCGCGTGGCAGGTCGCGGGTGCCGATATACCAGAGCTGGCCCAGCTCCTTCGACAATATCGAGATGCGTATGCTTCGCAGATGACGCATGATGACGCTGGAGCAGGAGGCGCAGCGAGTCAGGCGTCTTCCGCATCTTTATAGTGACGGGGAGATAGGGCACATGAGCTTTCCAACAGTCACGGTCATCGGGGCAGGGCTCGCTGGTTGCGAGGCCGCGTTGCAGCTCGCTGCACGTGGAGTCCCCGTACGTCTTATCGAGATGCGCCCCGAGCATTCCACGCCCGTGCACAAGACGGGCAACGTCGCCGAGCTCGTCTGCTCGAACTCCCTCAAGAGCGTCGATCCCGAGACGGCGGCCGGTTCGCTCAAGTACGAGCTCTCCGCGCTTGGCTCCAGGCTCCTTGTCTGCGCCTATGAAACGCGCGTAGCCGCAGGCGGTGCGCTTGCAGTCGATCGCGACGAATTCTCCGCTGCCGTGCAGCGCCTGATCGACGCATCGCCCAACATTGAGCTCGTGCGCGAGGAGTGCACGATCATCCCCGATGGACCTGCTATCATCGCGACCGGCCCGCTCACGGCCGATGCGCTCGCGGGGCAACTTACCGACGAGCTCGGTTCGCAAGGTCTTGCGTTCTACGACGCGGCAGCCCCCATCGTCGAGGCGGACTCCCTTGACCGATCGGTTATCTTCGCCCAGTCACGCTATGACAAAGGTGACACGGCCGACTATCTCAACGCTCCGATGAATCGTGAGGAATACGAAGCCTTCGTTGACGAGCTCGTCAACGCGGGCCGCGTTATCGAAAAGGATTTCGAGCGTCGCGAGCTCTTCGCGGCGTGCCAGCCAGTCGAGGAAGTCGCGCGTACCGGGCGCGATGCGCTCTCGCATGGTGCACTCAAACCAGTTGGGCTTACCGATCCGCGTACGGGTAAGCGCCCCTGGGCTGCCGTGCAGCTGCGCGCCGAGAACGCCGCGGCGACGGCATACAACCTCGTTGGCTTCCAGACCAACCTGCGCTTTGGCGAACAGGAACGCGTCTTCAGGATGATTCCCGGCCTCGAGAACGCCGAGTTCTCGCGCTTCGGCGTCATGCATCGCAACACCTTTGTCGACACACCGCACGTGCTGACGAAGACGCTCGCCATCCCCTCGAGGCCCGAGGTGCATCTCGCGGGTCAACTCACGGGTACGGAAGGGTACCTCGAGGCCGTCGCCTCGGGGCTCTTCGTCGCGCTCGCCGTCTACGCCGAGCTCGCCGGCCTTGCCGAGCCCGTGCTGCCTCGCGAGAGCCTGTTCGGTTGTCTACTCGCGTACGCGACCGATCCTGGCACGGCAGATTACCAGCCCATGCATGTCAACTACGGCATCATCGATCCCATCGAACCCAAGATACGCAACAAGCGCGAGCGCAAAGCTGCCTATGCTGCGCGGGCGCATGCGGCCATCGACGATTTCGTCGCGGGGCGTCCCGACCTCTTCGATGGAGCACCGCAATCATGACGAAGGCCTTCTCTCCCGAGGAATGCTTCGCCGATGAGCGCCTCGACGCGAGCGCCGTGTGTTGGGCTTGCGCCTTTGCACGGCATCTCTCGGTCGAGCGGGGGCTTTCCGATAACACCGTGCGCGCGTACTGCATCGACATACGCAGCTACCTTGATTGGGCCGCACGTAGCGGACTCGACCCGCTCCAGGTGGAGTATCGACGGTTTCGCCGTTACCTCGTGGAGCTCAATGCCTCTGGCTATACCCCCAAGACGGTCTCTCGACGCCTTTCGGCTATACGCACCTTCTTCAAGTACCTGAACGTCCAGAATGTCACGCAGTTCAATCCCGCGGCAGCGACTTCGTCGCCCAAGTTGGGGCGCGACCTTCCGCGCAAGACGAGCGACTCCGACATCGAGCGATTGCTTGCCGTATGCGAAGACGATCCCGTTGGTTTGCGCGACCAAGCCTTTCTCGAACTGCTCTATGCGAGTGGTGCCCGTATCGCCGAACTTGCACGGCTCGAGCTCGCTGATGTCAATTTCTCGGATGCGAGCATCCGTCTCTTTGGCAAGGGCTCCAAGGAACGCATCGTCCCTCTGTATCCCATCGCGCTCGAAGCCGTGGACCGTTACGTGCGAGAGGGGCGTCCGTCTCTTCTGGGCGATGCGCGTAGCAACTCGCTCTTCGTCTCCACGCGCGGAAACGCGATGTCTGCCGACAGCCTGCGACGCGTTTTCAAGCAGCGGGCTGCTCAGGCGGGTCTTGACCCGAGTCTGCATCCCCATGACATGCGTCATGCCTTCGCGACGGATTTGGTCGAGGGCGGCGCCGACCTGCGCAGCGTGCAGGAGATGCTCGGGCATGCGAGCCTTTCGACGACGCAAGTCTACACGCACCTGTCGCTGCAGCACATGAAGGACGTCTACAAGGATGCCCACCCGAGGTCATAGGGATCGTCGGCGGACAAACGAGGAATCCACACCGCCTAGAAAATCATCGTCTCACATCATGCAATTTGTGCTATAATTCCGAATTCGCGTGGTGACACGCTCAATCCGCATGGAAATCCGGCGTAAGCCGTTTGTAGCAAGGAGAACGAAGATGTCGAAGGTATGCGAGGTCTGCGGAAAGCATCCGGCAGCAGGCCGCAATGTCAGCCACTCCCACCGTGTGACCAACAGGGTCTTTCGTCCCAACATCCAGAAGGTCACCATCAAGGACGCCAAGGGCCACGTTCGCAAGGCAAACGTCTGCACGAGCTGCTTGAAGGCCGGCAAGGTCACCCGCGCCTAGTCTTCGTGCATATACGCGTTACCTCGAGAGGCCCTGATGGGCCTCTTTTGCGTACATGACCATCATCTGCAAAGGAGCCATGCATGAGTAGTTTTCAGGAAACCGCCAAAGAGCTCATCGACAAGGGCAGCGAGTTCGTGTCAGGGCTTGCGTCGACGGCGGGTGATGTAGCGGCTAAGGCCAAGATCAAGATGAAGATCGCCGACTTGGTGCTTGAGGAGAACAAGCTCATGCAGCAGCTAGGCCGCGATGTCTACGAGCAACTGTCGGATGATGCGGCGTTTCGCGCATCGCATGCCGAGCTCATAGCTCGCATCGAGGAAAATGCCGCTCACAAGCAGGCATACGAGGACGAGCTTACGACCATGAGCGCGACCGTCGAGGACGCGCAAGGCTCGGATGACCCGCAGCCCATCGATGTCGATGCCATCGTCGTGAGCGACGAGCCTGTCGCAAGCGGAGACCAGACGAATGAAAGGGACGGCAAGTAATGCGATACAAGGCACCGAAAGGCACTCAGGATCTTATCTTCGACCGCGCAGGTGCGTGGCTCGAGTTCGTCGCTCGTGCGAACGAGGTGTTTTCCGCTTATGGCTACGAGCCCATCCAGACGCCGGTTTTCGAGAGCACCGAGCTCTTCACGCGCAGCGTGGGAGAGACGAGTGACGTTGCCAGCAAGGAGCTCTTCTCGGTACGGTCGATGGGGGCCATGCAGGCAATGCGCGAGGGTACCACGCTCAAGAGCGACCAGGTCCTCTCGCTGCGCCCCGAGGGCACGGCGGGTGTCGTGCGCGCCATCGCCGAGCACGCCCTCGTGCCGCAAGGTGCGGCTCCGGCAAAGCTCTGGTACGCAGGCCCCATGTTTCGCGCCGAGCGCCCGCAGAAGGGTCGCTATCGCGAGTTCAGACAGGTGGGCGTCGAGTGCCTTGGCGCCACCGAGCCAATTGCCGATGCCGAGATGATCATCATGTGCATGCGCTTTTTCGCCGCGCTCGGCATACCCGCCGAGCAGATGACGCTGCTCATCAACTCGATGGGTGACGAATCGTGCCGTCCGGCCTACACGCAGGCGGCACGCGATTACGAGGCCGAGCACGCCGAAGAGCTCTGCGATGAGTGCAAGCGCCGTATCGACGCCAATCCGCTGCGCTCCTTCGACTGCAAGAACGAGGCGTGCAAGCGCGTCATGGACGATGCCCCGCGCTTTTCGGACTACCTGTGCGAAAGCTGCTCCGATCGCTTCGAGCAGGTCAAATCGTGCTTGAACGCCGCCGGTATCTCGTACATGGAAGATCCCCGTCTCGTCCGTGGCTTCGATTATTACACGGGCACCGTCTTCGAGGTGCAGGTCACGGCTGGTCTGGGAACGCAGACTGCCATCGGTGGCGGTGGTCACTATGACAAGCTCATGGGCGAGATCTCGGGCAAGGACTTGCCGGGCCTCGGCTTTGCCGTTGGCTTCGAGCGCATCCTGCTCGTACTCGAGGAGCTCGGCATCGATCTTGCGCCCGAGAGTCGTCCCTTCGTCTACGTCGCGCTCGCAGATGCCGCACTTGCCGAGGACGCTTTCGCCATCGTGCAAGCGCTGCGTGATGCGGGCATCGCCGCGCAGATGGACATGCAGGGCCGCTCGCTCAAGTCGCAATTCAAGGTTGCCGGCAAGACACAGGCAGCTTACGTGCTTGTCATCGGCCCCGATGAGCTGGCTTCCGGTACGTGCACGGCACGCAACATGAACACGCACGAGGAGACGTCTGTGTCACTCGATACCATTGCCGAGGATATGGCGCGCTTGCTCTAGGTGCGCTTGGCGAAATGCCCCTCGCGCGGGGTTGTCGCTTGTTTCATAATAGCTAATTTATGAGTAAGAAGGACGCGGTCCTCCACTGTCTATGGCGGATCGCATGATGAAGGAGGGCATACAGTGCCTGAGGATTTTGCAAACGAGTACTCCATGCACACGCACACCTGCGGCGAGCTGCGCCGCAAGGACATCGGCCAGACGGTGACGCTTACCGGCTGGGTCGCCCGCAGGCGTGACCACGGCGGCCTCATCTTCGTCGATTTGCGCGATCGCACGGGCATTACGCAGGTCGTCTTCGATCCCGATACCGCCAAGGATTGCTTCGAGCTGGGCGAGAGGATGCGTCCCGAGTGGGCCATCGAGGTTACCGGCTTCGTGCGCGAGCGTCCCGAAGACACCGCCAACCCCGACCTGCCCACGGGCGAGATCGACGTGGTCGTGAACGAGTGCACGATCCTCAACGAGTCCGCCACACCACCCTTCCCGCTTGATGACGATATCGACACCGACGAGCTCACGCGCATGAAGTGGCGCTATCTCGACATGCGCCGTACGCCCGTGGCCGATGCCTTGCGTCTGCGCGACACCGTCACCTGGTCGATTCGCAATGCCCTGCACGAGCGCCTCTTCATCGAGGTCGAGACCCCCATTCTGGGCAAGTCCACCCCCGAGGGCGCCCGCGACTTCATCGTGCCGTCCCGCACCAATCCCGGTCACTTCTACGCGCTTCCGCAATCGCCGCAGCTCTTCAAGCAGCTCACGCAGATTGGCGGCATCGAGCGCTATTACCAGGTCGCGCGTTGCTTCCGCGACGAGGACCTGCGCGCCGATCGTCAGCCCGAGTTCACGCAGGTCGACATCGAGATGTCCTTCGTCACCGAAGACGACGTCATGAACATGATGGAAGACGTGCTCGCCGAGGTCTTCAAGGCCGTCGGCATCGACGACGTGAGCTTCCCGCTCGACCGCGTGCCCTACGCCGAGGCCATGGCCCGCTATGGCACCGACCGCCCGGACCGCCGTTTTGGCATGGAGCTCATCGATATCTCCGATATCGTCAAGGACTGCGGCTTCAAGGTCTTCTCCGGCGCGCTTGCCAATGGCGGCGTCGTCAAGGCCATCAACGCCAAGGGTGCGGGCGATTGGCCGCGTGCACAAATCGACAAGCTGGGCGACCTGGCGCTCGAGTGGGGTGCCAAGGGTATGGCCTGGATCCAGTTCCGCAGCGAGGGCAAGGTCAATAGCCCCATCACCAAGTTCTTCAGCGACGATGAAATCGAGGCGATCAAGACGGCGCTCGACGTCGAGCCGGGCGACCTCGTCATGCTCGGTGCCGACAGCGCGACCGTCGTCAACGAGGTCCTGGGCAACATGCGCCTGCACATGGCACATGCCATGAACCTCATCGAGCCAGGCACGCATGACCTGTGCTGGGTCGTGAACTTCCCGATGTTCCGCTACGACGAGGACGAGAAGCGCTATGCCGCCGAGCACCATCCGTTCACGCGCGTGCGCGACGAGGACCTCGACAAGATCGAGAGCGATCCGCTTGCCTGCGGCAGCTACTCCTACGACATCGTCATGGACGGCTTCGAGATGGGTGGCGGTACCATTCGTATCCACCAGCCCGAGCTGCAACGCCGCATTCTGCGTCAGATCGGCATGACCGACGAGCAGATCGACGAGCAGTTCGGCTTCCTCATCACCGCACTCGGCTTTGGCGCACCGCCTCATGGCGGCATCGCGCTCGGCCTGGACCGTCTGGTCATGCTCATCGGCGGCTATGCGTCCATCCGCGATGTCATCGCCTTCCCCAAGACGAGTTCGGGTGCCGATCCGATGACGGGCGCACCCGGCGAGGTGAGCCGTCGCCAGCTCAAGGAAGCCAACATCAGCATCAATCTCTAGTTTTTCGCTTTCACATCGAGGACGCCCCGGACTCATATTGCTCCGGGGCGTCTTCGTGCTTTGCGGTGCCTGGCTTGGTCTCGTTGCAGTGATCGCCTCTCTGTCTCGGTCGTGCGTTTTGCCGTTGGCGGCCGTGCCGTATTTGCACGGGGTGTCCGTTTGCGGCAACAGCGGCATCATGACGCCGTTGAGCGGGTACGATGTTCGTGACTCCGCCCAAGGCTCAAATCTTTATTCTAAAATCAGAATAAATAACCGCTCTCGTTGCTGTTAAGGTGTGCCTGCTTTTATTGGATGCCAAGTAAAGGAGTACGTAATGGCTTGCAATCACACCTACCGCGACTACACCAAGATGACCGTCGAGGAAATGGTTTCCTACATCGCTCAGGACGGCAAGATTCAGAGCACCTTCTCCGAGGACAACTACCGTGACGGTGCACTGGCTTGCTCCGTGCGCGGTGCTTTCGTGGGCAACGAGGAGCGATAAGCGCGTTTCGAAGGCAAACGGATTCCTGCGCCGAAGGTCTGGATTCGGCATCGAAGCCGTGGGAGAGGGGCAGATGCATTGCATCTGCCCCTTTTGCGTGGATATGGCTTTCATTGCAGTTGTGCCTACGTGGTACCATGTGCGACATATGTTTCGAGCACGAGCGCAAGCGAGGGTACAACATGAGCATCATGCGTATGAGCAAGACCTATTGTCCGACATTGAAGGAAGATCCTGCCGGAGCGGATATCGCAAGCCACAAGCTGCTGCTCCGCGCGGGCATGATTCGTCAGATGGGATCGGGCACCTACACCTTCTTGCCACTAGGAATGACCGTGCTCAACAAGGTGCAGGACATCGTGCGCGAGGAGATGAACGCGACCGGCGCCCAGGAGATCCTCATGCCCATCTTGCAGCCTGCCGAGCTCTGGCACGAGTCGGGGCGCTGGGATGATTACGGTCCCGAGCTCATGCGCGTTACCGACCGCCACGAGCGCGAACTGTGTCTGGGCCCCACCCACGAGGAGCTCATCACCGACCTCGTGCGCGACGAGCTGCGTAGCTACAAGGACCTTCCTTGCACGCTGTGGCAGATGCAGGTGAAGTTCCGCGACGAGATGCGTCCGCGCTTCGGCCTGTTCAGGACGCGCGAGTTCGTGATGAAGGACGCGTACAGCTTCAACGCCGACGAAGAATCGCTTGACGAGAGCTATCGCGATATGGAGGTCGCCTACGCGCGTGTCTGCGAGCGGCTCGGCCTCGAGTATCGCATGGTCGAGGCCGATTCTGGCCAGATCGGCGGCTCGGAGACCTGCGAATTCATGGCGCTGGCCGATGCCGGCGAGTCCGACCTCGTGCATTGCACCTGCGGATTCGCGGCAGACGCCGAGGCGGCAAACGTGGGCGTGACGATGGCGCTCGGCGAGGAGCGCGCACTCGAGAAGATCGAGACGCCAGGCGTGCATACCATCGGCGATCTTGCGGGCTTCCTCGACGTGCCCGAGAACGCGACCGTCAAGGCCCTATCGGGCACCGGTGCCGACGGCAAGATCTATGCCCTGTTCATCCCCGGTGACCACGAGCTCAACGACATCAAGGCCGAGAAGGCCATCGAGGGCTGGCGTCTGCTCACGGACGAGGAGATGCTCGAAGCGGGCTTGCACAAGGGCTCGATGGGTCCCGTCGATTTGCCGGAAGGCGTTGTCTGCATCTGCGATGCCGCGCTCGAAGGCACGCATGCCTGGGCCGTCGGTGCCAACGAGGATGGCTACCACTTCCTGGGTGCCGAGCCCGGTCGTGACTTCACGCCGGATGCGTGGATCGATCTCGTGCTCGCCGAGCCGGGCGACCTGTGTCCTGTCTGTGGCAAAGTCCTCTCGGGTTCGCGTGGCATCGAGGTGAGCCAGGTCTTCAAACTTGGCACGAAGTACTCCGAGGCCATGAACGCCACGTACATGGATGCCGATGGTGTCGAGAAACCCTACGTCATGGGCTGCTATGGCATTGGCGTGACACGCTCGATGGCGGCTGTCGTCGAGCAGCGCAACGACGAGAACGGCATGTATTGGCCCGTGAGCATCGCGCCTGCGCAGGTATGCGTCATTCCCCTCCAGATGGGCGATGACCTCGTCGAGCCCCTTGCGTCCAAGCTCGCCGACGAACTCGAGGCCGCGGGCATCGAGGTCGCCCTTGACGACCGTGACGAGCGCGCCGGCGTCAAGTTCGCCGATGCCGACCTTATCGGCTGGCCATATCAGCTGATCATTGGCAAACGTGGTGCGCAAAACGATATCGTGGAGTTCAAGGACCGCGCGACGGGCGAGAAGGTCGAGCTCGATACGAGCGAGGCCGTCTCGCACATCATACGCACGGTGCACGATGCGCTTGCCGCTCTCGAGCCCGTGACCACCTCGATGTAGAAAAAACCTATTCCATCGCGTGAAGTTTGCGTTACAATGTCGGTTCGTGCGCGACCCGTCATCGCGCCAGGTCTCAATTTCACGCCTGCAATGGGTGCAGGCGATAGATTGAAGGAGAAGTTTTGGTAGTCATCCGTCTGGCACGTCATGGTGCCCACAAAGCCCCGTTCTATCGCATCGTGGTCGCCGATCAGCGCAAGAAGCGCGACGGTCGTATCATCGAGCAGGTCGGCACCTACGACCCCGCGGGGGATCCTTCGATCATCGATCTCGATGTCGCCAAGGTCGATGAGTGGATTGCCAAGGGCGCTCAGCCGTCCGACCGCGTTGCCAAGATCATCGCGAGCGTGAAGAACGAGCCGCTGCCCGAGAAGCTCGCTCAGCGTATCGCCAACAAGACCGAGGCCAATCGCATCGCCGCCGAGGAAGCCGCCAAGAAGGCCGCCGAGGAGGCAGCTCGCAAGGCAGCCGAGGAAGCCGCCGCTGCAGCTGAGGCCGAGGCCGAAGAGGGCGAGTCCGAAGAGGCCGGAGAAGAGTAGGCCATGGTCGAGTCGTTCGAAGACGTCACGCAGCTCGTCCGTACGCTCGTCGAGCAGATTGTCGAGAATCCCGAGGCGGCGACCGTTACCGGTACCGACCAGGAAAACGGCGAGCTGTTCATCGAGATCGAGGTCGACGAGAGCGATATCGGCAAGATCATCGGTCGTCAGGGCCGTATCATCAAGGCGATTCGCACGCTTGCTCGCGCTGCTGCCTCGCAAGACGGTTTCCGTGTCGAGGTCGAGCTCGCCGAGTAGCAGCTGTATGTCTCGTACAGAATACGAACTTGTTGCCCGTGTCGGTAAGGCACGCGGGCTTGAGGGGGAGGTTACGGCCACGACGGCCGGCAACCTTCCCTTTTCCGTCTATGAGGGCTTGCACGTTCACGTCGTCCCGCCCACGTTGCAGGGCCCGCGCGAGCTTGATGTCATATCGGTGAGCGAAGGTGCGGGCAATACCTACCAGCTGCGCTTCGAGGGCATTGACACGATCGATGCCGCCGAGCAGATTGCCGGACGCTTTCTTCTGGCTGACGTGCGCAATCTCGAAGGCCTCGATAATCCCCTGCTCGAGATTGGACGCACGGTCGTTGACGAGCGTCATGGCGAGCTTGGCGAAATACGTGAGGTCATCGAGACAGCCGCCCATGACGTGTGGGTCATTGACGGTCCGTATGGGGAGGTGCTCGTCCCGGTCGTGGACGAGGTCATCGTCTCGTATCCCGAAGCTGCGGACGAGGCCATTCGTACGCGCGTCATGGACGGTTTGATCGAGTCATGATTGTCGAGACGCTCTCCGTTTTCCCCGAGATGTTCGAAGGGGTCATGTCAAGCTCCATACTTGGCCGCGCCCGCAAAAAGGGCATACTCGACTTTCACGCCTATGACCTACGTGATTGGACTCATGACAGGCACCGCACGACCGATGACGAGATTTACGGGGGAGGGGCCGGACTGCTCATGTGCTGCCCACCCATTTTCGAAGCCATCGAGAGCATCTGCTCGACGGGCCCCAAGCCTCACGTCATCTTCTTCACGCCTACGGGCCGTCCCTTCAACCAGGATATGGCCGCCGAGCTTGCGGGCTATGAGCGCCTGCTCATGGTATGCGGGCGTTACGAGGGTATCGACGAGCGTGCCTATACGCTTGCGGATCGCTGCATCAGCCTCGGTGATTACGTTTTGACGGGCGGCGAGCTTGCTGCCATGGTCGTTACCGATGCGGTGTGCCGTTTGCTTCCCGGTGCGTTGGGAGATGAGAACAGCGCCGTCGAGGAGTCCTTTGCCGACAACCTTCTCGAGTTTCCGCAGTATACGCGACCCGCTGTCTATCGGGATATGGAGGTGCCCGAGGTGTTGCTCTCGGGCAATCACGGGGCGATTGCGGCATGGCGCCGACGTGCCGCCATCGAGAGGACGGCTCTGCTGCGCCCCGACATGCTCGATGCCGCCAAGCTCACGGACGAGGAACGAGCGTACGCAGATACCATTCGTTCCGATTCTGACTGAGATACCGGTCTGGTCGCGCTATCATATACGCTTACATGTTTGTTTTTGAGGGAAGGAAAGGGGTGCATTCGTGAAGAAGAACTCGCCATTACGCCTGGTCATCGAGATACTTCTCATCATCGTGGTTGCCGTTGGCCTGGCCACGCTCTTCACGCGTTTTGTCATGCAGCCCTACGAGATTCCCTCCGGCTCGATGGAGCAGACCATCGAGATAGGCGATCGCGTCTTTTCCGAGAAGCTGAGCTACGCCTTCGGCGAGCCTGCCCAAGGCGACATCATCACCTTCGAGGATCCGTCCGACCCAGAGCGTGTGCTCATCAAACGTGTCATCGCCACGGGCGGTCAGACGGTTGACCTGCGCGATGGCGCCGTATATGTGGACGGCGTACGCCTCGACGAGCCGTACACGCAGGGCAAGCCGAGCAACGACTTGAATTCGGGCATCCAGTATCCCTATGTGGTACCCGAGGGCTATGTTTGGGTCATGGGAGACAATCGCACGAACTCCGCGGACAGCCGCGCCTTTGGCGCCATCAACACGGAAGACATAACGGGACGTGCCGTGTTCAGGTACTGGCCCCTCGACCGCATCGGCACATTGTAGAAGCAAGCAGACCATATCGCATGGTACGCACGATTGGATAGAGAGCATGCTGACCTTTCAAGACATCATTTTGACCCTGCAACAGTACTGGGCAGACCAGGGCTGCGTCATCTTGCAGCCATATGACTCCGAGGTGGGGGCGGGCACCTATCACACCGCGACGGCGCTGCGCGCGCTCGGTCCCGGTGCCTGGAAGACGGCATACGTGCAGCCGTGCCGTCGCCCGACCGACGGTCGCTATGGCGCCAACCCCAATCGCATGCAGCACTACTATCAGTTCCAAGTCATCCTCAAGCCCTCTCCCGATGACGTCCAGGAGCTCTACCTCGGCTCCCTGCGCGCCATCGGCATCGAGCCGCATCAGCATGACGTGCGTTTCGTCGAGGACGACTGGGAAAGCCCCACGCTGGGTGCCTGGGGTCTGGGCTGGGAGGTCTGGCTCAACGGCATGGAGGTCACGCAGTTCACGTACTTCCAGCAGGTCGGTGGCATCGAGTGCGATCCCGTTCCCGCCGAGATCACGTACGGCCTCGAGCGCCTCGCCATGTACATCCAGGGCGTTGACAGCGTTTACGACCTTGTCTGGAGCAAAGGGCCTGATGGCTCGATTTTCACCTATGGCGACGTCTTCTACGAGAACGAGCGCGAGCAGAGCGCATATGACTTCGAGTTCGCCGATGTCGATATGCTCTTCGCGCGCTTCGATGCTTCCGAGCGCGAGTGCATGCGCCTGCTCGACTTGGGGTTGCCGCTTCCCGCCTACGATTGCGTCATGAAATGTAGCCACGCCTTCAATCTGCTCGATGCGCGCGGCGCGATCTCGGCGACCGAGCGCATGGCCTACATCCTGCGCGTGCGCACGATGGCAAAGGCCTGCTGCGAGTCCTATCTCGAGCATGTGATCGAGAAGGGCGGCGCCTACATCGCCTCGCAGGATGGCCCGCGCGAGCTAGACGGCGACGCCGAGAAGGAGGGGGTCGCATAATGAATGCATCCAAGCTTGTCCTCGAGATCGGAACCGAAGAAATTCCCGCCATGCCCCTCTATGCGGCAACGCGTGATCTTGCCGATGCGGCACAGCACGCCCTCGACGAGGCACGCGTCGCCCACGGCGAGGTCGTCACCTATTCAACGCCACGTCGCATGATTCTCGTGGTCGAGGACCTTGCCGACGCAAGCGAGGCGCTCTCCATGCGCGCCAAGGGCCCCGCCGCCGCGATCGCCTTCGACGATGATGGCAAGCCCACGAAGGCTGCCGAGGGCTTTGCCCGTGGCAAGGGCGTTGACGTCTCCTGTCTCGTGCGCGAGGCGGACGAGAGCGGCAAGGAGTATGTGTACGCCTTGGTCGAGGAGCCCTCCCGCAAGACGGCGGATATCCTGCCCGACCTGCTTGCCGGCCTCATTGCAGGCATCAGCTGGCCCAAGTCGCAGCGTTGGGGCAGCGGTCATGTCACCTTCTCGCGTCCCGTGCGCTGGCTCATGGCCCTGTATGGCGACGAAGTCGTGCCCGTCGAGTATGCCGGTCTGGTTGCGGGCCGCATCTCGCGCGGCAACCGCCTCATGGCCGACCGCGAATTCGAGTTTGCGAGTGCCTCCGACTTGCCGGCCGCCTACGAGGAGATGAAGGTCATTCCTAGCGCGAAGAAGCGTGCGCAGGCCATTCGCGGTCAGATCAACGCCATCGAGGCCGAGACGGGCCTCAAGGCTGACACCCCCAAGGGCACCTTCGACGAGGTCGTGAATCTCGTCGAGTATCCCACCGTCATGCTCGCGCACTTCGACGAGCGTTTCCTTGACGTCCCGCCCGAGATCATCACCGACGCGATGCTCGAACATCAGCGCTACTTCCCGATGTACCAGCCCGATGGCACGCTCGACAACGCGTTTCTCATCGTGAGCAACGGTGATCCCGCCTACACCGAGACCATCGTCGCAGGTAACGAGCGCGTCGTGCGCGCCCGTCTCGACGATGCGGCCTTCTTCGTGGTCGAGGATCGCCGTGAGCCGCTCGAGAGCTACGTCGATGGCTTGAAGCGCGTCGTGTTCCAGGAGAAGCTCGGAAGCGTCTACGACAAGACCATGCGCATCGTGAAGAACGCCGAGGCCGTCTGTGACGCCGCCAGCATCACGGGTGCCGAGCGCGATGACGTCGTGCGCACTGCGCTGCTGTGCAAGGCCGACCTCATCACCAACGCGGTCGTCGAGTTCACCTCCCTGCAGGGCATCATGGGCGGTCACTATGCGCGCTTCTCGGGCGAGACGCCCGAGGTCGCCCTCGGCATCACCGATCACTATCGCCCGCGTTTTGCCGGCGACGAGCTGCCGCGCAACCTTGCGGGCACCGTCACCGCGTTCTCCGACAAGCTCGATACCGTCTGTGGCATCTTCGCGATTGGCGCGGGGCCCACGGGTTCTTCCGATCCCTTCGCGCTGCGTCGCGCCGCCATCGGCATCATCAACATCCTGCTCGATGGCCTCGACGTCTCGCTTGCCAAGCTCATTGACGTTGCGCTCGATAATTATCGCGACGTGGTCGATTTCGACTTCGACGAGGTGCGCGAGCAGGTGCGCGCCTTCTTCGCGACGCGTCTCGAGGTCATCGCACGCGACCGCGGCTACGCGCCCGATTGCATCGCCGCCGTCATGGCGACGGGAATGTTCGAGCCTGCCGAGACGCTGGCGCGCATCGATGCGCTTCAGACAGCGCGTAACGAGCAGCCCGAAGTCTTCGAAAACCTGGCGACGGCTTACACGCGCGCGGCAAATCTTGCCGATGCCTCCCTTGGTTGCGATGCTGACACATCGATCATGGAGGCACAGGAGCTTGCGCTGGCCGATGCCGTTACTACTGCCCGTGACGCGGTTACGGCCGCCCTTGCGGATGGCGCTCATCTTGATGCCATCGAGGCGCTTGCAAGTCTGCGCACGCCCATCGACAACTTCTTCGACGCCGTGCTCATCATGGATGACGACGCGGCCTTGCGCGAGATGCGTCTGCGTCTGCTCAACAGCTTCGTTGCCGTGTTCGCCAACGTGGCCGATATCGGCAAGATGGCCAAGAAGTAGGCACGTCATGGGCGATATGCCTACGCTGCCGACCATCCATGTCATCAGTGACTCGATGGGCAATACGGCCAAGACCATCGCTCGCTCGGCGGCAAGCCATTTCGGCGAGCTCGACCCGAATATCACGGTGCTTCCGTACGTCAGGTCCTTCGACCAGATTCGCTCGTTTCTCGAGGAAGAACAACGCTTGCATCGCCAGATGTACAACGACGATCGAATCATCGTCTACTACACCCTTGTCATTCAGGAGCTGAGGGATGCGCTGGAATCGTATCTTGCAGACCATCCCAACATTTACGCTGTCGACGTCCTGTCGGATTCCATTGCGGTCATCGAACAGGTGAGCGGCAAGACCCACAATCCCGCTCCCGGCGAACAGCACAAGATCAACGATCAGTACTTTCAGCGTATCGAGGCAATCGAGTTCACCGTCTCCCACGATGACGGTCTGCTCACGCAAGACCTGCCCGAAGCCGACATCGTGATTCTCGGCGTCTCCCGCACGAGCAAGACGCCGACGTCCATCTATCTGGGGCAGCAGGGGTACAAGGTTGCAAACGTTCCTCTTGTCGAGGGTCTCGAGCTTCCCAAAGAAGTCTACGAAGTTGACCGCGAGCGTCTCTTCGGCCTCATAACCGATCCCTCCGTGCTCGTTGGCGTGCGCAAGACGCGTATGGGTGGCCAATTGGGGCAGTCGAGGTATGCGGACATCGATGCCGTGACGTTGGAGCTCGACCGCGCGCGTACCATCATGCGCGGGCTCGGTTGCGTCATCATCAACACGAAAGACCGTGCTATCGAGGAGACGGCACAAGAGATACTGCGCCATTACAATGCCGCATTCCCCCGTATTCCGTCTCCCCACGGCTCGTTCGTTCTTCCCGTGTAGGGTCATGGACCAAAGGCGTTTCAAATACCCTATAATATCGAACATTGGAAACGGGGATTCTCGCACTTTGCAATGCACCGCTTCCTCTCCGACATGAAAGAAAGGATAGGCAAGATGGATCGTGACAAGGCATATGTTCTCTGGTTCGACGAGCTTCGCCGCGAGGACGTCGAGATCGTAGGCGGAAAGTCCTCTTCTCTGGGCGAGATGACTTCGGAGACCGATGTCCCCGTACCCTATGGCTTTGCCACCACGGCATACGCATACCGTCAGTTCATGGAAAGGACGGGCCTCGACAAGGAAATCCGCGAGGAGCTCAAGAAGCTCACGGACGTCGAGGACTCCGCGCTGCTGCGTGAGGTGACCGACAACATCCGTGCCATGATCGTCGCCGAGGAGATGCCGGCAGACATCGTCGAGGCCATCAAGGACGCTTACGCCGAGCTCGGCAATAAGATGCACGTGGATGATCCGTTCGTCGCCGTGCGCTCTTCTGCCACTGCAGAAGACCTTCCCGATGCCAGCTTTGCGGGCCAGCAGGACACCTACCTCAACGTGCACGGCCCCGATATGGTCGTGCAGAAGATCAAGGAGTGCTACGCCTCCACCTTCACCGACCGCGCTACCTACTATCGCGAGAAGACGGGCTTCGATCACCTGTCCATCGCGCTTTCCGCGACCGTCCAGATGATGGTCTTCTCCAAGGCCGCAGGCGTCATGTTCTCGCTCGATGTCACCAACGGCAATGACAAGGTCGTCACCATCGAGGGTTCCTACGGTCTGGGCGAGATGGTCGTGCAGGGCGCCGTCACGCCCGACAACTTCGTCGTTGACAAGGCAACGGGTGAGATTACGCGTCGCATCATCTCGGACAAGCACATCAAGATGATTCGCAAGCCCGAAGGCGACGTCGAGGAAGTCGACGTTCCCGCCGATGAGCGCAAGCAGCAGGTCATTACCGACGAGCAAATCAAGGAGCTCGCAGACTACGCCAAGCAGCTCGAGAAGCACTACGGCTGCTACATGGATATGGAGTGGGGCATCGACGAGCGCGATGGCAAGGTCTGGCTGCTCCAGGCGCGCCCCGAGACGGTCTGGTCGCGCAAGAAGGCCGACGGCGAGGTTGCCGATGAGGCAGATGACGCCGCAACCGAGAACCTTGACGTTATCGTGACCGGTCTGCCGGCCTCTCCCGGCAAGGTCGCCGGCAAGGCGCACGTCATCACCGATCCCGCCCTCATCGACGAGTTCAAGGACGGCGAGATTCTCGTCACCACGATGACCGCTCCCGACTGGGTGCCCGCCATGCAAAAGGCGCTTGCCATCGTCACCGATGCCGGTGGCATGACCTGCCACGCCGCCATCGTCAGCCGCGAGATGGGCATTCCCTGCATCGTCGGCACGGCGAGCCGCTCACAAGAGGCCACGGCCTCGATCCAGGACGGCCAGGAGATCACGGTCGATGCCTCCAACGGCACCGTGTACGCCGGTATCGTCAAGAGCATGGTCTCCGAGGCACCTGCTGCTGACGCCGCACCTGCCGCCGCGGCTTACGTGGCTCCTGTCACGGGCACCAAGATTTACATGAACCTCGGTAATCCCGATCTTGCCGAGAAGCATGGCAAGCTCCCGTGCGATGGCGTGGGCCTCATGCGCGAGGAGTTCATCTGGACCACCTTCATCCACGAGCATCCCATGCATCTCATCGAGACCGGCCGCGCCAACGAGGCTGTCGACATGCTCGCCGAGGGCATGCGCAAGGTCGCGAGCGCCCTTTCCCCGCGCCAGGTCGTGCTGCGCCTCTCCGACTTCAAGTCCAGCGAGTACCGTGGTCTTGCCGGTGGCGACAAGTACGAGCCCGAGGAGCCCAGCGCACTGCTCGGCTGGCGTGGCGCGTCGCGTTACTACGATCCCAAGTACCTTCCGGCCTTCAAGCTCGAGCTCCAGGCCATCAAGAAGGTTCGTGACGAGTACGGCTTCAAGAACCTCCAGGTCATGATTCCGTTCTGCCGCACCGTCAAGGAAGCCGAGATCGTCACGGGCATCATGGCCGAGGAGGGCCTGGTGCGCAGCCCGGACTTCAAGATCTGGCTCATGGCCGAGATTCCCAGCAACATCATCATGGCCGATCAGTTCAACAAGTTTGTTGACGGCTACTCCATCGGTAGCAACGATCTCACCATGCTGATTCTGGGCCTCGATCGCGACAACGAGATTATCCAGGACGTCGCCGACGGCCGTGACCTCGCCGTCAAACGCGCCATCCGCCATCTTATCGAGGTCGCTCACAGGGATGGCAAGACCGTGTCCATCTGCGGTCAGCTCCCGAGCATCTATCCGGAGTTCTGCGAGTTCCTCATCAAGAGCGGCATCGACTCCATCTCGGTCAATCCGGATGCGGTCATCCACACCAAGCAGATTGCGGCTCAGATCGAGCACAAGATGATGCTCGACAAGCTCACGGGCCGTGGCAAGGAAGAGGCCGAGGACCTCACCTGGTAAGCAATCCAGCTTCACCACATCGAGCAGGAGAGGGGCGACCGCATTGCGGCCGCCCCTTTTTTTTATGTGCCAAGGACGCACGTGTCAGGGGGTCTGACCCCTTGGCATATGCATCGTGTTGGGGCTGATGGCCCGGAGAGGGTAGGGCCGAGGTTTAAGGGAGCGCACCGTTAAGACCGCGAAGCGGGCCGTCGGGAAGCGACCATCGAGGCCCCCCGGACCATCAGACTCGCTATATATCCCACTGGTACGTGCGCATGTCAACGTGGCCGTCGTCTTTGAGCTCGACGCCCTCTTCGGTCAGGAGCGCAGCCTGCTCGTTCCAACCGGGCACAAGACGACCTACGGCGTTTACGACGCGATGGCAGGGATACTCGCCGTAGAACTGCGATTCCTTGAGCACCTTGCCCACGAGGCGCGCGTTCTTGGGCCTGCCGATGAGTCGGGCAATTTGCCCGTAAGTCGCGACGCAACCTGAGGGAATCTCGGCAACGGTCTCGAGAATCTCATAGACGAGATCATCGTCGAGCACATGACCGTTGCTTGAGCTTCGTGCTTCGCGAGAGAATATCTCCTCGAAATCCAATTAGACCCTCCTGCAAATGAATGGGCTGCGGCCAGCGAACAGGCGCGCAATGACCGAAGCATCTATACGCTGCTGCCCATTTTCTAGAAAGTATACGCAAAATTGCACGGCTCACTGTGAACGAAGTGTCGCCTGAATTACAATTACCGCATCTGTGTAATCTCAACCATGAAGGAGCTTGCATATGGCTGACGCTATTGCTGGCGAACTGACCATCGCCGAGGATGTCATCACCGACTTGGCCGGTTATGCCGCCCTCGAGAGTTATGGCATCGTGGGCATGGCCGCCCCGACGCTTTCCGATGGAATTGCCAAGCTGCTGCCCGCGAGTCGCCTGCGTCGCGGTATCAACGTCGAGAGGACCGATGATGCCATCGACATCGACCTGTACGTCATCATCGAGCACGGGACCAATCTCGCCGAGGTGAGTCGCATGCTCGCCGACAAGGTCAAGTTCACGCTCGAGGATGGCGCGCAATTGCCCGTTCGCAATGTGAACGTCCACGTGCAGGGCGTGAAGGTTCGCGATTAGCAGCTTGTAGGATTCGATACTCAACAGGGATATATCCATGAACATTGACGATATTCGCACATGCATCGCCACCGCTTCCGCAGAGCTGTCTGCGCGCAAGGAAGAGATCAACCGCCTCAACGTCTTTCCGGTGCCCGATGGCGATACGGGAACGAACATGTCGCTGACGATGGAGTCTGTGGCTCGTGAGGTTGCTGCCTTGCCGTTGAATGCCGATGGCGCCGCCCTGTGCAAGGCCGTAACGCACGGCTCGCTCATGGGCGCACGTGGCAATTCGGGCGTCATAACGAGTCAGATTCTGCGCGGCCTTTGCGAGGGACTTGTGGATGCCACCGAGTACAGCACCGAGACCATTGCCCGCGCGATGGCACGTGCCGTCGAGGTTGCCTTCCAGGCCGTACGTAAGCCGGTAAAGGGCACGATCCTCACCGTACTCGAGGATTGTGCCGCCGTTGCGCAGCAAGCCTACGAGGAGGGACTCGACGTTACCACGACGCTGCATGCCATTTCGGACGAGGCTCTTGCTTCGGTCAAGCGTACGCCGGAGCTTCTGCCCGTTCTCAAGGAGAATGGCGTTGTCGATTCGGGCGGTTTTGGCCTGGCCATTCTTACCCAGAGCTTCATCGCCGCGTTGACTGGCGAGCAAGCCCACCTTGCCTCTGCCGAGGATTTTACGCATGCCGAGGCGAAGGTCGCCATCGAGCATGTACGTGACTGGGCGGGTTCGGACTACATGTACTGCACAGAGTTTCTCCTACACAGCGACGAAGTCGATACGGTCGAGGCACTCGAGTTTCTCGCGTCTGTCGGGGATTGCGAGCTGCTTGTGGGCGCTCACCCCGACTTCAAGGTGCACGTGCACACGGACACGCCGGGTACGGTGCTTACCTACATGACGGATCGCGGTCAGGTCTCCGAGGTCTTCATCCACAACATGGTGCTCGAGAGCGAGGAGCGTGCCGATGGCATCGCTGCCGATGAGGCATCACGCCAGCCCGCCGAACGCAAGCCCATAGCGTTTATCGCCGTTGCCGCGGGTGAGGGCATGGCTAACATTTTGCGATCCCTCGGTGTTGACCATGTCGTTTCCGGCGGTCAGACCATGAATCCCTCGACGAAGGACCTGCTCGATGCCATCGAGCAGGTAAACGCCGACTCGGCCATCCTGCTTCCCAATAACAAGAACATCATCATGGCCGCCAACGCCGCTGCTGATAATGCCGATATCCCGTGCAGGGTCGTTCCCACAAAGTCAACGCCCGCGTCGTTTTCCGCAATGCTCGTCGCAAGTCCGGAAGGTGACCTCGATGAAATCGCCGAGGCCATGACCGAGGCGCTCGACGAGGTCAAGTGCGGCGAGGTGACAACCGCCATCAAGGACTCCAAAACTTCGGATGGTCACGAGATTCATCCGGATGACGTTATCGGTATCGCCGACGGCTCGCTCGATGTTGTGGGCAAGAGCGTCGAGGAGGTTACGCTCGCCCTCATCGACGAGCTTAACGATGACCTCGACTCGCTCACGCTCCTTGCGGGAGAGGATTTTGCCCAAGAGGATTTCGAGAAGCTCGTCGAACAGGTCGAGGAACTGTATCCCGACCTTGAAGTCGATGCGCAACGCGGTGAGCAGCCGCTGTATCCCATCGTTTTCTCGATCGAATAGGACCGGATAATTCAGGAGATGCAGATGGAGAAGATAGCGATCGTTACCGATAATTCATGCGATGCGTCTGATGCCGAGCTTGCCGAGCTTGGTGTCGAGTGTGTGCACCTCAGGGTCATCGAGCCCGACGGCACGCATTTTCCCGAGGACAACACCGTCGAAAATATCGAGGCCTTCTACGATTACATCGTCGATTGCGACGAGCTGCCCTCGACGTCCATGCCACCGCTGCTTGACTTCGCCCAGCTTTACACCGACCTTTCCCTTGCCGGCTACACGCACGTGATTTCCCTGCACATCTCGTCGCGCATGTCGGGGACCGTCCATACCGCCCGTATGGCCGCCGAAAGCGCTCCCATCCCCGTCGAGGTCATTGATACGCGTTGCAATACCGTCGCCCAGTTCCTTTTCGTGCGTCGTATTGCGCAGTTGCGCGAGTACGGTCTGAGTTTCGACGAGCTGGTCGAGGCCGCACACGAGCTTGTGGGAAAAACGAGTATCTGCTTCATGCTCGACAAGCTTCGCAATCTCGTCAAGGGGGGCCGCACCGGCAAGGCGACCGGTCTTGCCGCGGCCTTGCTCAAGATCAAGCCGCTTCTCACGGTCGATCCGGAAGGCGAGGTCGAGATGTTCGGCAAGGCCAAGTCACCCAAGCGCGCCGTCACCAAGCTCGTGCAGCGCTACAAGGAGCTCGAAGAGCACCTCGGGCCACTCGAGTGCTGTTTTGCCCATACGCGCAACATGGGTGGCGTTGATGACTTGCGCGAGGCCATGATCGAGGCGGGCATCAAGCTGGTTGAGGTCGGCGTGCGCATGGTTGGTCCTGTCATCACGACGCATGTCTCGACCGGCTGTTTCGGCTTTGCGTACATCCCGCAAGACGAGCGGGTACTAGGGCTTGCATAATGACATCACGCGGGGATTCCGACTTTCTGCTTGATTGCGATGTCGGCAAGATACGTGCCGTGAGTCCTGCACGCGCGAAGAACCTCTCCAAGCTCGGTATCTCAACGGTGCGGGGATTGCTCGAGAACTACCCACGCCGCTACATAGACCTTTCCAACGTCGAGACAGCCGCCCGCGCTTCCATCGGCCAGTTCGTGACCGTTGTGGGCACGGTCGATGAGGTTGTCGAGAAACAACCGCGCAGGCGCCTGCATATCCTCGAAGTGTCCGTCTTCGACGGTACGGGCGTCATCATCGCCACCTGGTTCAGGCAGCCCTGGATGGCTGCCAAGTTCGAGCGTGGCATGCGCGTCGCGTTTTCGGGGAAGGTCACGTTCGAGTACGGGTTCAAGCGCATGGCCAATCCCTACGTCGCCTTCTTGGGCGAGCCGGGTCAGGAGCAGACGCGCCTTGTCCAAATGCTCGCCGTGCACCCGGCTACCGAGGGCATCTCGACAACGTGGATGCGCCGCTTCATCGCAAACGCGCTTGAGCAGACGGCGGATATGAGCGACCCGCTTCCCGTCGCCTTGCGGCTCAAGCATAGGCTCATCGGCAAGAAGGCGGCCCTGCGCCAGATTCACTTTCCCGAGAACCGCACGCAGATGCTTCAGGCTCGCAAGCGCCTGGCTTACGAGGAGGTCTTGCGCCTGCAAATCGAGATGATGCGCTTGCGCCGTGCCGAGACACGCGATGGCGAGCCGACTGCCCACGTGCCAGGGCAACGGATGGATGAGCTACGCGCGCAGCTCCCGTATACACTCACAAGCGAGCAAGAGCAGGCCATTGCAGACATCGTGGATGATATGACCGCACCGCGCAGCATGAACCGGATGCTCCTGGGAGATGTTGGTACGGGCAAGACCATCGTCGCGGCCTTCGCCTTGGCGCTCAGTGCCGACAGCGGATGCCAGGCGGCCATGATGGCGCCGACCGAGGTGCTTGCGCGCCAGTACGCGAGCAAGCTCGGCCCACTCTTCGATGCGGCGCACATCAGCTGGGGCATCCTCACGGGAGCGACCGATTCCGAGGAGCGCGAGCGGCTCCTGGAAGAGGCGCAAGATGGCACGCTCCAAGTGCTCTTCGGGACACATGCCCTCATCGAGCCCACGGTGAGTTTCGCGCATCTCTCGCTCGTCATCATCGACGAACAGCACCGCTTCGGTGTCAACCAGCGTGCGGCCCTGCGCATGAAGGGGCCAGGCTGTGACCTACTCGTCATGACGGCTACCCCCATTCCACGCACGCTTGCGCTCACCCTATACGGTGACCTCGAGACGAGCTACATACGCACGCGCCCGGGCAACGTTCAGCCAACGCATACGGAGCTCATCTCACGCGACGCGCGGGGAAGGGCCTACGAGGCGATCAAGGAGGCCCTTGCACAGGGGCGGCAGGCCTATGTCATCTGCCCGCTCGTGGGTTTGACGCGCGAACGCAGGGCCGAGCGCATCGAGGACGGATCGCTTTTTGCCTCGCTCGCGAACGGAAGCGATATCTCCGATCCCAAGGCCGCTGAGGAGGAAGCCGCTCGTCTGCAGCGCGATGTCTTCGCGGGCTACCACGTTGGGCTGCTTACGGGTCGCATGAACGCGGAGGAGAAACAGCGGGCCATGGATGCCTTCAATGTGGGCGATATCGACGTGCTCGTTGCCACGACGGTTGTCGAGGTGGGTGTGGACGTCCCCAACGCGACGATGATGCTCATAGAGGATGCCGAGCGCTTCGGCCTCTCGCAGTTGCATCAGTTGCGTGGACGCGTGGGACGCGGTGCGTATCCGGGGACGGTCTTTCTCGTGGCAGACCCTGGCAAGGACGATGTCGATATGCGAGCACGCCTCGATGCTTTCGTGAGTACGACGGATGGCTTCGAGCTTGCAGAGGCGGATTTGCGCACGCGTCACGAGGGTGACGTGCTCGGCAGTAGGCAACATGGTGCCGAGACGCTCAAGCTCGTCAACGTCATCGATGACGCGCAGCTCATCGCCTGCGCGCATGCAGATGCGCTCGAGATCCTCGATGCCGATCCGGATCTCGTCGCGGCCGAGCACAAGGCGCTTGCCGCCGACATCGAGCGGACATTCGCAAATCTGGACGAGACGACGAGCAGGGGAGCGTAGCATGCGCATTGTCGCTGGTGAGTTCAAGGGCCGCATCATCGAAAGCCCGAGCGAGAAGACGACGCGTCCGACGACCGATCGCGTGCGCGAGTCCATCTTCTCGTCCATCTACTCACGTCTGCCCGAGCTTGCCGCCGTGGATGTCCTCGATGCCTTTGCGGGCAGTGGTGCCCTGGGTATCGAAGCGCTTTCGCGTGGTGCGCGCAGTTGTACCTTCATCGAGCGTGACCGTGCCGCCCGTGACGTGCTTGAGCGAAATCTCGCTTCCCTTTCCCTGAAGGCGCCACGCGTGCGCGTCATTGCCGCTGACAGCTTCGATGCCGTCGCGCAGCTTGCGCCTCATGGCCCCTTCGGGCTCGTCCTGCTTGATCCGCCCTATGCCGAGGTGCCCGCGCGTGTCCACGAGCTACTTGGTGAGCTCATCGATTACGGGAAGCTCGTCCAAGGGTGCGTCATCGTCTACGAGCACGCCCTGCAAGGCAAGGAGGCCGTTGCCGAAGAGTTCGGCATAGACAGGCGCTTCGTGCTCGATGGTCAGAAGAGATATGGCAAAATCGGCGTGACGTACCTGAAGTTCCACGATCGCGAGGATTAGGCATGCATAAGCTCTTGGTTCCCGGAACCTTTGACCCCATCACCTTTGGCCACCTGGACGTCATTCGACGCGCGAGCTGCATGGCCGACGAGGTCATCGTCGGCGTCGCCGCATCGCAGGGCAAGCGTGGCGGAACGCTTTTCACGCTCGACGAGCGCATCGAACTTGCCCGCGAGGTCACGGCGGAGTTCGCCAATGTCGAGGTTGTCGGCTTCGATAACCTGCTCGTTGATTTCGCGACCTCCATTGGCGCCACCGCTATCGTCAAGGGCCTGCGTGCGACGACGGACTTCGAGTACGAGTTCCAGATGGCCATGCTCAACTTCCGCCTTGCCCCCGAGCTGGAGACCCTCTTCGTCATGTCATCCCCCGATTACATGTACGTCTCCTCGTCCATTGCCAAGGAGCTCGCCTCGTTGGGTGGCAGCACGGAGGGCATCGTTCCCCCGATCGTGGGAGAGGCCCTCGCCAAGCGCCTGGGGTAGGATGAGGCGGGACGACATGGAAGGGGCACCGCCTCGACGGTCGCTTCCCGACAGCCCGCTTCGCGATCTTTACGGCGCGCTCCCTTAAACCTCGGCTCAACCCCTTCCATGTCGTCCCGCCTCATCCGTGCGCACAAGCGCTGCTGCTTCGTATATAATCAAAGGCTCTATAGCTAAACCTGGGCTCATGCGAGCCCATGCAACTTGAGAAAAGGAGGCGATACGTGAAACCTTTGCACATCATGGACACGACCTTGCGTGATGCCCACCAGTCACTGTGGGCGACGCGCATGGAGACGGGCGACATGCTCCCCATCCTGTCAAAACTCGATCAAGTCGGGTATTGGTCCATTGAGATGTGGGGCGGTGCGACATTCGATACCTGTCTGCGCTTCCTCGACGAGAATCCCTGGGATCGTTTGCGCGTCGTCAAGCAACACTGTCCCAACACGCCGTTGCAGATGCTCACGCGCGGACAGAACCTCATCGGCTATCATCACTATTCACGTGATATCGTCAATCGCTTCATCAAGGCCGCCCATCGTAACGGCATCGATGTCTTCCGCGTCTTCGACGCACTTAACGATATCCGCAATGTCATCGACAGCGCCGAGGCGCTCAACGAGTGCGGTGCCCATTTCGAGGGCGCCATCAGCTACACCATGAGCCCGGTGCATACGCTTGATTCCTACATCGAGTATGCCTCCGAGCTCAAGGCGCTTGGCGCCAAGTCCATTTGCATCAAGGACATGGCGGGCATGCTCACGCCGTATCGTACGGAGCGCCTGGTCAACGCCCTCAACCAAGAGGTGGGCCTGCCCGTTCACGTGCATTGTCACTACGTGGGTGGCATGGCCCCGGCCAACTACATCAAGGCTGCCGAGGCCGGTGCCTCGATTGTCGACACCGCATCCGCACCGCTCGCTTTCGGCAACTCCCAGCCGGCCGTCGAGATGATTGTCGCCGCGCTCAAGGAGTCCGAATACGATACGGGCCTCGACCTTGACCTCCTCTTCGAGATTTCGGATTACTGGGAGGAAATGCGCATCAAGAAGGGCTTTAAGCGCGGCATTTCCACGCTTTCGCATATGCGCGTCTACAGCCATCAGGTTCCCGGTGGCATGATGAGCAACCTCGTGAGCCAGCTCGAGATTCAGAAGGCGTCCAATCGCATGGACGAGGTTCTCAAGGAGATTCCCCGCGTACGCGCCGAGGTCGGCTATCCGCCGCTTGTCACGCCCATGTCGCAGATCGTCGGCACGCAGTCTGTTTTCAACGTGCTCACCGGCAAGCGCTGGTCGGTCATCTCCAAGGAGATGAAGGACTACATCGCCGGTTACTACGGCAAGGCACCCGGCAAGATCGATCCCGCAATCCAAAAAGCCGTGCTCGGCGACGAGCAACCGCTCGCCCCGGACGTTGCCCCGGGCTCGCTTGTCACGACGACCTACGACGAGCTTGCCGAAGAACTCGGGGATCTCGCCAAGAGCGAGGAAGACGTCCTCATGTACGCCATGTTCCCCAACGAGGCACGCCAGTTCCTCGAGAAACAGCGCAAGATCGAGAATACAAACTTCTTAATGAACGATGCCGTGAGCATCACCAAGGAGGAGGACTACGTGGACATCGCACAGATTCGTGACCTCGTGAAGCTCGTCGAGGAGTCCGGAGTCGGAGAGATCACCGTCGAGGAAGCCGGCGCCAAGGTCACCATTCGCACCCCGGGCATGCAGCCTGCTGCCTACGCCCCGGCCCCCGTCATGCCCCAGGCCGCTTCGGCGCCTGCTGCGGCGGAGGCTCCCGCACCCGCTGCCGCTTCGACGCGACCGGCGAGTTGGAAGCCCGTTACCGCCCCGATGGTCGGCACCTTCTACGCCGCGCCTTCGCCCGACGCCGATCCCTTCGTGACGGAGGGCGCAACGGTCGGCGCAGGCGAGACGCTGTGCATCGTTGAGGCCATGAAGCTCATGAACGAGATCGCCGCCGAGGAGGCGTGCGTCGTGCGCGAGGTCTGCATCGACAATGCCGCGCCCGTCGAGTTCGGCACCGTCATGTTCTACGTCGAGCCCACCGCCGAGTAGGAAAGGCCCGGATCGCGAATGCTTGACAAGATTCTCATCGCCAATCGTGGCGAAATCGCCCTACGCGTCGTGCGTGCCGCACATGAGCTCGGCATCAAGTGCGTCGTCGTGTATTCGGAGGCCGATAAGGACACGCGCGCTGTCGAGATGGCAGACGAGAGCGTCTGCATCGGTCCGGCGCCATCCGCGCTCTCGTACCTCAACATCCCCAATATCATCGCGGCTGCCAAGATCACCGGCGCGCAGGCCATCCATCCGGGCTACGGCTTCCTTTCGGAGAACGCCGATTTCGCCCGTGCCTGTGCCGATAACGACATCATCTTCATCGGCCCGTCACCCGAGTGCATCGATTCGCTCGGCAACAAGGCGGCGGCCAAGGCGACGATGAAGGAGCTTGGCGTTCCCACTGTGCCCGGTAGCGACGGCCCCGTCGATACCGTCGAGGAAGCACGTGCGTTTGCCCACAAAGTCGGCTATCCCGTGCTTATCAAGGCATCGGCTGGCGGCGGCGGCAAGGGCATGCGCGAGGCCAATGACGACGACGAGCTCGAGAAGATGTTCGTCGCCGCGCGTACCGAGGCGGCCAACGCCTTCGGCAACGACGAGGTCTATCTCGAGAAACTCATCCGCCGTCCGCGTCATGTGGAGATTCAGATCATCGCCGATACGCATGGCAACGCCATGCACCTCTGCGAGCGCGATTGCTCGATTCAACGCCGTCACCAGAAGCTCATCGAGGAGGCGCCCTGTCCCGTCATCGACGAGGAAACGCGCCAGGCGATGGGTGAGGCCGCGCTCAAAGCGGTGCGCGGCGTGGGCTATGTCAACGCCGGCACCATCGAGTTCCTGCTCGACACGGATGGCAGCTTCTACTTCATGGAGATGAACACGCGCGTCCAGGTCGAGCATCCGGTTTCCGAGCAGATCACCGGTGTCGATATCATCAAGCAGCAACTCATTGTCGCTTCGGGTGACCCCATCACCTGTGCGGACCTCGCACCGATGTCGCCGAAGGCCTGCGCCATCGAGTTTCGCATCAATGCGGAAGACCCGGCGCATGATTTCCGTCCCTGCCCGGGTACCATCACGCGCTTCGACATGCCGGGTGGTCCAGGTGTGCGCGTCGACACGCACCTGCGCGCCGGTGACGCGATTCCTCCCACCTATGATTCGCTCATGGCAAAGCTCATCGTATGGGGTGACACGCGCGAGGAGGCCATTGCACGTGGCAAGCGCGCCCTTGACGAGTTCGTCATCGAGGGCGTCGCCACGACGATACCCTTCCATCGCCGCGTGCTCGACAACGCGACGTTTAACTCAGGTATGGTGTACACGGATTTCATCGAAACCGAAACGAATGGGGGACAGCTGTGAAGGAAATCGACCAAGGCTACGTGATTGATGGCATCACCATTGCTCCCGGTGTTGTCGAGACGATCATCTCGCTTGCCGCAGCAGAGGTTCCCGGCGTTGCCGGAGTGGGCACTGCCGGTGCCATCTCGACCATCCGCTCGGCCTTCAATGCGGGCAATGCCATCCCCACCAACGGTATACGCATCGAGCCGCTTGGCGATAAGCAAGTCGCCGTCACCATCTCCATTCAAGCGTATTACGGCTACCGCCTCGTCGAGATCGCCGAGAACGTACGCAAGGCCATCGTCGATGCGCTCGCTGCCCAGATTGGCGTCACGGTGACGTCTGTCGACGTGCACGTAGACGCGCTCTCTTTCGAGGCGTAGGCGAGCCATGGCCGCACTTCGGCATGAACACACGGCTGCCCGCCGTGAGGCATTGCAGCTGCTCTACACTGGTGAGCTCATGGGTCTTCCGCTCGATCAGGTTGCCGACGGTAACGAGACCGAGCTCTTGCTCGTTCCCGAGTGTCCGCAGGGCGTAAGCGATGCCGACCTCGTGGGCGTCGATCTCGTTGCCTATGCCTCGACGTTAGTCAACGGCATTGCCGGTCATATCGACGAGCTCGACGAGCGCATCGGGTCGACAGCCGAGAACTGGACGCTCGAGCGCATGCCCATCGTCGATCGCAACATCATCCGCATTGCCACCTATGAGATTCTCCATTGCGATGAGATTCCCACGGGCGTCGCCATCAACGAAGCCGTCGAGTTGGCAAAGGCCTTCGGGACCGACGAATCACCGAAGTTCGTGAACGGCGTCTTGGGACGCATCGCGAGCGAGGTCTGCGGCGAGGATGCCGCTCAGCTCGATGCGAATGCGCTCGAGCCGCAAGCTTCGATAGATGAGGTATGACGATGTCAGAGAGTTCCAAGGAAACATTCGGCGAGGTCCGAGCGCGGCTCGATGAGATTGTCTCCGAAGTACGTAGCAAGGACGTCTCCCTCGAGAAGAGCCTCGACCTCTACGAGGAGGCTATCAGGCTTGGCAATCGCTGTGCCGAGCTCATCGACAAGCCCGATTACACGGCGGCCGAGATTGCCGAGGCCAACGAGGTCGTCGAAGCTGGTCAAGAAGAGGGTCCCGAGATTACGATCTAACATCGAAGATCGGACAGGATTTGACTGAGAAGATTCTGGATACGATAGAGTCGCCCGCTGACCTCGCTGATCTAAGCTATGAGCAGCTTAATCGTCTGGCCTTCGAGCTGCGCGCCGAGATGATAGCGGCGACGTCGCTGCATGGCGGACACCTTGCGCCATCGCTTGGTAGCGTCGAGCTCATCATCGCGCTTCATCGCGTGCTTGACTGCCCCCGTGACCGTCTCGTTTTCGACGTCGGCCATCAAGCGTACGCCCACAAGCTCTTGACGGGGCGGCGCAAGCAGTTCAAGACCTTGCGCACGTATGAGGGCATTTCCGGATTTCCCAAGATTACCGAAAGCGCATACGATGCCCACGATTCGGGCCATGCATCCGATTCGCTCTCGACGGCGCTTGGCTATGCCCTTGCACGTGACCTTGACGGATCGGATGCGACCATCGCCGCGCTCATCGGCGATGCCTCGTTTACGGGCGGCATGGCACTTGAGGCGCTCAACGACATCGGTCGTGCCAATACGCCGCTTCTGATCGTGCTCAACGATAACGGCATGTCCATCTCGCCCAATGTCGGTGGCTTTTCGACCTATCTTGCCAAGGTGCGCATGTCGGATCAGTACACGCAGCTGCGCAACCATGTCGAGGACGCCTTCAACGCGAGTGGCACGCTGGGGCGCCTGCTCATGCGTGGCGGCAACGCCGCGAAGGAGTCATTCAAGCAATTCGTGCTTCCCGGCGCGACCTTTCTCGAGGGCTTCGGCGTCACGTATATCGGCCCGGTGGACGGGCACGACATCCAGACGCTTGAGGAGATCCTCCGTGATGCCAAGGCGCTCGAGGGCCCCGTTGTCATCCATGCGGTGACGATGAAGGGCAAGGGCTACGGTCCCGCCGAAAAGAACCCTGCGCTCTTCCACGGCGTCGGCCCCTTCGATATCGCGTCGGGTACGCCCAAGCCCAAATCGAACGCTAATCCCACCTGGACGCAGGTCTTCTCCGACGAGCTCATCAAGCTTGCCGAGGATGATCCGTCAATCGTCGCCATCACGGCGGCGATGGCGAGCGGCACGGGACTTTCCGCTTTCGCGAAGGCCTACCCCGAGCGCTTCTTTGATGTCGGCATAGCCGAGGAGCATGCCGTTGGCATGGCAAGCTCGCTTGCGCTTGCAGGCAAGAAGCCCGTCGTCGCCATCTACTCGACTTTCATGCAGCGCGCCATCGACCAAGCTATCGTCAATGTCGGTCTACAGAAGGCCCATGTCGTCTTCTGTCTTGATCGAGCGGGGCTCGTGGGTGATGATGGCCCTACGCATCATGGTGTTTTCGACCTTGTCTACCTGCGTATGATTCCCAACATGCGCATCCTCGCCCCTTCCAGCGATGGGGAGCTGCGCATGGCGCTGCGCTGCGCCATGGCGCTCGAAGGGCCCGTGGCCATTCGCTATCCGCGCGGCAGCGCCCCCGTCGCTCCAGGTGCATGCGAGCCGTGGCAGGAGGGTCATGCCGTCAAGGTCAGGGACGGTGCCGACGGGGCGCTACTCGCCTTGGGTCGCATGGTCGATGTCGCGTGCGAGGTTGCCGAGGTAGCCGCGCGTCAGGGAGTCGAGCTTTCCATCTGGGACATGCGCTGGGCCAAGCCCATTGATGCCGACGCGTTGCGTGATGCCGCCCATACGGGCCATATCTTCACGCTCGAGGATGGCGTCATCACGGGAGGATTCGGTTCGGGCGTGCTCGAGCTGCTTTCCGATATGGGTGAGAGTTGTCCGGTCAGGCGCTTCGGCATCCCCGACACCTTCGTGACCCAAGGTCCGGTCGACAAGCTCTTTGAAGTGCTCGGACTCGATGCGGAAAGCATCAGCGCCGAGGTGCTCGCAGCGTATCAATCCTAGAGGTTACCCATGCGACTTGACGAGCTTCTCGTAGAGCGCGGGCTCGCGCGTGACCTGCATGATGCTCAGGCGTATGTCATGGCTGGCGAGGTCGTGGTGGGTGAGCATCGCGCCACGAGTGCCGGCATGAGCGTGAAGCCCGATGTTGCCTTGCGTCTTAAAGACGATAAGCGGCGTGGTGGCTTCGTGTCGCGCGGTGGTCTCAAACTCCAACAGGCCCTCGATACCTTCGGCCTTGAGGTCGGGGGCCTTGCATGTGCTGACTTAGGCGCTTCGAGTGGCGGTTTTACCGACTGCCTGCTCCAGCGAGGTGCTGCGCGTGTGAGCGCAGTCGATGTGGGCGTGGGACAATTCGACTGGCGTTTGCGCAATGACCCACGTGTGAGCCTTTTCGAGCGTACGAACATCCGCAACGTGAGTGCTGCCGACATAGACGGTCCTTTCGATCTGGTTGTTGCCGACCTTTCGTTCATCAGCCTTGCGTCTGTCATGAGCGATGTCGCCGCGTTCCTGAAGCCCCAGGGTTGCTTCGTCTCGCTTATCAAACCGCAATTCGAGGCATCCAAGGAAGACGTTGGAGAAGGGGGCGTCGTACACGATCCCCAGGCACACGCTCGCTGCATCGAGGCGGTTTTCGAGAGCGCGCGTGCCTGCGGATTCGAGGTCTGCGGTCTCACGTATTCACCCGTCACGGGCCCTGCGGGTAATATCGAGTTTCTCTTTTGGGCGAAATCCCGGCCATGCGATTCCCCGCGAGAGGGTAGTATGTGCTTCGATGAAATCGAGCGTGTCGTCGCAGAGGCGCATGCCAAGCTGAAAGGTGAATCGTGAAGGTTCTGATCGTGCCAAGCAACGTGGACGAGGTTGGTACCGCGGCCCACTATCTCGCTTCGCGCCTTGTCATATCCGGTATCGATGCCCTCGTCCAGGACTCCAAGGCGCCTGACCAGCTGTCTGTCCCCGTCGACGAGCTCGCGCTTGTCGTTTGCATGGGTGGCGACGGTACCTTCCTGCGCGCCGCACGTCTTGTCGATTTTGCTCCCGTGCCCATGCTCGCCCTCAATTACGGCACCCTCTCGTTTCTTTCCGGCAATCCGGCACGCGATGATGTCGAGCTCGTCACGAACGCCCTGGCTGGTGACATGGTCTTCGAGCATCGCTCGACAGCCGACATCACGATAGAGCAGGCTGACGGCCAGGTCATCAACGCGACCGCTCTCAATGAGATTGCCTATACACGCGGTCGTAGCGGGCGCGTGGTCGAGTATCGCTACGGCATCAACGGAATCACCATTGCGCAGCTCAAGGCCGATGGCCTGGTGGTTGCCACGCCCACAGGATCGACGGGCTACGCGCTCTCGGCTGGTGGCCCCATCGTGTCTCCGGCCTATACGGGTCTTGTCGTCGTGCCGGTTGCGCCCCATGCGCTCAACACCCGTGCCATTGTGCTCGCGCCTTCGGATGTGCTCGAGGTCATCATGGATACGACGCGTTCGCGCGATGCGTCGGTGTTCGTAGATGGGGTCATGATCGATGTCGACCAGCCCTCCTCGATAGAGGTGCGCCGCGGAGAGCGTGACTTGCTCTTGGCACGCGGTGGCGACGCCTTCTTCCGCAATGTCTCGCGCGTCTTCTTCGGTGGTCCGCATCCGGACATGCCCGAGCGACAATAGGGAGGGGCACATGCTCGACGAGCTCCATGTATCCAATATCGCCCTCATCGAGGACGCGACCATAGCCTTCGCACCGGGTCTGACCGTCCTCACGGGCGAGACGGGTGCGGGAAAGACGGCGCTTCTCGCGGCCCTCAAGCTCATATGTGGTGCGCGTGCCGACAATACGGTGGTGCGTGATGGTGCCGAGGAGGCGCTTGCCGAAGCACGCATCGTCGATGTAGACGAGCATATCGTTCGTCGGCGTCTGAGTGTCGCCGGGCGTAGCCGTTGTACGATTGACGGAGCAATGGCCACCGTCGGCGAGCTTGCCACACTCACGTCGTCGATCGAAGTGCACGGGCAACATGAGCAGGTGCTTCTCCTGGAGCCGGCTCGCCAGCTCGCCTATCTTGATGCGTGGGCGCAAGATGACGAGCTCCGTGCTCGCTACGCCGAGGCTCGCACGGCCTACCAGCAGGCACGCGCCACTCTTGACGAGCTCGAACAGGCCCAGGGCAAAAACGAGCAGGAGCTCGAGTTCATGCGTTTCACCTGCGAGCAGATCGAGAAGGTCAACCCGCAGGCAGGCGAGCTCGAGGAGCTTGAGGAACAGTTGCCGCGTCTGCAGCATGCAGACCAGCTCGCTCAGGCTTTGCAAGGTGCCTGCGCTGCGCTGCATGATGACGATGGCGCCCTCGACCTCATCGCCCGGGCGACTTCGGAGCTCATGCGGCAACAGGGAATCGATGAGGATCTCGATGAGCTCATTGGTCGGCTTGACGTCCAGATGCAGGAGCTTGAGGACCTCACCCGTGACCTGAGCGCGTATGCGCAGGGCATCGACACGGATCCGAGCAGGCTCGAGGAGACGCTTGATCGTCTCGATAAGCTCAATGGCCTTATGAAACGCTTTGGCCCTGGCATGGACCAGGTTTTCGCCACCTGGGAGGCGGCGAGACGCTCCCTTGAACAAGCCCAGGACTCGCCCGAACGCATGGAGCGGGCGCGCGCATGCCTCGCTCAAGCGCAAGACGCATATCGTCAGGCCGCCGCGGCACTTAGCGCTGCGCGACACGATGCAGCGCAGAGCTTCTGCGAGCAGCTCGCAAAGACCGTAAGCGAGCTTGCGATGGAGGGGGCGAGCTTCGAGTTCTCGTTTGACGAGCTGCCCTTCGAGCGTTGGGGTGAAGCTGGTAGCGAGCAGGTCGAGCTTCTCTACCAACCCGCCCCGGCGTCTAAACCCCGTCCGTTGCGTCGCATCGCATCTGGTGGCGAACTCTCGCGCATCCTGCTTGCGCTCGAGTGCCTGCACTACGATTCTTCCGATACCGGTGCGTCACGCTCGACCATCGTCTTTGATGAGGTCGATTCCGGCATCGGTGGTGCCACCGGCAATGCCGTGGCACGCAGGCTCGCGGCGCTTTCGAAAGACGCGCAGGTCATTGTCGTCACGCATTTGGCGCAGGTTGCCGCGCTGGCCGACGAGCACTATGTGGTGAGCAAGCAGAATGGCGCTGACGGGATGCCGCATACGAGCGTCGAGCCCGTCGTGGGCGAGGCGCGCGTGACGGAGATTGCTCGCATGCTCTCGGGAGACGATGACGAGCGTGCGCTCGACCATGCACGCTCCCTGCTCGAAGGGACGCGCTGATGACGGCCTCCACGCTTTCTCGGGCGCTACGCGATGGACAAGCCGTGATCGTCGCGACCGATACTGTCTACGGCCTTGCGGCTCTTCCCGGCTCTATGGGATACGCGAGCATCTTCGAACTCAAGGAGCGTCCCGCCGATCAGGTGCTGCCCTGGCTCGTGCATGATGTCCACGTGCTCGATGCGCTCGCGGACGACGTTCCAGCCTATGCCCGTCGTCTGGCCCAGATGTTCTGGCCTGGTGCGCTCACCCTCGTCGTGCGTGCCTCGAGTGCCGCGCGCGAACTTGGTGACGTCGCAGACGATGGGACCATCGCGCTGCGCAGCCCTGATGCGCCCGAGCTGCTCGCGCTCCTCGCAGAGCTCGATGCCCCGCTCGCCTGCACGAGCGCGAATGTCCATGGCGAACCCGCGCCCTCGCGCCTGGCGGATGTCCCCGCATCCATGCGCGAGTTGCCTGGTGGCGACTCTCTATCCGAGGTGTGTTGCGTTGGCCGCGCGTCAACGATTGTGGATTGCACGGGCCCTTATCCGAAGATACTGCGTGAAGGGCCGATACCCGAGCAAGTCCTACTCGATGTAGCTGCCTTCGGTGCTACACTTACAAGCCACGAGTAAAACGGCATCACTAGTGGGGACGTACCGCATTTTCGAGCATCTGGAGCAGATGAGCGATTTTCGCGAAGCGGTCTTGCGAGGACTGTCTGAGCACGCGGTCTTTGCGTGCGAGTTCCGCAGCAGCTTCGCGACAATCGCTCATCGGGTGCGAGAGCAAGCTCGAAAATGCGGTACCTCTCTTGACTGATTTGCACATAGCGACGAGAGGGCATGACAATGGCACAACTGCGTATCGCCTTGGCATCGGACCATGGCGGCTTCGAGCAGAAGGAAGCGCTTAAGCCGTGGCTCGAGGATCTTGGCTTTACGGTTGATGACTTCGGCTGCGATAGCGAGGAAAGCGTCGACTATCCCGATTACGCCAAACGTGCCGCCCGTGCCGTGGCACAGGGCGATGATGATTACGGCGTGCTCGTCTGCGGTACGGGTATCGGCATGATGATTGCCGCCAACAAAGTGCATGGCATTCGTGCCGCCAATCTTACGTCCACCGAGTTCGCCAAGCTTTCGCGCGAGCATAACAACGCGAACATTGCAACGCTTTCGGGACGTTTCACGTCCCTCGAGGACAACAAGGCAATTCTTGAAACCTTCCTCGGTACCGAGTTTTCGGGTGATAGGCATGCCCGCAGAGTCGAGAAGATCATGACCATCGAAACCGAAGAGTAGGAGAACTTCGCCCATGAATAACGAGCTACTTGCCCAAGCAGACCCCGAGATTTCCGCCGCCATCAACGACGAGCTGACGCGCCAGCGCAACACGCTCGAGCTGATTGCGTCCGAGAACATTCCCTCGCTGCCGGTCATTGAAACGATGGGCACGATCCTTACCAACAAGTACGCCGAAGGCTATCCTGGCAAGCGCTATTACGGTGGTTGTGCCAATGTCGATACCATCGAGACCATCGCGCGCAACCGCGCTTGCGAGGTGTTCGATGCGGCATACGCCAACGTCCAGCCGCATTCGGGTGTCTGCGCCAACTCGGCAGCCTATTTTGCGCTGCTCGACCCGGGTGCCACCATTCTGGGCATGTCGCTTCCGGCGGGCGGTCATCTTTCGCATGGCGCCAAGTTCTCGCTCTCGGGTCGCTTCTACGACGCCCACTCCTACGGCTTGAATCCCGAGACCGAACGCATCGACATGGACGAGGTTCGCGCTATTGCCCAGGAGGTCAAGCCTGATCTTATCGTTGCCGGTGCGTCGGCTTATCCGCGTATCATCGACTTCGAGGCATTTGCCGACATCGCCCATGAGGTTGGTGCCTATCTTATGGTCGACATGGCGCATATCGCGGGTCTCGTTGCCGGCGGTGCGCATCCTTCGCCGGTGCCTCATGCCGACATCGTTACCTCGACCTCGCACAAGACTTTGCGCGGTCCGCGCGGTGGTTTCATGGTCACGAACAACGAGGAGATTTACGAGAAGTACAACAAGGCCGTGTTCCCCGGTTGGCAGGGCGGTCCGCTCATGCACGTCATCGCCGCCAAGGCCGTCGCCTTTGGCGAGGCTGCCCGTCCGGAATTCTCCGACTACGCGCATGCCGTCGTCGAGAACGCCGCCGCCCTGGGCGAGGGCCTCGTCGAAGGTGGTCTGCGCCTCGTTTCGGGTGGCACCGACAATCACCTCTGCCTCGTCGACCTCACGCCTGCCGGCATCACCGGCAAGGAGGCCGAGGAGCTGCTCGAGCCGCTCGGCATCACGACCAACAAGAACGCCATCCCCAATGATCCGCTGCCGAGCAGCATCACGAGCGGCGTGCGCGTGGGCAGCGCGACGATTACCTCGCGCGGCTTCGATGCCAACGAAGCTCGTGTCATCGGCGGCTTCATTGCCCAGGTTATCTTCAACCGGGATAATCAAACCGTTCTCGACAAGGTAGCGGGCGAGGTGCACGACATGCTCGAGAAGCACCCCCTGTATCCCGAGATTGCCTAGTAAACGGGCGGTAGGAGGAAGACGCATGGCTGATACGCGCCCGAGCTGGGACGAGTATTTCATGGATATCACGAAGCGGGTCGCCACGCGCTCGACCTGTCTGCGTCGCGCCGTCGGTGCCATACTCGTGCACGACAAGCGCATCATCGCCAGCGGTTACAACGGCGGACCGACGGGGCTCGCGCATTGCCTCGACATCGGATGCCTGCGCGAGAAGCTCGGCATCCCGTCCGGGCAGCAGCATGAGCTCTGCCGTGGCATTCATGCCGAGCAAAACGCCATCATCCAAGCCGCGCGTTACGGCGTCTCCATCGAAGGCGCCACGCTCTACTGCACGACGCAGCCCTGCACGCAATGCACCAAGATGCTCATCAACGCGGGCATCACGGAGATTGTCTATGCGGAAGGCTATCCCGATGACCTCGCGCGTGAGCTTCTGGACGAGTCGGGAATCGTCGTCCGAAGATTCGAGGACTGACGCCGTACGGTCGTTTCATGATCGCGAGTTCGTGACCTTAGGTTTTTGCCAAAGCTAACTTACGCATGCCGTTCGCCTGAAATAGCGGCAGTTCACTGGGATTGCCACTATGAAGTGCTGCGGCCGCCATTATACTTTGGAGTGTTTTGTGTGAGTGCTGTCTTTGGGGAGAACTAGCTACATGGCGATAGCGATCATCGCGGGCATTCTCGCGGGTTTGGTAAGCTTGGTTCCCATGTGGGCTGGAGTTCGCAGCGCGAAGCGAATGGATGCGCAGCAATCGGCTGCCGGGTACCTCACTCCGGTATTGCTGGCCGTCGGAGGCTCGTTTGTGGTCCTCGCTTTGGCGACAGTCATTTGCGTTGTCGTGGCTCGATCGAGTGTCGTGCCCTTTGCTTTGGCAGAGGCCTGCACACTTGTTGTCGCGGCGCTCGGTTATGGAATAGCGAAAGCTATACGTAAGTAGAACGGAGAGGGCGAAAGTGGATATCAATCCGTTAGAGGTACTTCAAGGAGAGCCTCTCGAGGAACTGCAACACTCGTTCGATTCGATGTACCTTATTAGTGGAGGCGGCGAGGTCGGCCTCACGCAGTACATCTTCTGGATGATCATCTCGATGGTGCTTACCGCGCTCGTCGTCATTCTTGCCGGCAAACGTCTGAGCATCATCCCCACCAACAAGTTCGCCAATATGGTCGAATGGGGCTATGAGCGCATTTGCGTCAACATGGGCGAGAACGCAATCGGCAAGGGCTATCAGAAGTTCATGCCCGTCATCCTCACCTTCTTCTTCTTCATTCTCATCTCAAACGTCATCGGACTCATCCCGGGTTGCAAGACTCCCACGGGTTCGCTTTCCGTGACGTGGGCGCTTGCAACGGTCGCCTTCATCTACTTCAACTGGCAGGGCATCAAGAGCAAGGGCGGTCTTGGCTATATCAAGTCCATCGCCCCGTCTGGTCTGCCCGTCGTGATGGTTCCCATCATCTGGCTCTTCGAGTTCATCTCGCTCGTGCTGCGTTGGCTTACCCTTGCCGTCCGACTTTACGGCAACATGTTCGCCGGCCACATGATTCTTGGCATCTTCGCCCTTATGACCACCATCTTCCTGCAGTGCAGCATCGAGGCTATGAACTTCGTCATCGGCCTGCCTGCCATTGCATGGGTTCTCTTGCTTATCGTCATGTATGCCATGGAGTGCCTCGTCGCGTTCCTGCAGGCATACGTGTTCTCGATACTTACGGCCGTTTACGTCGGTCTTGCGGTTTCCGAATCGCACTAATTTGGTTCTCGGTCGGGTACCGTGCCCGACTGGTTCATAGGAAGTTAGGCTTGCACGGAGAAGGCCGTGCAGGTCGTCACTTAAGGAGGAACAAGTGGAAACTACCCTCATCATCGCCGCCCTCAAGGTTGTCGGCTACGGTCTTGGCGCCATCGGCCCAGGCATCGGCATCGGTATTGCTTGCTACGGCTGCTGCGTCGGCTCCGCCCGTCAGCCCGAGCTCGCAGGTCGCCTCTTCACCAACTTCATCATTGGTGCGGCACTTGCAGAGGCCCTTGCACTCATCGGCTTCGTGCTCTTCTTCCTTGCCTAGTCAGGTTTCGTTACGTTGGAAACAATGCCTAGGGAGGGATCAGTGAAAGCACAAGTCAAGAAAATTGCCACTCGCGGCACTGCCGCATGCGCGCTCGCGAGTGCCATGGCTTTCGCAGCCCCCACGCTTGCATTTGCGGCCGAGAAGGAGACCGCGGGCATTTCGGCGATTCTGCCGGCAATGGATGAATTCATCCCGATGCTCGTCGCCTTCCTCATCCTGCTTGCGATTCTCGCCAAGTTCGGATGGCCCATGTTCAACGGCATTCTCGAGAAGCGCGAAACCACCATTCGCGAAGCACTCGAGAAGTCCGAGCAAGCTCGTATCGAGGCCGAGCGTGTGCTTGCCGAGTACCAGGACAAGCTCATCGAGGCCCGTCAGGAAGCGGCTACGATCATCTCCGAGGCCAAGCAGCAGGCTGAGGCGCAACGCGCTGCCACCACTGCCAAGGCCCAGGAGGAAGCCGAGAAGATCATCGCCAAGTCTCGCGAGGCGATGCAGGCCGAGAAGAACGCCGCCATCGCCGAGCTTCAGGCATCCGTCGCTGACATCGCATGTGCTGCCATGACACGCGTCGTGCAGGAGGACTTCACCGATGCGGATCATCGCAGGCTCATCGAGAAGAGCATCGAAGAGATAGGTACGCTCAATGCCTAAGAATCGCCTGCTCATCAAGAAGGAAATCGAAGCGTACGCCGAGGTCTTGCTCGAACTTGGCGAGTCCAAAAACGACGTGTACTCGATTTCCGCACAGCTCGAGGAGATGAAGAAGGTCGTCAACATGCATCCCGGTCTTAGGGAAGTGCTTGCGAACGACTCCATCGACGAGAATACGCGTGCGACGGTCATGCACGAGGTTTTCAAGGAGTTTGATATCGAGCTCATCCAGTTCGTCATCTTCATGGCCTCGCGCCATGACATCACGCTTCTTCCCCGTGTGGCCGAGCGCTACGACAATATGGTGCAGGACAAGTACGATGTCGTCATTGTCGACGTCGCGACCGTCATCCCGCTTGACGACGAGCTGCGAGAGAAGTTTAAAAGTAAATTTTCCGCCCAATTTGGCAAGGAAATCGTCCTGCGCGAGCATGTCGATGCCTGGCTGCTTGGCGGTACGAACGTGAGAGCAAATGGAAGGCGTGTCGATTGTTGCACTGCTACGCGGATCGAGATGGTCCGTGCCGAGCTCTCTTCAGCAATGACTGGAGGTGAAAGGTAAATGGCGGAAATCACCGCGAGCGACATCGATCAGATTCTGCGTGAGAAGCTTGCTTCTCTGCAGACCAGCGTCGAGACTCGTGAGTTTGGTCATGTCATTCAGATTGGCGACGGCATTGCGCGCGTCAACGGTCTGAAAAGCGCAATGGCCGGCGAGCTCCTCGAGTTCGTCGCCCATGACGGCACGACTGTCTATGGTCTCGCCCAGAACCTTGAAGAAGACGAAGTAGGCGCCGTTCTCCTGGGCGACTACACCTTGATCAAGGAGAACGACGAGGTCCACACCACGGGCCGCGTCGTCGAGGTTCCCTGCGGCAAGAGCCTGCTCGGCCGCGTCGTGAACCCGCTTGGCATTCCGCTGGACGGCAAGGGCCCCATCGAGGCCGAGGGCTATCGCCCCGTCGAGTTCCGCGCCCCGGGCGTCATCGAGCGCCAGCCCGTCCACGAGCCCGTCCAGACCGGTCTCATCGCCATTGACGCGATGATCCCCATCGGACGCGGCCAGCGCGAGCTGATCATTGGCGATCGCCAGACGGGCAAGACGTCCATCGGCATCGACACGATCATCAACCAAAAGGGCAAGGGCATGATCTGCATCTATGTCGCCATCGGCCAGAAGGCCTCCACGGTCGCGACCGTGGTCGAGGCCCTCGAGAGCCATGGTGCCCTGGATTACACGATCATCGTCTCCGCTCCCGCATCCACGTCCGCACCGCTGCAGTACATCGCTCCCATGGCGGGTGCCGCAATGGGCGAGTACTTCATGTACAACGGCGAGGATGGCCAGCCCGCAAGCGCCACCAACCCTGGCCGTCACGTGCTCTGTGTCTACGACGACCTTTCCAAGCAGGCCGTCGCATATCGCCAGATGTCGCTGACGCTGCGCCGTCCGCCGGGACGCGAGGCTTACCCCGGCGACGTTTTCTACCTGCACTCCCGTCTGCTGGAGCGCGCCGTCAAGCTCAACGACAAGAACGGTGCCGGTTCGCTTACGGCGCTGCCGATCATCGAAACCCAGGGCGGTGACGTCTCGGCATACATTCCGACCAACGTCATCTCCATTACCGATGGCCAGATCTTCCTGCAGCAGGACCTGTTCATGCAGGGCCAGCGCCCGGCCGTCAACGTCGGTATCTCGGTTTCCCGCGTCGGCGGTTCCGCGCAGATCAAGGCAATGAAGCAGGTTGCCGGTACGCTGCGTCTTGACCTCGCCGCATACCGCGAGCTGCAGGCGTTCTCGCAGTTCGGTAGCGACTTGGACAAGGCGACGCAGCAGCAGCTCTCCCGTGGTGCTCGCATGACCGAGCTTCTCAAGCAGGGCCGTTACGCTGCCATGGACGTCGAGGACCAGGTTGTCGCGATTTTCGCTGGCGATCAGGGCTTCCTCGATGGCATGCCCGTCTCCGACACGCTGCGCTTCCGCGATGATCTCGTGCAGTACATGCACACGGTTCGCAAGGACCTCAAGGATAAGATCGCGACCGAGAAGCAGCTGACCGATCAGATCAAAGAGGAGCTCCTCGAGGCCATCACGACCTTCAAGCAGAGCTTCATCATTGCGAAGAAATAGAGGTTAGCGCATGCCCAGTCAACGCGATATCAAGAGGCGTAAGCTCTCGGTCGAGAGCACGAAGCAGATTACGCGCACCATGGAAATGGTCGCCACTGCCAAGATTCGCCATGCGACTGAGCGCATCGCCGCGGCTACCCCGTATTCCGAAGCCATGGTCAAGACTCTTTCCGGTGTGGCTGCTCATTCGCTTTCCGTTGAGCATCCACTCCTGGAGGAGCATCCGGAAAAGAAGAACGCGATTGCAATCGTCGTGGTTTCCGATCGCGGACTTGCCGGTGGTTTCAACAGCAACGTCTTTCGCATGGTTGACAAGTACCGTGCGGATAACACCGCTGCCGGCATCAAGACCAATGTCATAGTCTGCGGTAAGAAGGGCGCAAGCTACTTCCACTACCGCAGGCTCGAACCACTCATGGTGTTTCGTGACATGTCCGCGGATCCCACGCTTCAGGAGGCACGCGAGATTTCCTCGTACGTGCGCAGCAGTTTTCTCGACCATGCGGTCGACGAGGTCGTGATTTTCTACAATCACGCCCGCAACGCCGCTGATCAGGACTTGCGCCAAGAGGTCATCCTGCCTGTCCAGGCCGATGCGCTGAAGGCAAACGAAGACGAAAACGGCGAGGCGGAAATCGCTGCCGACACGAGCTTCGAGCCTTCGTCAGAAGAAGTACTTGACCGCCTCCTCCCGGCCTATGTCGAGACGGTGGTCTATCACGCGCTTATCGATTCAGCCGCTGCCGAGCAGGGCGCTCGCCGCAAGGCGATGAAGTCCGCGACCGACAACGCGACCGAGATGATCGAGACGCTGGATCGTCTGTACAACCGCGTGCGCCAAGGTGCCATCACCACTGAGATTACCGAAATCGTCGGTGGCGCTGCCGCTTTGGAGGATTAGAGAATGACGAGTAATGATAAGGACACAACTATGAAGAACGTTGGACGCATCGTTCGCATCGTTGGTGCTGTCGTAGACTGCGAGTTTGCGGCTGATTCCATCCCTGCGATCTACAACGCGCTCACGGTGGATGCCGATACTCCAGTCGGTCACGTTTCCACCGTGCTCGAGGTCCAGATGCACCTCGAGGGCAACATGGTTCGTACGGTCGCCATGACCAGTACGGATGGCTTGCAGCGTGATACCGAGGTCGTCGATACCGGCGCACCTATCCAGATGCCCGTCGGCAACGAGACCCTCGGCCGCATTTGGAACGTCATCGGCCAGCCGGTCGATGGCAAGCCGATGCCCAAGATCGACCAGACCTATCCGATTCACCGTCCGGCTCCCTCTTTTGACGAGCTGACGACCAAGACCGAGACCTTCGAGACCGGCATCAAGGTCATCGACCTCCTCGAGCCCTACATTCGTGGTGGCAAGACCGGCCTGTTCGGTGGTGCAGGCGTCGGCAAGACGGTTCTCATCATGGAGCTCATCAACAACCTCGCCCAGGAGCACAACGGCACGTCGGTGTTCACGGGCGTCGGTGAGCGCACCCGTGAGGGCACGGACCTCTACCTCGAGATGAGCGAGTCGGGCGTTATCAACAAGACTTGCCTTGTGTACGGCCAGATGAACGAGCCTCCCGGAGCGCGTCTGCGCGTCGGTCTGGCGGGCCTGACGGTTGCCGAGTACTTCCGCGACCAGGGTCAGGACGTTCTGCTGTTCATCGACAACATCTTCCGCTTTACCCAGGCTGGCTCCGAGGTTTCCGCATTGCTCGGTCGTATGCCGTCTGCAGTCGGTTATCAGCCCACGCTGGCCACCGAGATGGGCGACCTGCAGGAGCGCATCACCTCGACCGCCACGGGCGCCATCACCTCCGTCCAGGCCGTCTACGTTCCCGCTGACGACCTGACCGACCCGGCTCCCGCCACCGCGTTCATCCACCTCGATGCGACGACGGTTCTGTCGCGCTCCATTGCCGAGCTCGGCATCTACCCGGCCGTTGACCCGCTGGCTTCCACGAGCCGCGCCCTCGATCCTTCTGTTGTGGGCGACGAGCACTATCGTGTCGCCGTGCAGGTGCAGGAGATCCTCCAGGCCTATTCGGACCTTCAGGACATCATCGCCATCCTTGGTATGGACGAGCTTTCCGAAGACCAGAAGCTGGTCGTCGCTCGTGCCCGTAAGGTGCAGCAGTTCCTGGGCCAGCCGTTCCATGTTGCCAAGCAGTTCACTGGTATCGACGGTAAGTACGTCAAGGTCGAGGATACGGTTCGCTCGTTCAAGATGATCATTGACGGCGAGATGGACGACGTTCCCGAGCAGGCGTTCCGTAACAAGGGTGACATCGAGGAAGTCCTCGAGGCTGCCAAGGAACTCGCTTAAAGAAAGGGTGCAATCAAACCATGCTGCAATGTGAAATCGTCACTCCCGAAAGCAAACTGTATTCCGACGAAGTCAATTTCGTGGTAATACCCGCTTCCGAGGGCGAGATGGGCATCTACTCCAAGCACGAGCCCGTCGTGACTACGCTCAAGGCCGGTACCGTGCGCGTGACCGAGACAGAGGGTCAGGAGCCCGTACGCTACATTGTGGCCGGTGGATATGCACAGATTGAGGCGAATCGCGTCATCGTGCTCGCCGATCACGCGGCCGCCCTGCAAGAGCTCGACGAGACTGCCATCAAGGTCCATATTGACGACCTCAAGGAGAAGATGGCCGACCTTAAGGATGACGATCCTAATCGTGCGTTCATCGAAGACGAGGTCAAGTGGAACCAGGTTCTTCTCGAGCAAACCAAGTAGTGCCAGCGAGCAAGTTTCCACTTATGCGAGGGGCCGCCATGGGCGGCCCCTCTTGCGTTTGCGTGTGGATTTGCGATGGCTTGCTTGCGCACGCTATTGTGCAACGAAGCGCTTTTTCGCGATGTCGATGTCGGTAAACGTGAGGGGGACGAGTTCTCCGACGGGCAAGCTCGGGTCACAGGCCACGGTGTGGTAGGACTCGCTCGTGCCGATTCCTGGTCGCTCGATAATCACCTTCTCATTCGTGCCTATGCGACGCTCCATGTCTGCGAGCGCAAGGCGCTGGCCAAGTTCGATGAGCTTCTGGGAGCGCATGGCCTTCACGCGGGCGTCAATCTGGTCGATGCGCGCGGCTGCTGGTGTGCCCGGACGCTTCGAGTAACGAAAGACATGCAATCGCATGAAGCCGCAGTTCTCGACAAGCTCGCATGTCTGCTCGAAGTCCTCATCGCTTTCGCCGGGAAAACCGACGATGACGTCGGTTGAGAGGGCGCACTGCGGTATTGCAGTACGTAGCTGCGTGACAAGTGATGCAAATGCATCAGCGTCATAGTGGCGGTTCATCTCGCGCAGCACCTTGGAGGAGCCTGACTGCAAGCAAAGGTGCAGGTGGCGGCAGAGACGCCCGTCGGAGCGCGCCAGCACATTGACGAGCGAAGACGTAACGCTCTGGGGCTCGACCGAGGATATGCGGACGCGTCCTATCGTGCTTTGCGTGAGGAGCAGCGAGCTCAGACGTGCGAGGTCAGTGTCACCGTCGGCGTATGCGGCGAGGTCGATGCCAACGAGTACCAGCTCGCGCACGCCTCTGTTGGCAAGTTCTTGAGCCTGATGGAGCACCGTGGCTGCAGGTATCGAGCGCGCTGGCCCACGAGCAATGTGGACGATGCAATAGCTGCACGCATTATCGCAGCCATCCTGAATTTTGAGGTCGACACGCGTCCTGAAACCGTAGCTGCCATGAGCTCGAAGCTCGATATGCTCGAGCTCGTCGAGACGAGAGGGCTCTGCGTTACCAAGAAGACGTGCCGCAAGGCTCGGCACCTTGCACTTGTCCGCCTCACAGCTTATGCGGGCGTCGATTCCACCATATGCATTGTCATCGATGTTGATGGCACATCCCGTCACGATGAGCGGCATGTCTCCTGCGCGAAGTAACGAGCGAATTGCCTTGCGGTTCTTGGTATCCGCCTCGCCCGTGACCGTGCAGGTATTGAGAATGTTGACGTCACTTGTATCGGCGGTTTCGGCGCGCGTCCATCCAGCGCTCAACAACGCGGCGGCTATGGTCTCGGACTCGGCCTGATTGACCTTGCAGCCCAGGGTATGGATGTGAAAGCGCGGAATGGGAGCCCTCGCGTTCTTGGTATGGTGCTGATGTCTCTAGCGATGGTTGCCGAGGCCACCGAGCGTGTACATGCATAGGGCTGTGGCAACGGTACCGGCAGTCTCGGTGCGCAAGATAAGCTCGCCAAGCGAGACGATTTTGACAAAGCTTCCCAGAGCCTTGATCGCCTCGACCTCCTCGGCGGTAAGACCGCCTTCGGGACCGATGACGAGCGCGACATGGCTATCGATGTCGCAGCCTTCGAGCGCATCGGTGACAGACAATGGTGTGCCGTCAGCACGCTTGTCGGCTTCCTCCCAGGCAATGACGACGCGATCGTAGTCCATGAGCTCGCGGCAGATATCATCGAGGCCCGTCGGGTCGTCGACGATGGGCAGGATGTTGCGCCCCGACTGCTTGGCAGCGGAAAGCGCGATGCGGCGCCAGCGATCCCCCTTGCGACCGCGCTCGTCAAGCGCGAGACGCACGACTGTGCATGCGGAGAGGAAGGGGATGATGCGACCGATGCCGAGCTCAGTTGTCTGACGGATGGTCTGTCCCATGCGGTCGCCCTTGGAGATGCCCTGCACGAGCGTAAGGTCGGGCAATTTCTCGAGCGGCATGTTTTGGATGCAGCGACCCGTTACCTCGAACTCGTCAATCGTGACGATTTCGACCTCCCAGCACTTGCCGCCAGCGGCGACAGCGGCGATGTGCTCGCCCTCCTTGATGCGGCGTACGGTGAGGTGATGGAGCTCCTTATCGGAGAAGGGGAGGGTGACGATATCGCCTTCGGGCAATTCGCCTTCCATGAAAAAACGAGGTATGGACATGTACATCTCCCATTGGGACGCGTGCGAAAGACACTCGCTGATTAGTACCTTGGCTATCTAAACAGGTGTATTGTAGCGGTTTTCAGGTCATGCTATAGTGGCACAGTCAAAAGGCGCGGCAAGCGTCTCGACTTTCCTTTTCACAGTCAATCCCCGTTTGAAATTTCGTTCCTTGCATACCCCTGCTCAGGTTCACGAACGGTGAAGACAATCAATGTACGAAGGAGCCACAGTGAAGTTTTTCCTGGATACTGCCGACCTGTCCGAAATCGAAGAGGTTGCATCGTGGGGAGCCCTCGCCGGTGTCACCACCAACCCGAGCCTCTATGCCCGTATTGGTGGCAAGCTTGAGGACTTCGAGAACCACCTTGTCAAGATTTGCAAGCTTGTCGATGGTCCCGTGAGTGGCGAGGTCACCGCCGAGGATCGCGATGGCATGATCGAACAGGGCCGCACGCTTGCGGCGCTTGCCGATAACATGGTTGTCAAGATTCCCGTCTGCGTCGAGGGTCTTGCTGCAACGCGCGTGCTTGCCGAGGAGGGCATCGACGTTAACATGACGCTCGTGTTCACCGTGCCCCAGGCTCTGCTTGCCGCACGCGCTGGTGCACGCTACATTAGTCCCTTCGTCGGACGCTTCGATGATATTGCCGAGGATGGCCTTGGCCAGCTTGATGATATCGTGACGGCTATCCAAAACTACGATTTCGGCCATCCGGTCGAGATCATCGCCGCGTCTGTGCGCTCCGCCAATCATGTGACGCAGGCAGCTCTTATGGGCGCAGACATCGCGACCGTTCCCTACGGTGCGATGAAGCAATGTATCTATCATCCGCTCACCGAGCAGGGCCTCGAGAAGTTCAAGGCCGACTGGGAAAAGGTTAAGAACGCATGAGTGAAGAGACCGTAGTCCCCGCCGAGGCAACCGAGGAGAAGCCTGCGGCAAAGAAGACCACGCGCAAGCCCGCTACCAAGACGGCGGCTAAGGCAACGGCGTCAAAGAGCGCTACAGCCAAGAAGACGGCGGCTGCAGCCAAGAAGACAACGACGGCTGCCAAGAAGACCACGACGCGCAAGACGACAACGCGTAAGACCGCGGCGAAGAAAGCCGAGGAAGCCTCGGCAGCTCCCGTTGCCGAGGAGCAGCTCTCTCTTGTCGACGTGCCCGAGCTTCCGGTTGCAGATGAGGCTCCCGAGGCTGTACCCGAGAAGAAGCCCGTGCGTAAGCGCAGGACATCCAAAAAGGCCGAGGATGCCGAGAAGCCCGTTGAGGCCGAGGTCGAGAAGACTGAAGATACGGATAAACCTGTTGAAGCCACAAAAGCCGAAGATACCAAGGCGGCCGATGCGGAAACCGCGAGCGATGAGGCTGCGTCCCAGGATAAGGCTGACGCGCCTGCACAGGCGGGTTCCGAAGCCGAAGGTGGCTCCACGCCCGATGCGGCAAGCGCCGAAGGCGCTGATGACGCTGAGTCCGGTGAGCAGCGCGAAGGCAAGCGCAATAGGCGTCGCAATCGCCGTAGTCGCAACAACCACCAGCGCAAGGAGATCGTTCCGTCGGCGACGCGCGATGAGCTCGCGTTGCTCGATGATGACGCGCTCACGGCCAAGGCCATCGAGCTCGGCGTTGACGCGAGCGAGTACGGTGAGCGCGACGACCTCGTATCCGCGGTCTACGATGCGCTCCTCCAGGCCGAGGGCTTCGTCATGGTCGAGGGCATACTCGATTTGCTGCCCGATGGCTACGGCTTCATCCGCACCAACGGCTACCTGCCCGGCGAACATGACGTCTACGTCGGCGTGAGCACCGTGCGACGCCAGGGTCTGCGCAAGGGCGACTACATCACCGGTCGCGTGCGCCCGCCGCGCGAGAACGAGAAGTATCCGGCACTCAACACGATCGTCACCCTCAACGACGAGCCGTTCGAGGGCCCCACGCATCGCGTGAAGTTCGCGAACCTCACGCCTGTCTATCCCGACGAGCGCCTCTTCATGGAACATGGCAAAGACACGCTCACCGCACGTTCCATCGACCTGGTTGCTCCCATCGGCAAGGGTCAACGTGGCCTCATCGTCTCGCCACCCAAGGCAGGCAAGACGACCGTCCTCAAGGACATCGCGGCTGCCATCAGCGCCAACAATCCCGAGGTGCACCTCATGTGCCTGCTCGTCGACGAGCGCCCCGAGGAAGTCACCGACATGGAGCGCAGCATCAACGGCGAGGTCATTTCCTCGACCTTCGACATGCCCTGCGAGAACCACATCGCCGTGGCCGAGCTTGTGATCGAGCGTGCCAAGCGCCTTGTCGAGAACGGCCAGGATGTCGTCATTCTGCTCGACTCCATCACGCGTCTGGCGCGTGCGTACAACCTCGGCCAGCCGGCTTCCGGTCGCATTCTTTCCGGTGGTGTCGATTCCACGGCGCTGTACCCGCCCAAGAAGTTCCTGGGCGCGGCTCGCAACATCGAGGACGGTGGCTCGCTCACCATTCTGGGCACTGCCTTGGTAGACACGGGCTCGAAGATGGATGAGGTCATTTTCGAGGAGTTCAAGGGCACGGGCAATATGGAGCTCAAGCTCGACCGCGCTCTGGCAGATAAGCGCGTTTTCCCCGCCATCGATCCGGTCACGTCCGGTACGCGCAAGGAGGAGCTGCTCATCGATCCGCAGGAGGCTCCCCTCATCTGGGGCGTGCGCAGCCTGCTTGCCAACATGAACAACACCGAGCGCGCGATGAAGATGCTCGTTTCGTCGCTCAAGGCGACCGAGACCAATCGCGAATTCCTCATCAAGTCGGCTCGCAAGGCATCCAAGGCGGCACAGAGTCTCTAGGCTGTTTCTTGCACATATCTGGTGATGACGCCCCGGCTCTTCGCGAGTCAGGGCGTTTCTTCTTGCTCCGAGAGACTATCGTAGGCTAGAAATGGTATCCGAAGCTATCCGCCGTCAGGATGTCAAAGCTGTATCCCTGGGATTTGAAGTAATCGATGATTTGCGGCAGTGCATCGGCCGTCGTCGGTTTGAAGTCCGAATCGTGCATGAGCACGCAGCAGGAGTTGCACCCTTCTGCCTCGCGTTTGATGTTCTCCACAAGTGCCTCGACTGGGGCGGGCGGTTGGGTCGAGTCGCCGATGCTCACGTTCCAGTCGAAGTAATGCCAACCCTGGTCGGCTGCCGCTTGCTTGAAGGCGTCCGAACGACCGGCGTTGTAGCCATTGACGCTGCCACCTGGGAAGCGAATGAGCGTTGGCATGAAGCCGATCTGCTCGCTCACGGCCGAGCCGATTTTGTTAATGTCGACGACGAAGTTATCCGCGTTCGCGTAGATGTAATCGTAATCATGCTCATCGGAATGCAATCCGACTTGGTGACCGGCATTCCAGATGTCCTTGACCGTATCGATGTGACCGGTGTTGCCGAGGATGAACCACGTGGCTTTGATGCCGTAGCTGTCGAGCGTATCGAGTATCTGTTGGGTATGTCCCGAGGGCCCGTCGTCGAAAGTGAGGTAGACGACCCTTTCGGTGGGCTTGACGTCGTTGGCGCTAGCGCTCGTCTTGGTGCGTTCCTGGGGGTCAGTCGCGATTGCGGTCGCCTTATTGTCTGCAGGATCGCTGGCTGCAGATACATCGGTGCTCGTGGAGGAGGAAGTGGCGATGCTCTGCGTGGATTCGTTGGCGGGTGCGCAGGCGACGAAGCGGATGATGCACACAATCACGATGATGACGAGAATGGGGATGACGAGCAGGAAACGATTGCGGGGTGGCCGAGCGTTGGAAGAGCCTCGTGACGCCTGACGCTGCGTGTAGTTGCTTCTCTGGTGCTGCTGATGATATGGCTGTCGCGTGCGAGTCGAATGCTGGGTTTGCGGCGCGCGCCGGGATTGTGTTTGGCGCCGAGGCTGCGACGAGCGATATCTTCTCTCGACCATGACCTGCTCCTTGGTCTGTTGTCTTTCGCCCAAGGGTACACCCGTTTTCCAAATACGATGCGAACAAATCGATATGTGGCGATATGGCAAAATAAGGTCTGGCTATGCGTATGAGATGCTGGTATCATACTTTAGACTGTTTCACGCCTTGGTCGGAAACTAAGGCACATCAAAGGAGCAAGAATGAAACCCGATATCCATCCCGATTACGTCGAGTGCACGGTGCGCTGCAGCTGCGGCAACACCTTCAAGACCCGCTCGACCAAACCCGAGCTCGTCGTCGATCTGTGCAACGAGTGCCACCCGTTCTTCACGGGCCAGCAGAAGTTCGTCGATACCGGCGGACGCGTCCAGCGTTTCTCCAACAAGTTCGGTTCCGCTGCCGACCAGCTCAAGGAGCGCAAGGCAGCCGAGAAGGCCGCCAAGCAGGCTGCCGCCGCCGAGAAGGCCGCCAAGGCCGCCGAGGAGCGCGCTGCCAAGCAGGCCGCCAAGGAAGAGCGCGCCAAGAAGTACGCCGAGAAAGCCGCTCGTGATGCCGAGAAGGCCGAGAAGGAAGCTGCTGCTGCCGAGGACGAGGCCAAGGAAGAGGAAGGCGTGTCCGAGGTCGCCGAGGCTGCTGCGGAGGCAGCCGAGGCCGAGCAGGCCACCGAGGAGGCTACTGCCGAGGAGAGCGCCGAGTAACCCTCGCATCCAAAGAAGCTCGAAACGCCGTCCCATTCGGGGCGGCGTTTTTCGTTCGTCTGCGCAATTATGTTCAAGAATGTTTCTCGCTATGGCAGTATGCTTGCGAGACATTGGCAATGGCAAGCGTGTTGACTGGAATGGCACGGCATGATTTATATCGGAAAAGGCGAGGCGGTCAGCCCGACGCAAGCGAGTCCCTCATGCGTGGTTACGCCACTGCGCCATATCGAGGGCGAACGGAGGACCTACGAGGGCTTTCTACAGTCGTTTGCGTCTCATTCACATAGTCATTATGCCATCGGCTTTGTTCGTCGTGGCATGCGGACGCTCGAGTGCAATGGTGAGACACATGCGCTTGTGCCCGGCGATGTCGTCGTATTCAATCCCGGTGACGTACACGGATGCGTTCAAAGTGGGGAAGGAGCCTTCGCGTACGACAGTTTCGCCTTGCCTGCGCGCGCGTTTGGCTCGACAAAACTTGCGGGGCCGGTTCTGAGAAACTGTGGCGCGCGTGATGCGTTCACGATGTTTGCGGATGCCGTGGAATGCGCCGCTGACAGATACGTGGCCGAGGATGCGCTGTTCGCCTTGCGAGATGCCCTTTCGAGGGATGGTGTGGCGGAATCAATCGCATCGGTCCCACGGCGCAATCGCGAGGCCGCGCTTAGGACGTATGCCTATCTGCGTGGCCATATGGCAGACCCCGTCGCGGTGGGCGAGCTCGCACGGCGGGAGGGAATCTCGGAGTTTGCGCTCATCAGGGCGTATAAGAGCGAGTTTTCCATCACGCCGTCCCAGCACCTCCTCTCGATGCGGGTCGATTGTGCTCGCGATCTTCTTGTCCGTGGGGCGAGTCCTGCTGACGTGGCGGCCGCAACCGGCTTTTCCGACCAGGCCCATCTCACGCGTGCCTTCAGGCAGCGCATCGGATCGACGCCCGCTGCCTATCGCGCGATGGTTACCGGGGGCGACGTTCAGTGAGGTACCATCTCGTCGCGTTGTTCACCATCCTCGTCTGGGGTCTTACCTTCGTCTCGACCAAGGTGCTCCTCGTCGATTTCACGCCGTTGCAGATTCTGGCGATTCGCTTCGTCATCGGTACGATTGCACTCTGCGCTCTACGCCCGCGCATCATGCACTTGCATGAGCGTCGTCACGAATGGCTCTTCGTCCTTGCCGGGGCGACGGGCATCGCCGCGTATTACCTGCTCGAGAACATCGCGCTCGTATTCACGACGGCGACGGCCGTGGGTGTCATCGTGGCGGCTTCGCCGTTGTTCACGGCGATCATCGCGATGGCGCGCGGGGATCGCTCCGCCCTGAGCGTGCGCTTCGTCATCGGCTTTCTATTGGCGATGGGCGGTCTCGTGCTCGTCGGCGTGAGCACGGGTGGCGATGACGCGATGTCGGCCTTTGGCGGCCTCTCATATCTCGGCGACCTGCTCGCTCTTCTGGCGGCCGTCGTCTGGGCCGTCTACTCGATGCTTGTCAAGCGCATCGGCGAACTTGGCTACGAGACCATCGCGTCCACCAAGCGCACCTTTCTCTGGGGTCTCGTCTTCATCATCCCGACGAGCATTTTGCTTGGTGGCGACTTGCTCGCGGTGCACGAGGCGCTTGCCTGGTATAATCTCGCGAATCTGCTTTTCCTGGGACTAATCGCCTCCGCGGCGTGCTTCGTAACCTGGAACGTGGCGGTGCGCAGGCTCGGCGCCGTGGTCTCGACGACGTACATCTACCTCGTCCCCGCCATCACGGCGACCGCCTCGATCATCCTGCTGGGCGAGCCACTCACCGTGCCCATCGTCACCGGGTTGGCGCTCACCATCGCGGGCCTAGTCCTCTCGCAGCGTGGCCAGGCCGAACGAGAGGTATAATCTCGTCGTGCTTTCGATGATACCTGCAGGGGACATTCGAGACGTTTTTTTTCGAAGACGAGGAACGCATGGCTCTCGAGAACAAGCTCGGCATACAAGATGATATTGAGTTGGCTCACGAGGAGGAGAAGCTCAGCAAGATGCGAGCGCTCGAGCTCTTCGAGAGCGGTATGTCCGATGAATTCGAAATCGGGACGTTTGCAGGTCTTGCGCAAGTTCACGCGCAGCTTTTCCAGGATGTCTACGACTTTGCTGGTCAGATGCGGACTGTCGACATCGCAAAAGGCGGTTTTCGCTTCGCCTCTGTGCTCTATCTCGATGATGCGCTTGCGGCGATAGATAGGATGCCGCAATCGACCTTCGACGAGATAATCGAGAAATACGTCGAGATGAACGTCGCCCATCCTTTCAGGGAAGGAAACGGTAGGAGCATGCGCATCTGGCTCGACGCGATCTTGAGACGTGAGCTCGGCGTCGTGGTGGATTGGAGTCGCGTGGGCAAGGAAGACTACCTCTCCGCGATGGAGCGCAGCCCCTTGAAGGACGTCGAGATCAAAGCGCTTCTTGCGGAGGCATTGACCGACCGCATCGATGATCGCCAGGTCTACATGAAAGGTATCGACGCGAGCTATCGCTACGAAGGCTATGGCACGTACACGACCGCCGAGCTCGGTGCGTAGCGAAGGTGACGCAGGACGTAGCGCTGTTTTCTCCAGACAACTCTCGGACGGCCGTGCTCGCGGTGAAGTTCAATTAAGGCTAGCTACGATAGCTGTGAGCACGAACCCGACGACCAAACCGAAACCGGCACCGCAAACAAGCTTCACCATATTGCTCAGCCATCTGTGTCTTCTCCCGAAAGAGCCGTCTTCGGCAACGTCATCTCTTCCGTCCATGAACGCGCTTATCTCCTTGTACGTCACGAGATTATGCTTGTTCTTGATTCGCTCAATCCGAAACGCGAGGAACAGAGCCAGCGAGAAGAGCGCGATGAATAGACCTATACCGACAAGTGCGCCGCATGACATATGCGGGATGAAGGAAGGGTCAGGCCAGATATCGCACCAGCCCACCATGCAGGCGACTCCTGCCAAGACGGCGCAGACCGCTCCCCAGCTTGACCTTTCCATTGCCAAAGCATCTCGGCTAATCATTTCTTTCATCGTAACCACGTCTCCTTTCACGAGCTCATCTATGGAGACTCCGAAGAGCTGGCTCAGCAACAGCAGGCTCTGCACGTCGGGATAGGTCTTGCCGTTCTCCCAGCTGGATATCGTCTGGCGCGATACGTAGATCGCATGGGCGACATCCTCTTGCGACAGTCCTAGACGTTCGCGATTGGCCTTTAATTGCTCGGGCAGCTCCACAGGCGTCTCCTTCCACGAGACGAGGTTTTCATCTACGGTAAGAAAATACTACCAAGACTGCTTTACATCGTTGGCTTGGAAGCGCCATGCCATGTCAAAAGGTCTTTACATGCACCGCTGAACTGGGGTTTGCCGATGTCGCCTCATTGCATAGGGTCCAGAGCGAGCAGTGCATCGCATATGTCGTTCTGGACGAGCGGCCTCATGCTGTCAGCAAATCGCGGTATGTCGGCGTGCCTGAGCGAGGGTGCGATGCGCGGTACCAGATGCGGCTTCGCTTCGGAAAGTTTCAGGAGAGATTTGATGCACTGTCGGGCTGTGATGGGTTTGTCGTCGGTCACATGATTCAAATATTCGTCGATGGTCTCATCGATTCGTCCCGCCTCATCCCACTTTGCATTGCAGGCGATCAGGGTCAGCCCACGAGTCCGAACATAGGAACTGGAATCGTGCATCATCTCGATGAAGGTATCGATATGAGCATAGACGGCATCATCCAAGTCGCTTGTCTCCTGCAGTGACTGCAAGGCGCGATAGGCATCGCGGTTGTTCGGGCATCGGAGCATGCATACCTGTTCTGCAATGTTCAAGTAATCAGGCAATGCTCTTCTTCCTTCTCAATAGTTTGCAGTGGGGACGAATCGTTGCAGCCCCGGCTTCTTTTCGCCTCGTCCCAATTCAGTCGCCTGTGGGCTGTTGAGAACCTGCATGTGCTTTCGACGGCGTAGTATAAAACATCGAATCATGCTTAACTCATCCTTGTTTGTCTTGGTGCTAGGTTGGAGGAATGATCATCCTGATAGGTGGAGCAAACCATACAGGCAAGACCCTTTTAGGCGACCTTGAGGTCGACTCCCTGTTTGCCGACGATTACGATGCGGCTGCACGGTTGTTTTGCGACACGGTTCATGCGGTCAACGCTCGCGACTACGCAGCCGATCAGCTCGATGCTTGGGCGCCCTGCGACGACCAGCACCGTGCGCAAATCGTCAAGAAACTTGCGGGGCAGAAGACGGCCAGCGTCAAGGAACGCGGCATCATCGTTGGATTCGGGAGTCTGGATGACAAGGGCGACGTCGACATGCTCTTCGTGCATAAGGACAGACAGGGTCAGGGCATAGGGAGCACCATCCTAGAAGAGCTGGAGCATATGGCGGTCGAACGAGGAAAAGAACACGTTTCATTGTTCTCGTCGATAACGGCAAAGCCGTTCTTTGAGCATGTGGGATATGCGGCCGAGCGCGAGAACAGTGCGGTCAGAAACGGCGTGCCGCTTGCGAATTACCTGATGAGCAAGCGGTTGCAGGAGGGGAAGACGCCGCGAGACGTTGATGCCGGCTGGGCCTAGGTCGACGGACAGCCCCGATATCCATGCCCCAACAGTCCACAACCAACTAGTCCGCCTCCTACTAGGTTTCGAGATTCTTCTGTAAGGTAGTGTATTGCAGAGCCTTATCGACGCGCATTTTTGCCGAAAGTCTAGGATTGCGGGGCGTCTCGTGCGCATTTTTGCCGAGAGTCTAGGGCTTGTCGGTGCTGCATGCGCATTTTCGACGAAAGTCTAGGATTCACGGCGAGAATTCCTAGACATGCAAGGAAAATGCGCAGAAGCTTCGACAGTACGTGACGCGAGCCATTGCATGAACCCCTTGACTTCTCATATCCTCATTTCAACTTGCTCATCGCGTAGTCCGGACCTCCGTCGTTTCTGGTGAAGAGATCGACGATCTCCACGTCGAGGCCCGATGCGATTTTGGAGAGCGCATCAAGGGTGGGATTTGCCTTGCCGCCCTCGATGCTGCAGATGTAGGCATAGTCCATGCCGACCATGTGGGCGAGCTTACGCAGGGAGAGGCCCTGTTCCTCTCTGAATCTGTTGATCGCGGCGCCGACCAGACGCCTGTTCTGCAGGCCCTGCGAATCCATTTCCTGAGCGTATGTGATAGCATGATGCGGGCGTTGGGCTAAGAAACAACAAACCGTATATGATTTATAGCAAAGGCAGATAAAGGCGTTTTGCACACTGCATATCGCTCTGTAGAAGCTTTTTCGTGTATGAAAGTCGATATGACGTATCGAGACACATCACATATGGGCGCCGAGGACCTGACTCGTCAGGTTGACGAGCTGTATTGCGAGTTGGGCAAGCGCATCTTCGAGGACAAGAAGGCCGACGAGGAGCTCTATCTCCAATATTCCGATCTCTTCTTCCGGATTACGCAGGCGCTCGAGGCACGGCAATCTCCTGCTGCCGATGACCCATCAGGGAGCATAGCGCCCTAGCTTATTTGCACCGCTGATTTGCGAATTCTGACGATTCGGTGCATGTTTACGTTCTCTTCCCATACTAACTCGCGCTTTTGACTAGTATGGTGCAATCGTTGACGATGAAGCCATGCGCTTCATACCTCACGCCCTTGGAAAGGATGCTTTCATGAACGTCGAGCTGCTCTATCACACGCCCGATCCCCAGCGCGCCGTTGCGACGGCAGCGCGGCTTTGCTATGCCCCCGTGGGCGCCGCCGAGCTCATGGAGACCCTGTCCGAGGAGCGCATCGAGAAGGTCCTACGCACCATTCTCGAGAGCGGTCACTTCTCGACGCTCGAGCATGCGAGCTATACCTTTGCCATCGACGGCGTCTCGCGCGCGATGACGCATCAGCTCGTTCGTCATCGTCTCGCTTCGTACAACCAGCAGTCGCAACGCTATGTCACCTTCAAGGAGGAGCCGGAGTTCATCGTACCGCAGACCGTTATCGATGCCGGTGCCGAGGCCGAGTACGATCAGGCTGCCTGTGCCGCGTTTAAAGCGTACGCCGATCTCGTCGAACGAGGCGTCCCCGCCGAGGATGCCCGCTATTTGCTGCCCAATGCATGCGAGACCAAGATCGTCGTGACCATGAACATTCGCGAACTTCTCCACTTCTTCGAACTACGCTGCTGCAATCGCGCCCAATGGGAGATTCGTGCGGTCGCTTGTCGCATGCTCGAGCTCGTACGCCCCACTGCGCCGCTCATCTTTGCGCAGGCGGGCCCTGGTTGCGTGAAGGGCGCATGTCCTGAAGGCAAGATGACCTGCGGTAATCCCTGGCAGCGAGTGGAGTTGTAGGCTTTGAGCGAATCACGCAAGGCATTTGCTGCAGATTGCGACGTCCAAACGCGGACGCATATCGGTGGGCAGGCGCTCATCGAGGGCATCATGATGCGCGGTCGCTATAATTGGGCGGTTGCCGTCCGCCAGTCAGACGGTGAGATCTACACCGAGGAACACGATCTGGCTTCCGGGCGCAAGAAGAACGCCTGGATGTACTGGCCCGTTATCCGTGGCTGCACCGCCTTCGTGGAATCCTTGGCGCTTGGTTACAAAGCGCTCGGCATCTCGAGTGAGCATGCTTACGATTGGGACGAGGAAGAGGACGAGCTCGCCGAGGACGGTGAGACGAAGAAGAAGTCCGCTGGTACGAGCGCCCTCATGACCATCTCGATGCTCGTCGGCATCGTACTCGGCATCGCAATCTTTATCATCCTGCCCGCAGCGCTGAGCAACCTCGTTCTCGGTGAGTCGAGCATGAATTCCGTCGCCTGGAACATCTTCGATGGCATCGTGCGCGTGGCCATCTTCATCGTCTACATATGGCTCATCAGCCTTATGAAGGATATCCGGCGCATGTTCAGCTATCACGGAGCCGAGCACAAGACCATCCACTGCTTCGAGCATGGCGAATCGCTCGAGCCCGGGGTCGCCATGCGTTTTCCGCGCTTACACGTACGCTGTGGCACGGCCTTCATCATCATGGTCATGCTCATCGCCATCTTCGTCTACACGGCGCTTGGTCAGCCCATCAACGCGCTTGTCGATCTGACGGGCGTCACCGAAGGCCCATTGCGCTTCGTCCTCATCATGCTCACGCGCATCATCCTGCTACCGCTCATTGCCGGCGTATCCTACGAGGTGACGGTCAAGTGGGCTGGTACGCATCCAGACAACAAGCTTGTCCGCATCATTCTGTGGCCTGGTATGCAGATGCAGCGTCTGACGACGAATCCTCCTGACGAGGGTATGATTGAATGCGCTATTGCGGCGATGAACATCGTGCTGGCGCGTGAGGAGCTCGAGGCACGCAAGACCGCACAGCAAGATCGCGCGGGCCAATAGAGGGAAAGGGAAGATCATGGAGTTTGTCACGGCAGGGGAGTCGCATGGACCAGCGCTCACGGCGATCGTCTCCGGCATGCCGGCGGGCGTTTCCATCGACATCGATGCGATCAATCGCGATCTTGCACGTCGCCAGGGCGGCTATGGTCGCGGTGGTCGCCAGAAGATCGAGCATGACACCGCGCAGATACTCTCCGGCGTACGCTTTTCCCAAACGCTCGGCACGCCCGTTACCCTGCAGGTCGTCAATGACGATTTCGCCAACTGGACTGACCGCATGGCGCCAAACGGGGAGGCTCCAGACGACCTGAAGCGCGAGACCTGTCCGCGTCCTGGCCATGCGGACCTCGTCGGCATGCTCAAGATCGCGACCGACGATGCCCGCGACATCCTCGAGCGCTCGAGCGCACGCGAGACGGCGGCGCGTGTCGCAGCTGGCGGCATTGCCAAGGCGCTCCTGGCCGAGCTCGGCGTCGAGGTCTATTCCTACGTGCGCCGCATCGGCACGGTGGAGCTGCCCGAAAACGCGCAGATCGAGCGCGCAGCCATCGAGGCATCCGAATGCCGATGCCCCGACGAGGAGACGACACAGGCTATGAAGGCACTTATCGATGAGGCGCGGACCAAGGGCGAGTCGCTCGGTGGCGAGTTCGTCGTCGTTGCCGATGGTCTCGTTCCCGGCCTTGGCAGTTACGCTTCCGGTCCCGACCGCCTCACCTCGCGTCTGGGCGCAGCGGCGTTTTCCATCCCCGCCATCAAAGGCGTCGAGTTTGGCTTGGGCTTCGAGGCAGCGCGGCGTCCTGGAAGCCTCGTGCACGATTCCATCTACTATGACGAGGCGCGTGGCTTCACCCGTTCCGGTAACAATGCCGGCGGCCTCGAGGGCGGCATGACCAACGGCGAGCCTCTCGTCATGACGTGTGCGATGAAGCCCATTCCAACCATGATGCAGCCACTTGATACCGTCGATACCGACACGCTCATGCCCGTCAAGGCATCCAAGGAGCGTTCGGACGTGTGCGCGGTGCCTGCCGCGGCCGTCGTGGCCGAGGCTGAGGTCGCCTTCGTGCTCGCCGATGCCTACCTCGAGAAGTTCGGTGCCGACGTGATCGATGACATCATCTCTGCACGCGATGCATATCGGGAGCGCATCGCATTATGACGCGCGAAACATGCAACGATCACATACTCCTCGTTGGGTTCATGGGCTCGGGCAAGACAAGCGTCTCGCGCAAACTGTCTGCCATCACGGGACTTTCGCTCATCGACCTTGACTATCGTATCGAGGCAATTCAACACCGCAAGATCCCCCGCATCTTTGCCGAGGAGGGCGAAGCGGGTTTCAGGCGCATCGAGACCGAGACCCTCCGTAGCCTCGAGCATGAGGGCCGCTCCATCATCTCCTGTGGCGGTGGCATCGTCTGCAATCCGGTTAACCGCCCCATACTCAAATCCCTCGGCACGGTCGTCTTTCTTGACGTGCCATGTGATGAGGCCATTGGGCGCATCTCGAATCCCTCCACGCGACCGCTGCTCTCGGGCGAGCGTCCCGTCGATGAAATCTATGCCGAACGCATGCCCTGGTACCGTGAAGTTGCGGATATCACCATCGAGTCATCGGGCAAAAGCGTCTATCAGGTGGCCAACCAATGCAAGGAAGCTCTGGAACGAGAGGGGCTGTTATGAGCCGAGACCGCATCATCCACGTCGCCTTACCGGGCGGTCATGTGTACGATATCCGCATCGGGAGCGGTGCCCTTTCCGCACTCTCCTCGACGGCACGCGATCTCAAGGATTGCCAGCGTGCCCTCGTCATCTCGGATGAGAACGTGGGGCCTGCCTATGGCAAGCTCGTGAAGAAACGTCTCGAAGAGGCCGGATTCGAGGTCTACGACCTGCTCATCGCGCCGGGGGAAACCTCCAAGTCCGTCGAACTCGCCAATGAGCTCTGGGAGGCTATCGCCCGCTATGGTTTCACTCGCGATGATTTCATCGTTGCGTGCGGCGGTGGCGTCGTGGGCGATTTGGCCGGCTTCGTCGCCTCGACCTACATGCGCGGCATCGACTTCATCCAGGTGCCCACGACCCTGCTCGCGATGGTCGACTCGTCCATCGGCGGCAAGACGGGGGTCAACCTTCAGGCCGGCAAGAACCTCGTCGGCACCTTCCATCAGCCCGTCTTCGTGTGCTCCGACATTCGCTGCCTCAAGACCCTTCTCGAGGAGGACTGGGCAAACGGCTTTGCCGAGATAGCCAAGAGCTCCTTCGTGGCCCCGCGTCGTTCCTTCTACGAATGGCTGCGTGACAACGCCGCAGGCCTTATGGCGCATGACGTCGAGTTGCTCGAGGAGGCGGTCTACATGACCGCCGAGTTCAAGGCATCCGTGGTGAGCAAGGACAGTACCGAGTCCGCCGGTGTGCGCGAGTGTCTCAACTACGGACACACTCTCGCACATGCCATCGAGAACGCTGCGGGCTATGGCACCATCGCGCATGGACGCGCCGTTGCCGAGGGAATGCGTTTCGCAGCACGTCTCTCGGTCGAGATGCTTGGCTGCGACATGAGTGTCGTGAAGGCAACGGATAGCCTGCTCGACTCGCTGGGCTTGCCAGCGCTTCCGTGGGTGGCGCCACCGGAGCGCCTCTTCAAACTCATGAAGGGCGACAAGAAGGCACGTGGCGGCCAGGTCAGGTTCGTTCTGCTCGAGGACATCGCCAAGTGGAAGCTCGTGGCCGTGCCCGATGACGTCATCATGGAGCATTTGCGGGCCTGGTGCACGCTCAAGGAGCGCCTCATCGAGCAAAACGGCGGAAAGATGTGGGGGCAAGCATGAGGCTGCTGTTGATGAACGGCCCCAATCTCAACTTGCTGGGGCAGCGCGAACCTGACGTCTACGGCACGACGACGCTCGCCGACATAGAGGCTGATACGGTTTCCTATGCGCGTGAGCATGGTGCCGACATGGATTGCTTCCAGTCCAACCATGAGGGCGAGCTTATCGACAAGATACATGCGAGCCAGGGCGTCTATGACGGTATCGTCTACAACCCCGGCGCGCACACGCACTATAGCTACGCCTTGCATGATGCGATCAGTTCGGTCACCACACCGGTTGTCGAGGTGCACATCTCCGATATCTCGAAGCGCGAGGAGTTCCGACGCCACTCCGTGCTCGCCGATGCCTGCATCGGGCAGATCAAGGGGCTCGGACCTCAAGGCTACCTGCGCGGCGTCGACATGCTGCTGGAACATTTGGGGTAAGCGTGATATGACGTGGCTCCGCCATTTCGAGCGGAGACGCCACGTCGCGCGCTGTCATTTCGAGCGAAGCGAAGCGAAGTCGAGAAATCTCTGCTGTTGGAGATTTCTCCACTCCGGCGCTGCGCGCCTCCGGTCGAAATGACAGAAGTGGCCGCCGCACGCCTCCGGTCGAGATGACGGCAGAGGTATAGATATGCCTTACTCGATCACCATGAGCTCGTGCGTGATGTCACAGAAGCTCTCGAATCCGGTCTCGGTGACGACACCGCAATCCTCGATGCGCACGCCCATTTCGCCTGGTAAGTAGATGCCCGGCTCGTCGGTCACGACGTTGCCAGCGACAAGCGCTTCCTTGTTGGTAGGCGAGAGCAGGGGAAGCTCATGGATATCGATACCCACGCCATGCCCGAGCGAGTGGCCCATCTTGTGCTCGAAGCCCGCCTTGGCAAGCTCGCTTTCGGCGAGCGTATGCATCTGCGCGCCTGTTACACCCGGTTTGATGTTTGCGGCAACCCATTCGTTTGCCCGGCGTACGGCCTCGTAGACGCGTATCTGCTCCTCGCTTGCCCCACCGATGCATACGGTGCGTGTCGTGTCCGAGCAGTATCCGCCCACGCGTGCACCGAAGTCGAAGACGATGAAGTCGCCCTGCTCGAACTGGCGCTCTGACGGTATGGCGTGGGGTTTGGCGCCGTTGGGTCCGCTTGCGACGATGTTCGCGAACGCGAGCTCGCTTGCTCCCAGGCGTTTCATGTTGAACTCGAGCATGATCGAGGCGTCACGCTCGCTCATGCCGGGCTGTAAATCCTCCAGCGTTTCCATGAACGCCTCCGAGGCGATGGCCTGGGCTCGCTTCATGAGGACGATCTCATCGGCATCCTTGACGGCACGCAGCTTGAGAATGTCATCGGAGCGCTCCTTGAAGCGCGCGTTGGGCATTGCATCCGAATACTTGCGATAGAGGCTCAACGGCATGGTCTCGTCAATGGCGACACGTCCCGTGACGAGCTTAAGTTCCTTGAGCATGTGGGCGATGAACTCGACCTCACGCTCGCGCGAGGCGTCAATTTGCCAGATGCCTTCCTCGTGGGCCTTCTCGCGCATGGCGGTCACGTAGCGCGTGTCCGTATGCAGGATGCAGTCCTGGCGCGTGATGATGGCGACATGAGCTTGCTCGCTGTCGAAGACGTCCTCGAAACCCGTGAGCCAGAACAGGTCGCTGTTTGCCCGAACGATGATCGCATCGAGAACCTGGTCCTCGAGAAGCCTCTGTACCTGTTCGATTCTGTGTAACGCCCGCATGTTCCACACCTTTCCATACCTATTGTCATCCCAAGCGAAGGAGATCTCTCCGTTCCGCGGTCTCGCGACCGCTCCAGTCGAGATGACAATAGCCCCTGTCATCCCGAGCGAAGGAGATCTCTCCGTTCCGCGGTCTCGCGACCGCTCCAGTCGAGATGACAATAGCCCCTGTCATTTCGAGCGAAGCGAACGCAGTGAGCGAAGTCGAGAAATCTCTGCTGTTGGAGATTTCTCCACTCCGGCGCTGCGCGCCTCCGGTCGAAATGACAGGACAGACTGCCTTGCGCCTCCGGTCGAGATGACGGAAGTGGCCGCTTCGCGCCTCCGGTCGAAATGACAGAAGTGGCTGCTTGCACATGCGCTCCATTGTACGGAAACGTCTGCCGGGAGCAAGAATCGGATGCGTTTCGCACAATTACGGGCATTTTGCGCACGCTCAAAGCTGACCCTCACGTTTGCGGGTCGATAGAGTAGAATAGTGCGGATATGTCGAGAGAAAGGCAGTGAAAAGTGAGCGTTCAGCCCTCAAACTTTAAAAACGGCATGTGCATCAAGTACAACAACAAGCTTTGCACCATTGTCGAGTTCCAGCACGTCAAGCCCGGCAAGGGCGGTGCCTTCATTCGCACCAAGCTCAAGGACGTCTCTACGGGTCGCGTCGTCGAGTACACCTTCAGGCCCAACGACAAGTTTGACGATGTGCGTCTCGAGACCAAGGAGATGGAGTATTCCTGGACCGACGGTGACACGTTCTACTTCATGGACCCTGTGACCTACGAGCAACCCGAGGTCCCCGCGGCCATCATCGGCGATAACGAGAAGTGGCTCAAGGAGGGCGACACCTGCCTGGCACAATACGCCGACGGCGAGCTCATCAACGTCGAGCCTCCCATGTTCGTCGAGCTCGAGATCACGGAGACCGAGCCCGGCTTCAAGGGCAACACCGTCCAGAGCGGTACCAAGCCTGCCGTTTGCGAGACGGGCGCCGAGATCAAGGTTCCGCTCTTCCTCGAGATTGGCGACAGGGTCAAGATCGACACGCGCGACGGCCGCTTCGTCGAGCGCCTCTAATTGCGATTCCATCCCGAGAAGGGGAGCCACATGGGCAACTACAAGTACAAGCGTGTCTTACTCAAGCTGTCGGGCGAGGCGCTGCAAGGCGAGCAAGGCTATGGTATCGATCCCAAGGTCATTAGCGAGATTGCCTCGCAGATTCGCGAGATTGTCGATGGTGGCATCGAGCTTGCCATCACCGTCGGTGGCGGCAACATCTTCCGCGGTCTTGCTGGTGCTGCCGAGGGCATGGACCGTGCCCAGGCCGACTACATCGGCATGCTGGCAACGATCATGAACGCCCTCGCCCTCCAAGAGGGCCTCGAGCGCGCCGGCGTCTTCACGCGCGTGCAGTCTGCCATTAGCATGCAGGAAGTCGCCGAGCCCTATATCCGTCGCAAGGCCATCCGCCACCTCGAGAAGGGGCGCGTTGTCATCTTTGCCGGTGGTACGGGCAATCCGTACTTCACGACCGATACGACGGCTGCGCTGCGTGCTTGCGAGATTGATGCCGAGGCCATCCTCAAGGCGACGCAGGTCGATGGCATCTACGATAGTGACCCGCACACGAACCCCGATGCGGTCAAGTTCGACGAGATTTCCTACATGGAAGTACTCTCGCGCGAGTTGCACGTCATGGACTCGACCGCTACGACGCTGTGCATGGACAATGATATTCCCATCATCGTGTTCAACCTGCATAAGCCGGGCAATATCGATCGCGTGCTCAAGGGCGAGCACGTCGGAACGACCGTCAGCTAGAGAAGGAGACCCAAAGTGTCAGAAGAACTCGATCAGGCAAAAGAGGCAATGGCCCGTGCGGTCAAGGCGCTCGATCAGGATTTTTCGAAACTCAACACGGGTCGTCCCTCGGCGAGCATCCTCGACAACGTGAAGGTCGACTATTACGGCGTTCCCACGCCCGTTTCACAGGTCGGTGCCATCAAGATTCCCGAGGGCAACCTCATGACCATCGAGCCGTGGGACAAGTCCCTGCTCGGACCCGTCGAGAAGGCCATCCTCTCTGCCAATCTGGGCATCACACCCAATAATGATGGCTCGGGCATCATCCGCCTGCCGTTTCCCGCTCCCACCGAGGAGCGCCGCCGCGAGATCGTCAAGGAGTGCAAGGCCGCTGCCGAGAACCGCCGCGTTGCCGTGCGCAACGCTCGCCGCGATGCCAAGAACAAGATCGAGCGACTCAAGAAGGACGGCGAGATCAGCGAGGACGAGCAGCATCGCGAAGAAGAGCAGCTTCAGAAGCTCACCGATGACTTCATCGCGAAAATCGACGCGGCCCTTTCCGTGAAAGAGGCCGAGGTCATGGAGATCTAGGGAGCATTTTTGAGCGAGAGACCATCCACACTGGAGGAGATCTTTCCCGAACCTCCCGCAGAGCTCGACGTATACGCACTCGATACGAGCAGAATCCCCGAGCACGTTGCCATCATCATGGATGGCAACGGGCGCTGGGCCAAGCAAAGCGGCCTTGACCGCGGCGAGGGCCACAAGGCTGGCATCCGCGCCGTGCGCGAAGCCATTACCACCTGCAACGATATCGGCGTGCGCTACCTCACCATCTACTCGTTTTCCACCGAGAATTGGAACCGTCCCAAGACCGAGGTCACGGGTCTCATGGATCTCTTCGCCAAGACCATGGGCGCTGAGGTCGACGGCCTTGACGAGGAGAAGGTTAGGATCAAGCTGCTCGGTCGTGTCGAGGACCTGCCGCTCACGACGCGCACCATCTTCAAGCAGGCCGAGAAGCGTACCGCCAAGAATGGTGGCATGACGCTTGCCATCGCGGTCAACTACGGTTCGCGCCTCGAGATTACCGATGCGGTCCGCGCAATCACGCGCATGGTCGAGATCGGAGATCTCACGAGCGAGGCGGTTTCGGAGGACCTGCTATCCGCTCATCTGTACACGGCCGGCATGCCCGATCCGGATCTCCTCATTCGCACGAGCGGTGAGATGCGTCTTTCCAATTTCCTGCTCTGGCAGCTTGCCTACTCTGAGTTCTACGTCACCGACGTGCTCTGGCCCGACTTCGATCGCTACGAGCTGTTGCGCGCGCTTCTCGATTACCAAGCGCGCAATCGTCGCTTCGGAAGGGTCGATGAGTAAATGATCGGTGGTGTGTGATGGCAATTAACGTCAAGGACCTCGGTCGTCGTGTCGGTGTCGGTGCGGTGTACGTCACCATTACATCCGTCGCGACCTTCGTCTCGTGGTATACGACGGTCATTGTCATCGCCGCAACGGCTGCCCTGTGCTGCTACGAGTTCCTTCGCATGGCGCAGGGCAATGGCTATCACCCTTACATCATCATCGGCACCGTCACGGCCGGTCTCATACCCCTGGCCATGTGCCTTATTGTCCAGACCGGGCATGTGGCCGTTGCCGCCTTGACCGTCTCGTTCATCGCGGGCATCATCATGCTCATGCGCTACTTCGCGCACGTGGAGGACACCATTGTCGACGTTGCGCTCACACTGTTCGGCTATCTGTATACGGGTCTCATGCTCTCCTCCTTCGTGATGCTGCGTGGTGTCATTCCCGGTTTCGAAGGTGGTCTCATGTGCTTCCTGGTCTTGGGAAGCATCTGGGCCAATGACGGTTTTGCCTACCTTGGTGGTTCGGCATTTGGCAGGCACAAATTCGCTCCGCACATCTCGCCCAAGAAGACCTGGGAGGGTGTCGCATGCGGCATGGTGTTCAGCGTGCTTTTCTGGGTGCTTATCGTCGTTTTCGTTCCCGATTGCGGCTTTGGTTGGGTCTGGGCCGTCATCTCCGGTTTGGTCGTGGGCTATGCGGGCATCATCGGCGATTTGACGGAGTCCCATATCAAGCGCGGGTTTTCTGCGAAAGATTCGGGTGACATCATGCCTGGGCACGGTGGTCTGCTCGACCGCTGCGATTCGGTCATTTTCGGCTCCGTGGCGGCATATGCCATGGTCGCCGGTGCCCCCTACATCTTCTCATTCATAGGGTTCGCACTGTAGGAAAGGAACGCACATGAGCAAGATGCGTCTCGTCATTCTGGGCGCGACTGGTTCTATTGGCACGCAGACGCTTGACGTCGTGCGCATGCATCCAGACAAGCTCGAGGTCGTTGCGCTCGCGGCAGGCCGACGTGTCGACGAGATGGTGCGCTATGCGCAGGAGTTCGGCTGCAAGCACCTTGCCTTCGGCGATGAGACCGTGCGCGATGCTCCTGCGTTGGCACAACTTGATGACGACGTGTCTGTCGGATTTGGCGCCGCCGCCGTTGCGGCCCTCACGCAACTTGACGATGTCGACATTGTGCTTAACGCGCTTTCCGGTGAGGCGGGCATGCGCGCCTCCTACGACACGCTCAAGGCGGGCCGCATCCTCGCGCTTGCCAACAAGGAGTCGCTCGTCGTGGGCGGCGATCTCATCATGCCGCTTGCCACGCACGATACCCTGCTCCCCGTCGATTCCGAGCACTCGGCAATCTACCAGTGCTATCTGGGAGAATTCGCAAACGAGGCGCGTAGGATTTGGCTCACCTGCTCGGGTGGCCCCTTCCGTGGCATGACGCGCGACGAGCTTTCGCAGGTGACGGCTGCGCAGGCGCTTGCGCATCCCACATGGAACATGGGACCCAAGATCACCATCGATTCGGCGACGCTCATGAACAAGGGCCTCGAGGTGATCGAGGCGCAGCATCTCTTCGACGTGAAGACGGATGACATCCGGGTTGTCGTGCATCCGCAGTCATGCGTGCATTCGATGGTCGAGTACGTCGATGGCTCGGTCAAGGCTCATCTGGGCGTTGCCGACATGCGCATCCCCATCCAGTTCGCGCTGAGTTATCCGCATCGCTGGGAAAGCCCGGCAGCGCAGGTCGATTTTACCCAGATGGCGTCACTCGAGTTCCTCGATCCGGATTTGGATACTTTCCGCTGCCTGACGCTCGCGCTTGAGGCGGGTCGCGCAGGTGGCACGCTTCCCTGCGTGATGAACGCGGCAAACGAGGTCGCCGTGGCGGCCTTCCTTGCCGATGCCTGCCGCCTGACCGATATCGACGCGACCGTCGAGCAGGTTATGGAGCGTATGGGAAGCGAACCGGTCGAATCGCTCGAGCAGCTCGAGGAAATCGACGCGCGCTCTCGTGCGCTCGCGTCCGACATTCTAGCGAGGGGATAGTCCGTCTCGTGAACATCCTCGCGATCATATTCTGGTTCATCGTCATTATCGGCGTGCTCACGCTCGTGCATGAGCTTGGCCACTTCATCGCTGCGCGAGCCTTTGGCGTGCGTGTGACCGAGTTCATGATCGGCATGCCGGGCCCCAACATCGGCTTCGAGAGAAACGGATGCCGCTACGGTGTCACCTGCATTCCGCTAGGTGGCTACAATCGCATCGCGGGCATGGAAGGCGATGTCGAGAACCCGAATCTGGCCAAGGTGCTCGCCTACGTATATCGACACGGCACGGCTGACGTATCCCACGTCGCGCTGGGCTGCGACCTCGATGCGGAGTCCGCGGAGCTGGCGCTCGTCATTCTGGATGGCTGGGGCTCCATCATCGCGCCCAAGAAGCACGGTCCTGACGATGTCTATTCCGCACCGGCACGCGATGGATTCGAGCTTGGGCAGGCACGTGAGGTCGATGATCCGCAAGCGTTGCTCGACGAGGAGCGCTCGCACACCTATCGCGCGCTGTCGTTTCCCAAGCGGCTCGTCACGCTCTTTGCCGGCCCGTTTATGAACGTGCTGCTTGCCTTCATCCTGCTCATCGTCATCTTCTGCGGCATCGGCTTGACCGTTGCCTCGACGACGCTTGGCGATGTCGTCGAGGGCAGTCCCGCGCAAGAGGCGGGTTTGCAGGCGGGTGATACCATCGTTGCCATTGACGGCACCGACGTGCCCGATTGGCAGACGTTGTCCACCGTCATCGCCGGACTTGCGCCGGGCGAGGCGATAGACGTCGCCTACGAACGCAATGGACAGACGACGAGCACGACGCTCATCGTCGGGATGGACGAGAACGGCTCGCCGCGCCTCGGCATATACGCTGGTCAGGAGCAGTATCGCTTGCCCGTCTTGGAGGCGCTGGGCGCGTCCTGGGAGTACCTCGTGCTCACGGTGCAGGGCTATCTCAACCTCTTCAATCCCGCTACGGCGGGCGAGACGCTCAGTCAGTCGACCTCGGTCGTCGGTATCGCCGTCATGAGCGAGCGGGCGGCATCTGCCGGCATCGTCCCGCTGCTCTTCATCATCGCAATCGTATCGCTGTCGCTTGCCGTCGTGAACCTGCTGCCCCTGCCACCGCTTGATGGCGGGCGTATCCTCATCGAGGTCATTCAGCGCGTCACGCATCGCGCGGTGCCGGCGCGCGTCGTCAATGTGATCACCTTTATCGTCATCGCGCTGCTACTTGTTCTGTTCGTCTTCCTGTTGCGACAAGACATCGTCAATTTCTTCCTGAAGGGGTAGCCCATGGACTTCGAAACGCCTCGTAACGCGACGCGTCGTGTACATGTCGGCAAGGTTGCCGTTGGGGGAGGGGCGCCTGTCAGCGTGCAGTCGATGACCAATATCCCCATGATTGATGGTCCGGACGGGCCATGGCTTGACGTTGAGGGCAACCTCGCGCAAATCGAGCGCCTGGCCAAGGCCGGCTGCGAGATTGTCCGCGTTGCCATTCCCAATCGCGCGTCGATTGTGCGTTTCGGGCAGGTCGCGGAGGCAAGCCCACTGCCCGTCGTTGCCGATGTGCACTTCGATTATCAAATTGCGGTGGGAGCCTGTCATGAGCATACAGCGGGCCTGCGCATCAATCCGGGCAATATCGGCGCCATGAACAAGGTCGATGCGGTCATCGAGGCGGCGGGGGAAGCCGGCATTCCCATACGCATCGGTGTCAACGCGGGCTCGCTCGAGGATGCCCTTGCTGCGCGTAGTGACCTCACCCAAGCGGAGAAGCTCGCGCTCTCGGCCGAGGGCTTCGTGGAGCATTTCCGCGAACGTGATTTCGATGACATCGTCGTCTCGGCCAAGGCGCATGACGTGATGACGACCGTGAACGCGTATCGGAGCCTCTCGCAGAGTTTGCCCGAGGTGCCGCTGCACATCGGCATCACGGAAGCCGGTGGTGTGCGCCAGGGTACGATCAAGTCTGCTGCAGGGCTTGGCATGTTGCTTGCCGAGGGCATAGGCGACACCATGCGCGTCTCGCTCACGGCAGATCCGGTCGAGGAAATCGCCGTGGCCTTCGATATCCTCTCCGCCGTCGACGTGCGCCGCTGCAAGCCCGAAATCGTCTCCTGCCCCACGTGCAGCCGTTGCCAGGTCGACCTCATTCCCATCGCCGACGAGGTCACGCGCCGTCTCGCGATGATTAACAAGCCGCTCAAGGTCGCGGTCATGGGCTGCGTCGTCAACGGGCCGGGCGAGGCGCGCTTCGCCGACGTGGGCGTGGCCTGCGGGCGTGACGAGGGTCTGCTCTTCGCGAAAGGCGAGAAGCTGCGTCGCGTGCCCGCCGACGCAATCGTCGACGAGCTGTTCGCGCTCATCGAGACGCTTTAAGGGAGGGAAAGCCATGCCGCCTATTCAGACTTCTTCTCACACCCGATGAGCGTTTTTCGCAAAGCTGCTGCGGAACTCGCACGCAAAGACCGCGTGCTCAGACAGTCCTCGCACTCGCTTTGCGAAAAACGCCCATCTGTTCGAGAAGTCTGAATATGCGGCAGGCTTTTCCTAGGTTTATGAGGTAATAATGGTTCATTCCGAGACATACGAAATCGAACCTATCGCGCACATCCGCACACCGTTTCCTGAGAAGTTCGGAATTCCACGGCAAAGCGGACTGGTCGCCGAGGCGAAGGGCACCATCGTCTTCGAGCCCAAGTACCGTGACCCCGATGCCCTGCGTTGCATCGAGACCTTTAGCCATCTGTGGCTGATATGGGGCTTTTCCGAGGTCGAGCAAGACGAGTTCTCGCCGCTCGTGCGTCCACCGCGCCTGGGCGGTAACGAGAAATGCGGCGTGTTCGCGACGCGCTCGCCATTCCGTCCCAACGAGCTCGGGCTTTCCGTCGTCAAGCTCGATGGTGTCGAGAAGACGAAGGGCAAGGGCACCGTGCTCGAGGTAAGCGGCGTCGACCTTCTAGACAAGACGCCCATTTATGACATCAAACCATATATCCCCTATGCAGACGCGCATCCGGATGCACGAGGCGGCTTTGCGTCCGATCCCGACGAAGGTGTGCTCACCGTCGATTGCGATGACGCGCTGCGTGAGCGCCTGGGCGATGACGCGACGGCCGTGCTCGCTGCCCTGGCACGCGATCCACGCCCGGCTTATCACGATAACCCCGAGCGTGTCTACGAGATGCGCTACGGAGCGCGGACCGTGCGTTTCTCCGTCGATGACGGCGTCCTCACCGTGCGTTCGGCGGAATGATGAGACACATTGGACAGGTACATCTGTCTCATTTGGGTTTAAATGAGACAGATGTACCTGTCCAATGTGTCTCATCTGCCTTGTCGTTCTCTGCTAGAATACTGCGAGCTGGCTCTGTAGCTCAGGGGATAGAGCACCGCTCTCCTAAAGCGGGTGTCGTACGTTCGAATCGTATCAGGGCCACCATGAAACATCAGGCCAGCGGCTTGTGTCGCTGGCCTTTTAATATCGAGTCAACAATGAACGAGGAGACCCGTTGGACCAGCAACATCTCATCGCCTACTTCGATCGCATCGGCCTTGACGAAGAGCCCACACGTGATATCGCGGGCATCGGCATGATGCAGCGGGCCCATCTCGAGACGGTCCCTTTCGAAAACCTCGACATCCTTGCGGGCAAGGTTCCCCTAGATTTGAGCGAAGAGGGGCTTTTCGACAAGATCGTGGGGCGTGGGCGTGGCGGCATCTGCTACGAGCTCAACTTTCTCTACGCTGCGGCTCTCCATGCTCTCGGCTTCGACCTCGAGCTTAGGGGCGGACGCATTTACGATGATGGGGACGAATTCGACCATGTCTTTCTCATGGTGACCGACCCCGATAATCCCGCATCGGACCCCTGGATCACGGATGTCGGCTTTGCCTACAACATCGCCGCACCCATTCGCTTTACGCCGGGCATCGTACAGGATGACGGGCGCTGCCAGTACCGCATCGACGAGATCGACGTCGATGGCGAGTCCTGGTATCACGTCATACGCATCGTTAATGGCGACGAGTCGCTCATGTTCGCCTTCCGCGACGTGGCTCGCGAGCCGGCCGACTTCGACCCACGCCGCACCTTCTTCGAGACCGATCCATCGTCGCGCTTTCTCAAGGGACCGCTCGTATGCATCGATGGCGAGGAGGGTCGTGTCACGCTTTCCATGCGCCGCATCAAGGAAACGAGGGATGGCGTGGTCACCGAACGCGATATCGACTATCCTGACGAGTTTGACGACCTGCTCGCGAGTGTCTTCAAGATGCGCGTTACCAATCAAGCGAAACCAGATGTCATTGCATGAGAGGGGATGGCACCGTGGCCGATAAAAAGAAAGACAAGCGCAAGCAGATTCCGCTGACCGTACGGCCCAACGCCTTTGCCCGCACGGAGCGCAAGGCACAGCACGCGATTAGGGAAGTAAGGGAAGACGTCGAAAAGCGCGTAGAGGACTCTGTTGAGCGCATCGAGCACTCTGCCGAGCACTTTGGCGAGGAGCTGCACGAGACGGTGCCGCCCTCGACCATTCCCAAGGCCAACCGTATCATCGCCGCGCTCATCATCATCTCGCTCGGCATTTCGGTATTGCAGGTCATCTCGCAATGCGTGCTGAGCTGGGGACACCTGACCGAGCTCTTCACCGGCACGGTCAACAGTTACGGCATCGTCGCCATCGTCTACGGCTTTCTCGCCGCGCTCAACTTCGCCGGCCTTATTGTTCTCATCAGGCTCGACCGCAAGGGCAAGATATTCGAGGCACGCATGCTCCTGCGTGTGCTCATAGTCTTCCTGCTTGCCGGCTTGCTTACGAGCGTTGCCCTCAACGGCGTTGTCTGGCTCGAAATCACCTACTTGTTCCAGTTCATCTGTGCCATTGCCTACCAAATCTACAATGATCCCAACCTCGATCGCGCGCCGGCGTTCAAAAACCCCTTCAAGGAGGGCAAGGAGGCTCGCAAGAAGGTCTACGAGCAAGACCCTGATCGTCGTGGCTACATCCCGCTTAATTTCTTCAACTTGTTCTGGATTTTCATGACGGCGTGCGTGCTCGGCCTATGCATGGAAATGATCTTCTGCCTGCTTGTCAATCACGTCTGGGAGAGTCGCGCAGGACTTCTATGGGGGCCGTTCTCGCCCATCTATGGCTTCGGTGCCTTGCTCATGACCATTGCGCTCAATCGTATGTGGTATCGCAATGCGTTCTTCATCTTCGTCGTCTCCGGTCTCATCGGAGCCGCCTTCGAGTTTTTCGTCTCTTGGTACATGCAGACTGCCTTTGGCGTAGTTGCCTGGGATTATTCCGGCACCTTCCTCTCGATCGACGGCAGAACGGATTTCGCACACGCCTGCGCTTGGGGGCTTTGCGGTCTGGTGTGGATACGCATCCTCTTGCCCGGCGTCATGCAACTTGTCGATATCATTCCGCTCAAGTGGCGTGCGATCATTACGGTGCTTGTCTTCACGTTCATGGTAGTCAATGCCATCATGACCTTGCTCGCACTTGATTGCTGGTCGCAACGTGAGGCTGGCCTGCCCGTCGAGAACGAGGTGCAGGTGTGGTTTAACGAACATTACGATGATGCGTTCATGAAGGAACGTTTTTCGACCATGGGCATGAGCGAAGAGAGCGCCTTGCGCGCTCAGCAAAACCTGCACTAGGTCTTGCGTCTATCTGCTAAACTAATGGTTCCTTTTGTCGAAATCGAGGCGAAGCATGCAAGTTTACACATTTCCCGATCCCGTGTTGCATGAGGTCTGCGAACCGGTCGAACCCGGTGACGAGACCGTCTTGCGCTATGTCGATAACATGTTCAAGGAGATGTACGGGTCGGATGGTGTCGGCCTTGCCGGGCCGCAGGTTGGCCTGCTCAAGCGCATGGTCGTTATCGATACCGATTACGTGACCGAAGACGAAGACGGCGAGCTTTTGCCCAGTCGTCCGCTCGTGCTCATCAATCCCGAGATTATCGAGCATTCAGATAACAAGATTCCCTCGACCGAGGGTTGTCTCTCCCTCCCGGGCCTGTCCGTCAACGTGAAGCGTTGGGAGTGGGTGAGGGTCAGATGCCTGGATGCCGATTTCAACGAGGTCGAGCATTACGGCGAGGATCTCTTCGGAATATGCATGCAACACGAGATGGACCATCTGGACGGCGTGACGCTCATCGAGCGCGCAGATCCCATCGCCCGTCTCAAGGCGCTCAGGGAATATCGCGTCGCAACTGGCCAGTAGGAAAGCTCGCTATCTGGGTCCTGACCGCTGATGGAGGTGGATGCACAATGAATATCGTCTTCATGGGCACGCCCTCCTTTGCCCTACCCGCGCTCGATGCGCTCGCGGCATCTCCCGATCATGTCATCAGCGCGGTCTATACGCGTCCCGACGCACATGCCGGCCGCGGCAACAAGATGCAGCCGACGCGTGTCAAGATGCGCGCCGAGGAGCTGGACCTGCCGGTCTTCACGCCCTATTCGCTGCGTGAGGATGGCGTCGTCGAGCATCTGACCTCGCTTGCCCCCGACGTCATTATCGTGGCGGCGTTCGGTGCGTTGCTCACGCGCGAGGTTCTGGACATTCCCCGTTTTGGCTGCCTGAACATCCATGGCTCTCTGCTGCCGCGCTGGCGTGGCGCCGCACCGGTACAGCGTGCCATCCTCAATGGCGACGAGCTCGCTGGCGTCTGCCTCATGCAGATGGAGGAGGGTCTTGATACGGGTGCCTACCATACGCTCGGTGCAGTCGAGATTGCACACAAGACGACCGAGGAGTTGCTTCACGAGCTTGCCGAAATCGGCGCTGCCGGCTTGCTCGAGGCGCTTCCGCAGGTCGAGGCGGGTACCTACGAGTGGTTCGAGCAGGATACCGAGTTCGTGACCTACGCCGAGAAGGTTTCCAAGGACGAGACGCTGCTGCGCCCCGGTCTTACCAATGCCGAGTTCCTGCGACGCGTGCAGGCCTCCTCGCATCGTACGCCATCCCGTTGCGTGGTATGCGGACGCCGGGTCACCATCTTGCGCGCCCATCCGGCCGATATCGTCTTGGAGCGCGGCGAGGTCGTGCTCGAGAAGAAGCACATCTATCTTGGCCTCAAAGGTCGTGCGGTCGAGATTGACGAGGTCAAACCCGAGAACAAGCGCGTGATGTCTGCCCAGTCATGGATTGCCGGTCTGCACGACTGTGATGATCTTACCTGGAACGTCCTGCCCGAGTACTACCACAAGCTGCCGGTCTATGGCTAACGGACGTCGTGCGAGCAAAGCGACGCCTGCTCGCCTGCTCGCTCTCAAGCTTACCCGCGAGGTTCGTAATCGCGACGCGTACCTGCGCGAGCTCGTGAGCAGTGCACGAGAGACAACGCGGCTTCCTCCCGAAGAGTTCGATTTTGCCCAGGTGCTCGCCTTTGGTGCCGTGATGTGCCGGGGCACCCTTGACGAGGCCATCGATCGCTCGCTCTCCTCGCCACGCGATGTCAAACCCAAGGTACGGGATGCGTTGCGCATATCAGCCTACGAATTGCTGTTCCTGCACAAAGCCGAGCACGTGGTCGTGGACCAGGGTGTCGAGCTCGTGCGCTGCGTGACGCCACGCGCTGCGGGTTTTGCCAATGCCGTGCTGCATAAGATGGCCCGTGACGCGCGTGACTTTCCCTGGGGCGATGTGAGTACGGACGATGCCGCCTGGGCGCGTTCCTTCGGCATGCCGCTGTGGCTCGCCGAGCGTCTCGCTGCGCAGTACGGGCGCGATGTTGCCACGACGGTCATGGAGGCGGACCTACGTCCGGCGCCGCGCTATCTGCGGGACAACCCGTTTGATCCCGATAACCCCTTCGCCTGCGATCTCTCGGCCCAACGTGTGGCGGACCTTGTGCCGCTTGATGGGACGATGCTCGAGATAGGGGCGGGGAGAGGCACCAAGACGATGTTGCTGGAGAGCCGGGCGTTCGAGACGCTCGGTCATACGGTGCCCATTCATACTGTCGACCTTCACGAGTACCGCGCGCGGCTCCATGCCGAGCGCATGCAGCAGGCGGGTATCGAGGACGTGCTCTCGCTCACGGGTGATGCGCGTGATCTTGACGGTATCGATGGGGTGTTACCGCTTTACGATGCCGTGTTGCTTGACGCGCCGTGTTCGGGAACGGGCACGATGCGCCGTCATCCCGAGATACGCTGGAACCTTACGCCCGATGACGTAAGCGACCTCGCGGAGCTGCAACGCGCGTTGCTCGATGAGGCAGCGTGCCACGTTGCCGTGGGTGGCACGCTCGTCTACGCGACCTGTAGCATCCTCGATGAGGAGAACCAACAGGTCGTCGACACTTTTCTCGCGGCACAGCCACAAGATGCCTGGCGCATCGACGAAGGCTCGTTTGCGACGCTTCCCGCGCTCGACGGCCCCGATGGCCACTTCGCCGCCGTATTGCAGCGGGTGAAATAGTCGCGAACATGTGTGCAGGGAAGTCGTCGAGCGGAGGTCCAAGGGAGCGCTTGGGCGCGTGGCGCGCCGCCCGATGAGCAGAAGCTCCAAAATCGTGAGGCGGTCTTGCGAGGACTGTTTGAGCGCGCTGGTCTTGCGCACGAGTTCCGTAGCAGCCGAACGATTTTGGAGCTTCGGGTGCGAATCATTGGCAAGCACCATGCGCCTGAGCGCCACTCTTAGCGTGGCGCAATCTCCCTGGCTTCGGTGACGATCGTCTTCGTGTCTTTGTCGAAGCTCTTGATGGCATAAAGCGTGAAGTGCTCGTCTGTGCGCGTGAGCGCGTATCCCTGCAGTCCCGTCGTCTTGCTGTACGCCGCTGACATGCCGCCATCGATGCAGATGACGCGGCCGCCCGCCTTAACGGGATTCTCGCCGTCCTTTGCCTTGACCGGCACGTGACCGCAGATGATGCGGGCGTGAGCGGGATCGAGCCCGAAATCCTCGAAGATGCGCTCGTACGGCTCTGCCTCGTCAAGTAGCAAGTAGAAGGCGTTCTTGACCTCCTTGCGCGCCGCCTTGTCCTTGCAGAGGTAGATCTCGAAGGTCGCCATCTTGCTCTTGGCGAAAAGCGGTGAGCCCGGCCCGAGCCACAGATACCAAATGAGGTCGCGGCCTTTCTCGCGCATGGCCTCGTCATTGGACTCGAAAGCCGTGCGCACCCATTTCTGCGCCTCATCGTAGAGACTTTTGCCCTTGCAGGTTACTCCGAAGATGTCGACCTCCTTGAGGGTGCCATCGTCGTTGAGCGGCACGCAGGCATGCGCAAGCAAATCGCCGTCGCAAATCTTGTACAGGCTTCCGTGCTCGAAGAGGAAGCGAATGTGCCGCGCGAGCTTTTCGCAGCCGGTGAATGCGTCCACGAGGTAGTTCATGACGGCCTGCTCCTCATCGGTGAGCTTATACGGGTCATCGCGGTCGACGGTGGGAAAGTAGATGTCGGTGAGTTCGTAGATGACGCCATCGACGACGACGGTCTTGGCGTCGTAATCGATGAGATGCAGAAGCTTCCTATCTTCGAGCCCAAAACTGGGATACTTGTTTATGAGCGCCGCCTCGACCTTGAACTGCAGAACTGCCATTGCCTTTTGAATCTTGACGTTCATTTCGAGTTCCGCGTCAGTGAGCCCGGGGTTTGACTTGAGCGCGAATGCGTCGCAGGGGTCATCCGCATAGGCGGTGAGCGCGAACGTCGCCAGGGGTTCCAGATTGATTCCGTATGAACTAGTCAAGATGTCTAGATTACCATAGCGTGCACAGTTACGCACAACATGAGCAATGCAACCAGGCTGTCCGAGCGCAGCACCCATCCACACCACATCATGGTTGCCCCATTGGATGTCGGCATCAGGATAGGCCATGAGCAGATCGATAATCTTGTCCGGGGCGGGACCGCGATCGTAGATGTCGCCGACGAGATGAGCCCAGCGCAGGTCATCGCGCCAGCCATCGAGCAGATAGGCGAAGGTATCGAATTCGCCGTGAACGTCCGAGAGGTAGAGTACGCAATTGCTCTGCGCATCGCTGTGTGTCATGACGAGCTCCTCGGGTCGAGTCTTTCGGTGTACAGGTCCATTGTACTGTTCGAAAAACGATGAGGATGCCACGCGAATCCGTTCGCGTGGGTATTTGGCCCAAATCATGCGAAATCCATAAAAAATTTTGGGGAAATGCCCCACCCCTCAAAGAGCCCACAAATGCGGTTAGACAAAATGCCGAACACAACATCTTGTGCAGATTTCGATAATCTCCGGGGAATGGGAGGATATTTAGATGGGTCATATGGGGAGAAATGCCCATAATAGTGTTGTGAAGTGGGATGTGATGGGATATTATTCTCGCTGCGACCCTCCAAGAAACGTAGAAATCAAACATAGCCAGGAGGGTCGCCAAATTTTCGGGACGGCGAGGGATGTGACGAAATGCGCTTCCGCGGTGAATATCAACATAGCGTTGATAACAAGGGCCGCGTTTCCCTGCCGGCTAAGTTCCGTAAGGCCCTGCCAGATGAGGTGACGATCGTTCCGGTCGCCAATGCGGATTTTGGCAAGGCGTTGTACGTCTTTTCAGATGAAGCGTACGACGAGTGGATGGATTCGTTCTTCGATAGCGAAGAGGGGGGCTATAACCCGCGCAGCAAGAAGCACATCGCTTTGCACAAGTATCTCAACTCGAGTGCGGAGTCGGTTGCTGTCGATGCCGCTGGGCGTGTCAAACTCTCTCCGAAGCAGTGTGAAAAAGTCGGCATCGACAAAAACGTGACCATCATCGGCGAGGGCGATCATATCGAGATCTGGGATAGCCAGGCCCTTGATGAGTACATGGATTCCATCGATCCGTTCGGCAGTTTCCTGGAAGACTAGGGACGGCACGTTGACAGCTGAATACCGGCACATTCCCGTTCTGCTCCATGAGTGCATCGATGCACTCGCATTGTACGATGGAGCCACAGCGCTCGATTGCACACTCGGCGGAGCGGGACACTCCGAAGCGATAGCAAGAAGCATCGCGCCTCATGGTACGCTCATCGGCATCGACCAGGATGACATGGCGCTTGAGGCGGCGAGAAAGCGACTTGACAGTGCGGGACTTGACTCGGACCCGATTCTGCTCAAGGGAAACTTCGCTGATTTGGATGAGTTGCTCGTCGTGGCGCGCGTACCAGGCGTCGATGCCGTCCTCTTCGACCTCGGAGTGAGTTCTCCACAATTCGATTTTCCTGAGCGTGGCTTCTCGTATAGAGAAGACGCTCCCCTCGATATGCGCATGGACCCGAGTACACATACTCTAACCGCAGCAGAGATTCTGAACTCCTACACCACAGATGATCTCGCTCGGGTCCTGCGTGAATACGGTGAGGAAAAGTGGGCTGCCCGTATCGCTCGCTTCATTGTTGACGCGCGTTGCGAGCAGCCCGTCAATTCAACTTTTCAGCTGGTAGACATCATCAAACGAGCAATACCCGCAAGCGCGCGTAAGAAGGGCGGTCATCCCGCCAAACGTACGTTCCAGGCGCTGCGCATAGAGGTAAACCATGAACTTGACGTCTTGTCTCGCGGGCTTGAGGCGGCCATACGCTGGCTCAACCCAGGTGGCAGGATCGCCGTCATCTCATATCACTCGCTTGAAGACCGCATCGTGAAAGACTGCTTCCGTCGGATGGAGAATCCCTGCACCTGTCCTCCGGAGCTTCCGGTGTGCGTGTGTGGGAAGAAGCCGGTATTGAAGGTCGAGACGCGTAAGCCGCTTGTGCCGGCTGCGGATGAAATTGAGGAGAACAACCGGGCGCATAGCGCTCGATTACGGGTTGCAACGAAGCTGTAATGTAGAAAGGACGCCCGTCTATCATGGCGCAGGCTGCTCGACAATACTACGGTTATTCTCGGTTTGCCGGTCAGGCTGCCCGTGACCTGGCGCCCGAGCGCCAGGCGCGTCCCGATGTCCATGTCATTCCCGGACAGCGCACGTCGAATCCCGCGCTGCAGGCCATCTCCCCCGAGCATGCTTTCGCCTTCAAGCTCGCTCTCGTCATCATCGTCACCATCGCCGTGCTGTGTTCCGTGCGCGTATGGCTCTCTGCCTCGACAGTGGCGATGCTCGACAACGTCAATACGATCGAGAGCACGTTGACGAGTGCCCAGGCCAAGACCAACGAGCTTGAGATTCAGCATTCCATTCTGTCGAGCTCGACGCGCATCGAGGAAGAGGCAAGCAAGATTGGCATGATCGCGCCACCTACCGTCAAGTATCTGAAAGTCGTCATTCCCGGCAAGGTCGTTTTGAATGCGGACGGATCAATATCGCTTACGGGCACGCTCCAAAACGTCGAAGACTACGTTGCCGCAAGCACGGGGTAGGTTCTTTGTATGAGGCATAGTCAAGACAGAGCACACAGCGTGATGCCGGAGCGATGGTCCAGGGACTGGATCATCCTCGTGCTTTTTGCGGTATTTCTCGTCGCCATCATCGCAAACCTCATTTACATCCAGGTCATCCGTGGCCCGGCGTATGCCCGCATGGCGCAATCTTCCCATACGACCGAGGTGAGCCTCTCTGCGCGACGTGGCACCGTCTACGACCGCAACGGAGAGGTCATAGCATCCAATGTCGATGCGACGACCATCTACGTGAATCCTCAGGAGGTCACGAACCCCGACCGTCTCGCCACCGTGCTCGCCGAGGTCCTGGGGCAGGATAGCGGCAAGACCAAAGAAGACTACCTCAAGATCATCGACCAGCCCGACCTTTCGTTCGCCTACATCCAGCGCAAGGCGGATACCGTGTCTGCCGAAGCCCTCAAGAACCGTCTGAGCGATGAGAAGCTCAAGGGCATTCACTATCTCGATGATACGAAACGCGTGTATCCCAACGGGGAGGTGGGCAGTCAGGTCGTCGGAGTGGTCGACATCGATGGCAAGGGCATTTCCGGCCTCGAGCTCGAGTACGACGAGTTGCTCAAGGGCGTGGATGGCAGCATCGTCTTCGAGCGAGGCATGAACGACATTCCCATCACCAACGGCGAGACCTCCCGCGTCGAGACGGTCGATGGCACGGACATCGTGACGAGCATCGACATCAACCTGCAGAAGCTCTGCGAAGAGCGGCTTCTGGCGACGGTCATAGACACGGAGGCGCAAGGCGGTAGCATTACCGTGATGGATGCGGCCACGGGCGAGGTCTATTCGGCCTGTTCATACGCGAAGAAGAGCGACGAGGAGCGCAACGCCGAGTACGAGGCAGCCGAGAAGGAAGCGGCGGCGATAGCGGCGTCGGGTCAGCCGAGCGAGGTAAACCCATTCGACGAGCTCTGCGACTACAAGCTCGAGGTGGGCAAGCTCGCCTCCGTGACCGACATCTACGAGCCGGGATCGACCTTCAAGGCGTTCACGGCGTACTCGGTGCTTGCCAATAACGCCAATATCGACGAGAACACGACCTACAAGGTTCCGTATGCCCTTGAGGTCTACGATACCGTCATCACCGATTCGCATGACCATCCCTTCGAGGATATGAGCCTGCGCAGGATTCTGGCCGATTCCTCGAACACGGGCACGACGCTCGTCTCTCGCGAGGTTGATCTCGTGCAGCTCTACGACAGCTATCACGCCTTCGGGTTTGGCACGAAGACCGGGTGCGACTTCCCCGGCGATACGGCCGGCCAGCTCGAGGAGAGCAAGGACTGGGATGGCGTGCAGAGTGCGACGGTCACGTTTGGGCAGGGCCTTACCGTGACGCCGCTGCAACTCGTACGCGCCTATGGTGTTTTGGAGCAGGGTGGTACGCTCGTGACCCCGCACTTCCTCACCGATGTTCCCAACGACGCCGAGACTGCGCAACGTCTTATGCAGGACTTGACGAAGCGCGAGACCGTTGCCGATGCGGGCGTATGCAAGGAGGTAAGCGAGATGCTCACCTCCGTCGTGACCGAGGGAACGGGCGAGGAAGCCGCCGTCGACGGATTTACCGTCACGGGCAAGACGGGCACGGCCGAGATCGCAAGCGTCTATGGCGGCTACGAGGAAAACGCATACGTCATGTCATTTTGCGGCTGGCTCTACGGCTCCTCGAGCGATCTTATCTGTCTCGTGACGGTAAACAGACCTCATACGAATCTTGGCGCCGGCGGCCTGTGTGGCCCGGTCTTTTCCGAGATCATGACATACGCAACGAAGCGCTACCAAATTGACGCGCAGAGCAAGTAGGGAAGAGCGAAGAGACAATGATGCGGAGTGCATGCAACATAGAATCCTTGTTCGCGGGTGTGGCCCATGAGGCGCTGCACTGCGAGGACGGCCCGTACGAGGTGAACGCTCTCGAGTTCTCCTCGCGTGACGTCAAGCCAGGTGCGCTTTTCTTCTGCGTTCCCGGTACCGTCGTCGACGGGCATGATTTTGCCGCCGATGCGCTCGAGCATGGTGCCGTTGGCCTTGTGGTCGAGCGTCAACTCGAGATTGATGCGCCGCAGTTTCTCGTCGAGGATGCGCGCGCTGCCTTGGCGCTTTGCTCGGCGAACTTCTACGACAGCCCGTCGCGCAAGCTCGACGTCGTTGGCATTACGGGCACGAATGGCAAGACGACCACCTGCTTTCTCGTCGAGCATCTCCTGAGACATGCCGACATGCGCGCCGGTCTCATCGGCACGGTCGAGTGCCATGTTGCCGACGAAATCTACCCTTCCGCGCATACCACGCCGGAGTCACGTGATTTCCAGGAGCTTCTTGCCCGGATGGTCGATGCACATGTCGATGCCTGTGCATGCGAGATCTCGAGTCACGCGCTCGATCTCGGGCGTGTCAGGGGAACGCACTTTAGGGTGGCTGCATTCAGCAATCTCACGCAGGATCATCTTGACTACCACAAGACGATGGAGGAGTACTTCGCGGCGAAGGCGCGTCTCTTCACCGAGTATGAGCCCGATGCATGCGTCATCTGCACGGATTCGGATGCGGGCAAGCGCATGGCGCAGCTCTGCAGCGATGCAGGCCGTGTGCTGTATCGCGTCGGCTCCGATGCCGATTGCGAGGTACGCCTCGTGGAAGCGCGCTTTGATGCCCGCGAGACACGCATCGACGTGGAGGCCGCGGGGGAGTGGCTGCATCTGACGCTACCGCTCGTCGGCCGCTTCAATGTCGAGAACGCGCTTATCGCCTTCGGCATCGGTATGGCGCTTGGCCTTACCAACGAGGTAATCGTTTCCGGTCTCGAATCTGCGCCCCAGGTCCCCGGACGTCTCGAACGCGTCACGGGCGCCAAGGGAACGCATGCGCCTTTCGGCGTACTCGTGGATTACGCGCATACGCCCGATTCGGTCGCGAAGGCCATTGATGCGGTGCGGGCCGTCACGCAAGGCCGCATATTCTGCGTTTTCGGTTGTGGCGGAGATCGGGACCATGGCAAGCGCCCCAAGATGGGCGCTGCCGCACTCGCAGCCGATTTCGCCATCGTGACGAGCGACAATCCGCGCACGGAAGATCCTAATGCGATCATCGAGCAGATCGTCGCGGGCATGCAGGATTGCGAGGAGCGCTACACCGTCATACCGGACCGTGCCGAGGCCATACGCTTTGCTATTGAACAGGCCCGTGAGGGCGATGTCGTTCTCATCGCCGGCAAGGGTCACGAGGACTATCAGATTATCGGAGATGTCAAACACCACTTCGACGACCGCGAGGTCGCCGCTGCGGCAATAGAGGAGTTGGAGTCATAGCAATGGATATTTCTGTTTCCGACATTGCCAAGGTCACGGGCGGTGAGTATATCGGTGACGAGACCGCGTTGCGTCGCATCGTCTCGGGGCTGACCTGGGATTCGCGCACCATCATGCCCGATAACATCTTCCTCGCCATGCCCGGCATGCGTGTCGATGGCAACGATTACGTGCGTGCGGCAATCCAGCGCGGAGCGGGTGCCGTCGTCTGCACGCGCATGCCCACCGAGAACGTCATCGCCGTTGCCGGTGAGTTTGCCTGTCCCATGATCGTCGTCGATGATGGCGTCGAGGCACTCGAGAAAATCGCGGGGTCCTGGCGCGACAGACTGCATGCCATCGTCATTGGCGTGACGGGCTCCACGGGCAAGACCTCGACGAAGGATCTCCTGAGCTCCGTGTTCTCCCAGCGTTTCAAGACTACCGCAACGCAAGGCAACCAGAATAACGAGATTGGCGTGCCGGCGACGATACTTGCGGCCGATGAGGATACCGAAGTGCTCATCGTTGAGCTCGGTATGCGCGGCATGCATCAGATCGAGCACCTCTGCACCTTCGTCAAGCCGAGCATCGCCGTTGTGACGAACGTCGGCGTGAGCCATATGGAGTTGCTCGGTAGCCGCGAGAACATCGCACATGCCAAATCGGAGTTGCTTTCGGCTCTACCGGATACGGGATATGCGGTCCTCAATGCCGATGATGAGTATACGCCCCTGCTCGAGAACTTCGCGCATCTCGCGGAACGCGGCGTGACCGTGCATAGCTACGGATTTTCCCCCGAGGCCGAGACGCATGCGCAGAATGTCAGCTACGATGCCGAAGCTTGCGCGAGCTTCGAGATCGTCACGGGCGATGCCGCGCCGGTGCCCGTCACGCTTGGCATGCCGGGCAGGCACAACGTTCTCAACGCGCTTGCAGCCTATGCGGCTGGCATCAACATGGGCATAGCTCCCGATGACATCGCACGAGGCCTTGCCGAGGCAAAGGCAAGCGGGATGCGCATGGAAATCGAGCATACGCCTGACGGCGTGACCATCCTCAACGATGCGTACAACGCCAATCCGGATTCGATGCGCGCCTCGATCAGCACGCTCATGACCCTCGAGGGGGATGGAAGGCGCATCGCGGTCCTGGGCGATATGGGCGAGCTTGGCTCGGATGAGTATCAACTGCACGTTGACGTGGGAACCTTTGCAGCGCAGGCAGACCTTGATATGCTCGTGTGCATTGGAACGCTCAGTGTCGGCATCAAGGCAGGCGCGCTCGCGGCAGACATGGACGCCGCACGCGTCAAGAGCTTCACGGGCGTTGACGAGGCGATCGCGTTTCTCGAAAAGAACGTCCAGGAGGGCGACCTTGTTCTGGTTAAGGCATCGCGTTTCATGGAGTTGGAGCGCATAGTCAAGGGGATAATGCAACGATGATCAGCGTTTTTAGCCAATATCCGACGTATCAGGTCTTCCTTGCCTTCATTTTCTCGATGGCATTGACCATGATCGTCATGCCCTTCTTCATCAAGCTTCTCAAGGTGCGCCAGATTGGCCAGCAGGTACGCGCAGACGGCCCGCAAGGTCATCTCGTCAAGCAAGGTACGCCCACCATGGGCGGTATCGTCATCCTGCTCATGATGACCGCCTCGATCTTCCTCGTGGGCACGCCCGATCCGCCGCTGCTGCTCATCCTGGCGGCAACGCTGCTTACGGGTTTGCTGGGATTCGTTGACGATATCTCCAAGGTCGCCAAGGAGCGCTCGCTCGGACTGCTCCCCTACCAAAAGATGGTTGCGCTCACACTCATATCCGTGAGCTTTTGCCTTATCGCAGTCAACTACCTGGGCATCGAGCCGTACGTGACCATCCCCTTCACGCAGTTCAACCTTGACCTGGGTGTTCTCACGACCGTTCTTCCCTTCGGGGATGGCTTCGAGATTCCCTGGCTTTACGTCATTTTCGTCTTCCTGCTCATGGCCGGTATGGCCAATGCCGTGAACCTCACCGATGGTCTTGACGGCCTTGCCGGTGGCGCGATCATGATTGTCATGCTCATCATGGCGGCCATCGCGTTTCGCACGGGCAAGCTTGACGTCGCGGTGTTCGCGACGGCCGCTGCAGGTGCCTGCGTCGGCTTCCTCTGGTTCAACTGCTATCCCGCGAGCATATTCATGGGAGATACGGGCTCGCTTGCGCTCGGCACGGCGTTTGCCGCCATTGCTGTCATCACCAAGACCGAGCTCTTCAGCATCATCATCGGCGGCCTCTTCGTCGTCGAGGCGCTCTCGGTCATGATCCAGGTGCTGTACTTCAAGCGCACGCGCAAACGCGTCTTCCTCATGGCACCGCTACATCATCACTTCGAGAAAAAGGGCTGGTCCGAGACCAAGGTAGTCATCAGGTTCTGGATCATCACCGGCCTCTGTGCGGGAGTGGGCTTCGCCGTCTACTTCATCGGGTCAATGTAGGGGAGGTGCTGTAACCATGGCTTCCATGCTCGTACTTGGTCTCGGGAAAAGTGGCGTTGCCTCCGCGCGGCATGCGCTGAGCGCCGGCGAGGAACTCACCATTTACGCGGGCACCGCAAATGATGCGACAAAGGCTGCCGCGCGCGAGTTCGAGGAGGCGGGCGTTCCCGTCATCTTCGATGTCGAGGATATCGAGGGCAGCTTCGATACCTGCGTCGTGTCCCCTGGTATTCCGCAAAGCGGGAACTTCTATGCGAGCGCCAAGCGCGCAAGCAAGGAGATTATCAGCGAGCCGGAATATGCCTGGCGTCTCTCGCCCCGGTCCTGGATTGCCGTGACGGGAACGAATGGGAAGACCACGACGACTTCGTTCGTGACGCACCTGCTGAATTGCTATGGCAAATCCGCCTACGCCTGCGGCAATATCGGGATGACCTGCATTGGCGCTGTCGAGCATCGTGGCGAGGACGAGGTTCTCGTTGCCGAGATGTCCTCGTACCAATTGGCGTCGACTGTCGATTTTGCCCCGCAGGTTGCCATTCTGCTCAACATCACGCCCGATCACATCTCCTGGCACGGTAGCTTCGATGCCTACGCGCAGGCAAAGTTCAAGGTTTTCGAGAACATGGAGGCAGGTTCGACGGTTATTGTCGGCGCAAGCGTACTCGATGCCTATCCCGAACTGCACGCGCTGTTAGAGGGACGGGGCGTCAGGCTCGTAACTGTGGGCGTGCGGGTCGATTCGACGTGTGCGTTCGAGGATGCCGAGGGCATGCTCGTCTACCAGGATGAGTCCGGCCAGAGCCATGAGCTCGTCTCGACTCGGGAGCTTGGCATTCAGGGTGCTCACAATGTCGAGAATGCCCTCTGCGCTGCAAGCGCCGCTCTCGCCTGTGGTTGCGAGTTCGCATGTGTCCGGGAGGGTCTCAAGAGCTTCAAGCCGCTCGAGCATCGTCTCGAGCCCTGTGGCAGTGTCGATGGCATCGATTTCTTCAACGATTCGAAGGCAACCAACGTCGATGCTACTCTCAAGGCGCTCACGGCTTTCCCCGATCGCAAGATCGTGCTGCTGCTTGGCGGCAGGGACAAAATGACCGCGCTTGACGAGCTTGTCGAGGCTTGTGCGGACGTTTGCCGTGCTGTCGTCGTATATGGCGAGGCGGGCGAGCGCTTCCACGAGGCCTTTGCGGACAGCCCCGTCGATTCGTATCTCGAGACGGGCATGAAACAGGCGCTCGATTGTGCCTGCGAGGTCGCGCAGCCCGGTGACGCGATCGTGCTCTCGCCTGCATGTGCCTCCTTCGACGAGTTCGACTCGTTCGAGCATCGCGGACAGGTGTTCAAGGAGTGCGTTTCCCTGAGGACGCGGGCATAGGTGCATCATGGCGCGCAAGCAGGTGACATCCAAGACGAAGGCCAGGGCAGGCTCCTCTCGCTTGCTCTCGGAGCCATCTGCCATCATGGCACCGCGCCTGCTTTTCATTCTGAGCGTTGTCGCACTGTGCATACTGGGCATCATCATGGTCTACTCCGCCTCGTCGATAGCGGCCTATAACGAGTTCGGTGACGCCGCGTACTACGTCAAGCGCCAAGCGGTCTTCCTTGTCCTCGGTCTCGTCTTGTGCATCATCTGCTGCCGTGTGCCCTATTCCTTCTGGGGACAGCCGGTTGTCTTCATCGCCTTCTGGCTCGCCACCGTTGCCATGCTCTCGCTGACCGCGTTTGGCATGGGTGTAAGCGCCCTGGGTGCCGAGCGTTCCATCGTCATCGCCGGTTTCAATTTGCAGCCGGCTGAATTCGCCAAGATCACCGTGCTCATGGCCGTGGCTTCCATCGTGCAGATGCGCATGAATGGGGTAGTGAGCGGGCGGCGTTTCATCGTCATCGTGCTCGTGGCCACCATCGTTCCCTTGATCCTGATTTACCGCCAGCCCGATTTGGGCACGGCGATTATCCTTGCCGTCGGACTCATCGCATTGGCCTTGCTCGCGGGAATCTCCTGGAAACTCATCGCGCTGATCTTTGGCGTCGTCATCGCGTATATCGTCGTGGCCTGCATCACGCAGCCCTATCACCTCGATCGTATCGTTTCCATGCTTGACCCCTGGGTCGATCCGCAGGGTGATGGCTATCAGGCGATTCAATCTCTGTACGCTTTTGGAAGCGGCGGCGTCTTCGGTACGGGCCTTGGGCTTTCCCGTCAGAAGTACCTCTATCTGCCTTATGCGCACACCGATTTCATCTATGCGATCGTTGGCGAGGAACTGGGCCTCATCGGTGCCGTTTTCGTGGTGGTGCTTTTCGGACTCTTCATCTTTGCCGGCATGCGCATCTGCCGCAATGCACCGGACATGTTCGGATGCATGCTGGCCGGCTCGTTTACGGTCATGATCGGGTTTCAGGCCTGCGTGAACATGGCCTGCGTCACGGGCATTGCCCCCGTAACCGGCAAGGCGCTTCCGTTTATCAGCTACGGTGGCTCGTCCCTTATCGCGACGATGATCATGATCGGCATCATTCTGTCCGTCTCGCTGCGCTCGAAGGTCGGCATGAGCCACGAGCGCAAACGCGACAACCTCAGGGTCATCGATGGTAGGGACAGGATGCGGAGCGAGGCGCCATCGCCACATGTCGAGCGCGATAACGTCATCCGTCTGCATGATCCTGCCCGCAAGAGAGATGTCGCGGCATCGGGTTCGCGTGCTACTTCAACGCGAAGAGAGGGGCTTCGCTCGGCTCAAGCGGCGAGGAGCACGGGTACGCACGGTGCGGTATCGTCGCAGCGAAGCGGATATGCCGGTTTGGCGAGAAGACGCAGCTCTGGGTATAGGCGCTAGCCGTCTGTCGTGATGCCCTGCTCTGCCAAGGGCCTTGGGTATGGGGTACACTTCTCGCTACGTTTGAAAGGGAGTCTGCCGTGTATTTCGTCATTTCTGCCGGTGGAACCGCCGGCCATATCAATCCGGCGCTTGCCGTTGCCGATGAGCTGCGCCACCGTGGGCATGAGATTCTCTTCGTGGGAACGCCCGACCATATCGAGTCGAGGCTTGCGACGCAGGCCGGCTTCGAGTTTGCGGGCTTCGCGGTAAGTGGCTTTGACAAGGCGCATCCCCTCACCATGCTGACGTCGGGCGTCAAACTCCTCAAGGCAACGCGTTGCGCCAAGAGGCTCTTCGCGCGCAAACGCCCCGACGCCGTCGTCACCTTCGGGGCCTACGTATCCATTCCGGTGGGCAGGGCCGCCTTCGAGATGGATATCCCTCTCGTCATTCACGAGCAGAACTCCGTGACTGGCATGGCAAACGTCTATCTTGCCAAGCACGCCACGGCAATCGCGCTCACCTACGCGGAAAGCGCCAAGGGCATCGAGGGCGCCCATTGCGAGCCAGTCGTTCTTGGCAATCCCGTGCGCGCTTCCTTCGAGAGCTGCACGCGCGAGCAGGCTCGGGCCGCACTCGGCATTTCCGATGATGCGACCGTCTTGCTCGTCATGGGCGGCAGCCTTGGTGCGCAGCATATCAACAAGGCGATTTGCGAGATGAAGGAACGTCTACTTGCCATCGACGGGTTGCATGTCATTCAATCCACGGGCGAGGGCGACTACGAGAACGTGCTCACTCAGCTCAATCTATCCGATGACGAGCGCGAGCGTTGGCGCGTCTCGCCCTATATCGATTCGATGAACGAGGTTCTTGCCGCAAGCGATTTGGTCATCAGCAGGGCCGGTGCGACCTCCCTTGCCGAGATCATGACAGTTGGCGTTCCGGCGGTGCTCGTTCCCTATCCGCACGCCCGTGCAGATCACCAGACGCTCAACGCGCAATCATGTGTGGAGCTTGGTGCCGCACGGCTCGTTCCCGATTCCGAGGTGGAGACGGTAGGCTTTGCTGATTTGGTGATAGGTCTTCTCGACGATACCGCATGTCGTGATACCATGAGGCAAGCTTGTAAGAAACTCTCCGGCTCGGACGCGCGCATGCGTCTTGCCGATATGGTCGAACAATGCGCACGAGGGAACAATGGTGAATAAACCCAAGAAGATACACTTCATCGGCATCGGTGGTGTTGGCATGTCGGGCATAGCGCTCGTCGCCAAGTCTCGTGGCGTGGAGGTGAGCGGCTCGGACATGAAGGAGTCGCGTGCCACCAAGCGTCTGGTGGATGCGGGTGTCGAGGTCATGATCGGGCACGATGCTGCAAATCTCGCGGATGATCTTGACGCGGTCGTTATCTCGAGTGCCATTCCCGAGAGAAACCCCGAGCTCGCTGCGGCACGCAAGCGAGGTATCCCCGTATGGCATCGCTCTCAGGCGCTTGCCTCGCTCGGGGAGGGCAAGAAGACGCTTGCCTGCGCTGGCACGCACGGCAAGACGACCACCTCCTCGATGCTTGCGACGACCATCGATCGCATGGGGCTCGATCCGAGCTTCGTTATCGGTGGCACGGTCGATGGCTACGACACCAATGCCAAGAGCGGCACGGGCGAGTATTACATCGTCGAGGCCGACGAGTCTGATGGCTCCTTCGTGCATCTTTCTCCGCACGTCGCGCTCGTAACAAACATCGAGCCCGACCATCTCGACCATTACGGCAGCCTCGAGGCTATATACGACGCTTTCGCCGATTTTCTCTCGTTGCTGCCTGACGATGGCGCTGCCGTCGTCTGCGCGGACAATCCACGACTTGCACAAGTTGCGCGTGGAGTTGGCAAGCGAACCATCGTTTATGGCGAGAAGGGGAGTGCCGATTGCGACGTCTGCTTCGAGGTTACGGGCAGACGGGGTCTTGGCTATGCCTTCACCGTGAGCTTCCCCGATGGCACGAGTGTCGAGACGGAGATTACGAAGAATCCCGGACGTCACAACGTCCTCAACGCCACGGGCGTGCTTGGCGTCGTGTGGGCTTGCGGTCTCGATGTCGCGCAGGCGGCTCGCGCACTCGCGACCTTCTCTGGCGTGCGTAGGCGCTTCGACCTCGTCGGCGAGGAAGGTGGCGTCGTCGTCGTCGATGACTACGCCCATCATCCCACCGAGATTCGGGCAACCATCGAGGCTGCCTCCAAGCTCGACTTCAATCATGTGCACGTCTTGTTCCAGCCGCATCGCTACTCGCGCACCGAGTCACTCGCGCGTGAGTTCGGCCCGGCTTTCGACGAGGCGGACTCCATTATCGTCATGGATGTGTATCCAGCTGGCGAGACACCCATCCCGGGGATCACCGGCAAGACGGTCATCGATTCCATCTTGCGACATAACCCCCGTCAGCAGGTTGCCTGGTTGCCCCATCGCCCCGAGATTATTCCCTTCCTGCTACAAAGGCTCTCGGCGGGCGACCTCATCATCACGATGGGCGCGGGGGATGTCACGGCGATGGCACCGCTGCTCACGCATGCATTGGCCGGGGAGTAGAATTGCTCATACGTCGCGCGTGATCGCGTGAAGGAGTGCTATGGCATCAGCCTCTCGCTCGAGGTCAGATTCCTCGAGCTCCCGCTCGAGGCGGGGCAGAAAGCAGAATACGGGAGCTAACTCGCGGGCACGACGCTCGTCGGTCAAGGCTCACCAGAACAAGAAATCCGCACGCCTGCAGCGCACCAACAAGGCGCGCCAATCATCCGAGAACGCCCAGAAGCAGGCTAACGAGTCCAAGAGGAAGGCCCTCGACAAGGGCAGGCGTGCCGGCGATATCCGTGCCGAGCAGCGCGCCAAGCGTCAACGCTGGCAGTACCTACGCTATATCGCCCGCATCGCCATTGTTATCGCGGTCATCCTCCTCATCATCTTCGGAAGCATCTTCATCTATCGCTCCGACCTCTTCCATGTCAACAACGTGCAGGTCAACGGTTCGGCTCATCTTACGAGCCAGGAGATTACGAGCATTGCCGCCGTGTCCGATGACTCGACGCTGTTGCGTCTCGATTCCAAGGGCATCAAGGAGCGTCTCGAGGACAATGCCTGGGTGCAGAATGCGGCCATTCACCGCGTCTTTCCCGATACCATCGTGATCGACATCACCGAGCGCGAGCCGGGTGCCGTCGTCAAGATCAACGATCGCTCGAATTGGGTCATCTCGACGGATGGCGCATGGCTCTCCGCTGCCACGACCGACGACTGGGAAAACGCGATGAAGATCATCGACGTGTCACCGTCCATGCCGGCACCCATTTCGGGTGCCATGTGCGCGGATGGTGGTATCAACAACGCGCTCGATATCCTCAATTCCATCAGCGGTGACCTGCGCTCGCGCATCGTGAGCATCTCGGCCGAGTCCTCCATCAAGACCTCGCTCAATCTGGTTGATGGCGTGACGGTTGCCTTTGGCGATTCGAGCGACATCGAGGTCAAGGAAGCGGTCATCAACTCGCTGCTCAACGAATACGAGGGGAGGATCTCCTACATCAACGTCCGCGTTCCGACGCGTCCCACCTATCGCATGCTCGAAGGGGAGTAGGAGCAATCCGCAACCTGGCTTTCCGTCAATCGTCTAGAATTATCAGGACCCGGGTGTTCGCATATTGTCATGCGAACATGCAGGTTTTCCGTGCAAACGTATGAAGGGAAAGCGAAATGGATCGTTTGAAGGACAAGGTCGCCATCGTCACGGGGTCGACGAGCGGCATCGGAACGGGAATTGCCAAGATGTACGGCGCCGAGGGCGCGAAGGTCGTCGTGTGCGGTCGTCGCGAGGAACGCGGTCAGGCCGTGGTCGATGCCATTGCCGAGGCAGGTGGCGAGGCGACGTTCCACTTCCTCGATATCACCAAGCCCGAGACCGTGGATGCGCTCTTTGCCGATACCGAGGCTGCCTATGGCAAGATCGACATTCTCGTGAACAACGCTGCGGGCATGGCTCTCAAAGACGGTCGCGTTGACGAGATCTCGCTCGAGGAATGGGATGCCGTGTTTGCGAGCGACATTCGCAGCACCTTCTACTGCACCAAGGTCGCGCTGCCCTACCTGCAGAAGAACGGAGGCGGCTCCATCATCAACATCGGCTCGATGGCGTCGTGCTCAGGTGATTTGGGCACGACAGCGTATGCCTGTGCGAAGGCCGGCGTCGAGATGCTCACCCAATACACCGCACTGCAATACGGCAAGCAGGACATCCGCTGCAACTGCGTGCGCCCCGGTCTCATCGTGACGCCGGAAAACGAGTCGAAGGTCCCCGATGCGCTCAAACAGATCTTCCTGGATAACATCGAGGTGACGCGCTACGGAAGCCCCGAGGACATCGCCGCAATGTGCGTCTACCTCGGCTCTGACGAAAGTGCCTACTTCACCGGTCAGGTCGTCACCGTCGATGGCGGCCTCAACGCGCATGTGCCCACGGTGGCGCAGTTCCGCGCCATGGCATCGCGCACCTGGTAGAAAGCATCTGGCGGCCCGCATGACAATGACATGTGGGCCGCGGGGCATCTTGCGTTTGAATAGCCGAGCGAATGCAACGGTTTGGAGTGATTTCAAGAAACTGGGAATGAGATGATCAACGTTCGTTTCAAAACCGTCGGCGGGAGAATGGTAGTCACATAGGTATGAAAGGGCTTTGTTGATGTAAATTGCTCAAAACGCTAAATTTGACCAGAAATCATAAAGGAAAACACGCAAAATTCACCTAAAAAATGATGGATATCGTGGCGATACTTTGCGCGAAGTGTATACTTGTCTGGACTGATTTTTCTAACATTTGACAGACTAAACGGAGCACAAAAAGGAATCCCGACGGATGACGAGGATTCCTTAAACGTAGGAAGGACTGACATGCCCGAGTACACAGGATCTGACCATCTCGCTGTAATCAAGGTGGTCGGCGTTGGCGGCGGCGGCACGAATGCCGTCAACCGCATGGTTGAGGCCGGCGTCAAGGGTGTCGAGTTCATCGCCATCAATACTGATAGACAAGCACTGCTCATGTCCGATGCAGACCGTACGGTTCACATCGGCGAAGAGCTTACGCGTGGCCTCGGTGCCGGTGCCAACCCCGAGATTGGCGCGCAGGCGGCTGAGGAGTCCCGTGCCGATATCCGCGACGCGCTTGCTGGTGCAGACATGGTCTTCGTCACTGCGGGCGAGGGTGGCGGAACGGGCACGGGTGCCGCTCCCGTCGTGGCAGAGATTGCCATGGAGGAGATTGGCGCTCTTACGGTTGGCGTTGTCACCAAGCCCTTCGGCTTCGAGGGACGCAAGCGCATGAACCAGGCCGAGGAGGGCGTTGCTCTGCTCGCCCAGAAGGTCGACACGCTCATCGTCGTTCCCAACGACCGCCTTCTCCAGGTCATCGAGAAGCGCACCTCCATGCTCGACGCGTTCCGCATCGCGGACGACATCCTGCGTCAGGGTACCCAGGGCATTACGGACCTCATCACGATTCCTGGTCTCATCAACCTCGACTTCGCAGACGTCCGCGCCATCATGAAAGACGCTGGCTCCGCGATGATGGGCATCGGCATTGCCTCGGGCGAGAATCGCGCGGCCGATGCTGCCAAGGAGGCCATCTCCTCGAAGCTCCTCGAGTCCTCCATTGTGGGCGCGGATCGCATCCTGTATTCCATCACGGGTGGTAGCGACATGAGCCTGCAGGAGATCGACGAGGCCTCGCAGATCATCAACTCCGCGGCCGACGAAGACGCGAACATCATCTTCGGTACCGTCATCGACGAGTCCATGGGTGACCAAATCCGCGTCACCGTCATCGCCACGGGTTTCGACGGCACCGAGCAGCAGGCGAGCATGGACCTCGGTGGCAGACCGAGTGTAAGCCAGACCTTTGCGGCATCCGCTCCCGAGGACAACCTTACGCCTGCCTTCGATGACGACATCCCCGACTTCCTCAAGCGCAGCCGTTACTAATGCCTCGCGGGATAGCCAACTCCCACATGCGCGCAACCAAGAATCTCCGCCTCCCGCTTCCGCAGCTGGCGGAGATTCCTTTTTGTGCTGCCGATGCCGAGCTGTGCGTTCTCAGCGACGAAGCGCTCTTCGCGACATGCGGGGCACGCATCGCATTTACGACGCGTGCCGGGGGAGTGAGCGAGGGCTCCTATGCTGGTCTCAATCTTTCGTACAGCGTTGGTGACGATGCAGGGTGTGTCGATACCAATAGAAGATTGCTCTGCGCTGCACTTGATGCTGATAATTGTATAGAAAGTCTAATTTCACCACTTCAAGTGCATGGAAGTGAATTCATCGAAATTAGACAAATTGTCGAATCACAGCAGAAATCCGCTGGTGAGGCTGATGGGGTCGTATGCATGCAGCCAGAGGTGCCTGTTTTGCTCTGCTTCGCGGACTGCGTCCCCGTGATCCTCGTTGCTCCAGATGGATCGTTTGCTGTCATTCACTCTGGCTGGCGTGGCTCCATTGCCGGCATTGCGGGCAAGGGCCTGCGCAAGCTGCAGCTGGCAGCACAGTGCGTTGCGTCGGATATCAACTGCTACATCGGTCCCCACATCGGGTCATGCTGCTACGAAGTATCCGCTGAACTCGTTGGGCAATTTGTTGCCGAATTTGGCGAGAGTTGTGATGCAGGCAACAATCACCTGGATTTATCAGCTGCGGTCATAGCCTCGCTTGCGCGGGCGGGCGCTGCGGAAGATAGAATTGTGGACGCAGGTGTCTGTACGTCATGTCGTCATGACGCGTACTATTCGTATCGAGCTGATGCTGGCGTCACGGGACGTCATGGCGCATTTGCGATTCGAAAAGAGGAATCATGAGTCTGGAACAACGCTGGGAAAGCACCCGTGAGGATGTCGCACGCATATGCGAGAACTGCGGCAGGAATCCGCAAGACGTGAGAATCATCGCCGTGAGCAAGACGGTCGAGCCTCCCGTCGTCGGAGAGGCAATTGCCTGCGGCGTCACGGATTTCGGGGAGAACCGCGACAAACCGTTTAACGAGAAGTGCGCTCTCTACCCAGACGCGCGTTGGCATTTTATCGGGACGCTCCAATCGAACAAGGCACGCCACATCGTTGGCAAGGCCTTTCTCATCCATTCGCTTGACCGTCTCACGCTTCTCGATGCCATCGAGAAGGCGGCCGCGCACGGGGAGTGCGTCCAGGACGTGCTCGTCGAGGTCTCGGTTTCGGGTGAGGAGAGCAAGGGCGGCATCCGCCCTGACAATCTGCCCGCCTTTCTCGAGCGCATCGCGCAATGCGAGCACGTCGCCTGCAAGGGATTGATGACCATGGCTCCCCAAGGTGACATCGACATTGCCCGGAAAACATTTGCCGGGTTGCAAAACTTAAGCCAGATGATGTCAAAATATTGCGATGAGCGTGATAGTATTTCTATGAGCGAACTATCGATGGGCATGTCTGAAGACTATCCCGTGGCAATTGAGGAAGGCGCCACCATGGTTCGCATTGGTAGAAGGATTTTTGACGATAACTTCAAGGCACTCTAGCGTCACCACGAACCTGGGTGCCTGTTTCATATGAGCGAGGCACTGACTATGAGTCTTTTGGGCGGTATGAAGGACCGGCTCGGATTTGGCGGAAAACCTGAGTGGGCTGATGATGACGCCGAGTACTACGAGGACGATGTCGTCTATGACGACGATTACGATGATTACGGAGATACGGGTGTAGAGGAGAGGCGCGGTAGCACGCGTCGCAGCGAGGTCATTTCCTTCGACTCCTACAATCCCAGCAATTTCGAGCACGTGACCCTGTCGTCTGATCGCAAGCCGCGCGTCGCTTCCTACGATAGTCTCGATTCGACGGCACGATCTTCGCGTGGGTACTCCTCACGTTCGTCGTCGAGCTCATATGGTAGGGGCATCGGCAGTTCCTCCTCGCGTCGCGATACATCGCGTTCGGTGGGGGAGCCCACCTGGTCGGCTCCTCAGGATCCGTCCTTTCTGGATTCGCCGGCACCCACGCACACGAGCCGTGACCCATATGCGTCGCTCGGCTCCGATTTTCTCAAGATCAAGGGCAATCCTGCTGGCAGGCTCGAGATCGTCTGCCCCAAGGCATACGCCGACATCGAGAAGGTCGCCAATGCCGCGAAGGCCGGCAAGACGGTCATCCTCAATGTCGTCGACACCAAGGCCTCGCTTGCCAAGCGCATCCTCGACTTCTCCTTCGGTGTCGCAAGTGCTCTCAACCTCAACGTCGGCAAGGCGGCCGAGCGCGTCTTTGTGATTTCGAAGAGCTCCGAGCCTCTAAGCGAGGAAGATCGCGAATATCTCGTTTCGCAGGATGTTCTCAAGATAGAAGACGATAACGCACGATAGGGCAAGATGAAAAACACCATAGCAAACGAACTCCAAAATGTACTCATCGTAGGTGGTGGTCGCATGGGTCAGGCCATTGCCCAGGGCATGCTGCGTATTGATGGCATGTCTGCGGACAACTTGACCATTGCCAATCCCGGGCAGGAAAAGCGCGATCACATCGCGGCCGAGCTCGGTGTGCGTACCGTTGCGAGCGCGGCAGCCGGTATGCCTGCCAGCTGCGTCGTTCTTGCTGTCAAGCCCGCCAAGGTTTTCGAGGTTTGTGCGGAGCTCGTCGATGCGGGCATCGATGCCACGACCCTCGTCATATCCATCGCCGCGGGTGTCTCCACAGATAAAATCGCGAACGTGCTCGGTGCCGGTGTCCCCGTCGTGCGCGTCATGCCCAATACGCCGCTTCTATGCGGCTGCGGCATGTCTGCGGTAAGTGCCGGCAGTGCCGCAAGCGATCAGGATTGCGAGCTTGTACGTGCGCTCTTTGCCAGTATGGGCCAGGCAATCATCGTGGACGAGTCCGAGCAGGATGTCGTCTGCGCCGTGAGCGGTTCGGGTCCTGCCTACTTCGAGCTCTTCGCGGAGGTTATCGCACAGACCGCAGCCAGCCTGGGGATGCGCTACGAGGATGCACGAGAACTCGTCCTGCAGACCATGCTCGGCACCGCGCGTCTGGTCATCGAGACGGGGCAGAGCCTGCCCGATGCCATCGATGCCGTCAGCAGTCCTGGTGGCACGACAGTCGCCGCACTTGACGCCATGCGCACGGCAGGTGTCGAGGAGGCGTTGAAGGATGGTGTCGTCGCAGCGGCGCGTCGATCGAAGGAGCTGGGCGCATGATTTCCTCGACGCTTATATTCCTGCGTTCGCTTTTGCTGGGCATTTGCGACTTATACGTCGCGGTCATCCTCATCTACATTCTCATGAGCTGGCTTCCCAACCACCAATCCGGATGGGTTGGCGACATCTATCGAGCGCTTGGTCGCATTTGCGATCCCTTTCTCAATATCTTTAGGCGTATAATTCCGCCTATTGGCGGTATGCTTGACATAAGCCCGATTTTCGCGATTATCGTCGTGCAGCTGGTGGGCCGGCTCATCGCCGCGCTCCTGTAGGAAAGGAAGATTAAACATGGCCATCACGATGCAGGATATCCAGGACGAGGGGTTCGAGCACGCACTGCGCGGCTATGACGTTGGACAGGTCGACGTCTTCCTCGAGCGCGTCGCCAACGAGGTCGATGCGATGAACAAGCAGATCGAGGAGCTCGAGTCCGAGCTCAAGGAGGCAAAGGACGAGCTCTCCAAGACGCGTGAGGAGCTTGCCGAGGCAAGCGCCGCGTCGCTCACGTCGCCTGCCGAGCTCGAGCAGGCTGGTCTTGTCGAGCGCGAGCTGCGCAGCGAGCTCGAGATCGCCCAGGGCCGCCTCGCTGCCATGACCGTCCGTGCCGAGGAGGCCGAGGCCAAGCTTGAGCCCATGCAGGAGCAGCTCGGCGAGAAGAACAAGCTCGACAATGCCATCGCCGAGGCATTTATATCCGCCCAGCGCAGCGCTGCTCAAATCAAGGAGGACGCGCGCATCGAGGGCGACCGCATCTACCATGAGTCCGAGGCGAAGGCTCGCGAGTTCATCCGCGAGTCCCTGGCCAAGAAGGCCGCCATCGACAACGAGATCAAGGCACTCGACGATTACGCGCAGAAGTTCCGCGAGCAGTATCTCGACATGCTCGAGCGTTTTGCCGCTCATGCCAAGGAGGAGTTCAACAACCTCACCACGCAGGGCGTGACCGAGGCTCAAGTCGAGGCAGAGCTTCCCAAACTCAAGACGCGCGGTGCGCATGACCGCACGGATGGTGTGCCCACCATCGACGAGGACGAGCTACCGCGTCTCACGACCCAGCAGATTCCGCAGATCAACATTCCCTCCATCATGCCCGACGGTGACAAGTAGGGACGTGCTTCATGCGCCTGCCCGTGCATGTCACGCCCAAGTCCGGGCGTGCAGAGGTCATCGGATGGCGTGAAGGGGCGGATGGCCAGCGCGAGCTCGAGGTGAAGGTCAAGGCAGCTCCGGAAAAAGGCAAGGCTACGAAGGAGGCGGTGGCACTCATCGCCTCCTTCTTTGATGTTCCCAAGAGTTCCGTCACCTGCGTACGCGGCGAGACAAGTCGCCACAAGATGTTCGAGGTTCCTGATTCAACAAGCGTGGATATCTGATATATGGGAGATGGGGTGCCATTTTTCCGCTTCGAAACCCAGGCGCTCCAAAATGGCATCGCCACTTCTCGTTCGCTATAATCAAGCGCGCAAAAGTGGGCTGGACGATCGCGGCGCCTTGTGCCCCAGTAAGGGGGCTTAGGGTGATGAGGAAAGTCCGGGCTCCGCAGGGTAGGATGCCGGCTAACGGCCGGGCGGGGTGACCCGACGGATAGTGTCACAGAAAAGAAGACTCCCCGTGTGCGCACGGAGAAAAGCTGAAACGGTGTGGTAAGAGCGCACCAGCGCCGTGGTGACGCGGCGGCTTGACAAACCCCATCCGGAGCAAGGGCAAATAGGGATGCCATGAGTTGACCCGACTCGCATCCGGGTTGCCTGCTGGAGGGTGCTGGTAACGGCACTCCTAGATAAATGATCGTCTTAGAAGACAGAACCCGGCTTACAGGCCCGCTTTTGCATTCAGCTTACTGGATGACCCAAGCGCGTGTAAGGCCTGCCACGACACGTGGCTGGCTCGAGCCCCGGCACTCCCCGTTCCACGATTCGGCAAGGGGGATGCGTGACCCGGCCTTGTAGTTGGCGGGATCGGCGCAGAAGAAGGTGTCGGTCTCCTCGTCGTAGTCCGTCAGAAGAATGGCGTGGGGGACGTTCGGGTCGTATGCGGCGATGCCTTCGGGATGCTCATCGAGGAGCTCACGCAACGCATCGGAGGTACCTGCGACATCGATGACGCCGATATCGTAGCCAGCTGTCTCGAAGTTCCATTTGACACCGGCGGAACACCAGCCATCGGCAGTGACCGAGTCAAGGCCAAGATCTTGCCAATCCGACCTACCATCAAGGAAGGCGGCGCGGCGTACCATCATCGCAACAGATGTGATGGTGCAACGTCCCGATCCGTTTTGTGCGAAATAGAAATCCTCGGCACGAGACTCATCGACGAATGCCTCGCGTTTGGCGCTGCTGAGAGCGTCGGAAAACGCTGCCTCGATGGTCTCCGTGAGAGCCGGGGATTCTCCGGCGACAAGCTTCGTGAGCTTTTGGGAGAAGATGGTCGCCTCGTCTGCATGGGCAGTGGGGGCAAGACAAAGGGTAGCACCCAGAGCGAGTGCGATGCTCAGGAGAAGCGCTGCCAATGCGACACAAGCGCGAGATATGGAGCGTGACATAATCATCCTTCGGCGTGCATGTTCGTAGTTCGATTACCGAATCACCCGAATTGGACGGGTTGCTGCCGTATGTTACTGGTTCATGGGGCGATGCACGCGTTTTTCGCATGCACGACACATCATCTGAACGTTTTCTTAACAGCTTCTTCTCGAAACCTTCACATTAGCGAAGTTCTAGAAGCGCAGTGCGCATACCCAATTTCCGCCGCTACCGTAGCTTACGACGGCTCCCGTATGCGGCGCGTGAATGTAGTTGGTGCCGCCGGTGGAGATAGCGACATGGCCCGGACGCCAGAGGATGTCACCGGGCGCGGCATCGCGTGGATTGAGACGCGCGCGAGCTGCGGCGTACTGCGACCTGTCATAGTGGGGTAGGCTGATGCCAATTTGGCGATAGCACCACATGGTGAGGCCAGAACAGTCAAAGGTGTTGGGTCCCGACGCACCCCAGACGTAGGGGCATCCCAGGCGTGATGCCGCATAGTCGACGACCGATCCATGCGAGGGGATGCTCGAGCCAGAGCTATATCCACCACCCGATGAAGATGATGACGAGGAAGAAGGGCTCGACATGGAGGGCGTGTAAGCGGCGGATGCTGCTGCCTGGCGGCGGGACTCCGCCTCGCGTTCCTGTGCGATGAGCTGCTGGTATTCGGAGCTGAGGCTATTGTACTCGGCCTGGTAGGCAGCTTCCTGGGCTTCGATGGAAGCCTTCAGGTCGGCCTGTGTGTCAAGCTCGGCCTGTGCGGTTTGCTCGTTGGCATCGAGTTCGGCCTTGGCGGCATCGAGCTGCGCCTTCGTTGCCTTGGCATCGTCCACGAGCGAAGCGTCCTCGGCATTGAGCTGGTCGAGCATATCCCAGGTGCTCGCGAAGTCATCGAAGGAGTTCGAACCCATGAGGACGTCCAGATACGAAGTGGCCCCCTCGCGATACATGGCAGTCGCCCTGTTGCCGAGACGGCCTTGTAGGGAGGATATCTTCGCGTTTGCCTCATCGATCTTCACTTGGCATTCGGCGACCTTCGCTGCGGCGGCATCGTATGCGTCCTGTGCGGCGTTGAACTGCGCGACGGTTTGCTCAAGCTGCGATGTCATCGAGTCGAGGCGGGCCTTTGCCGCTTGAACCTCGGCACGCTTTTCGGCGCTCGTGACGGCATGTGCCGAGGGGGTGGCGATAAGGCTTGCGAGCCCGGCTACGCCACCGGCAATGGCGGCGCCGAGGAATGATCTGCGGTTCAATGATTCTTCCATGTTTTTCACCCAACGTTTCGATTAGTGATGTGCGTTCGTCTGCTGAGGTTCGTATTTAAACAGCAACTCATGGGCCTCACAAGGTTTCGGGGCATTCCAGACAATTTCACCATGATTCACGATTGCGGAGGCGCTGGCGCGAGTTTCCCACCCGCTTGTCATAGCATGAGGGGCATGCCGACGAAGCGCCGCGCTGTTGGTATAGAATGAAAGACGCAAAGAAGAATCGCCCCATCGCATGAACGTAGGTGAGAAGATGGATATTGCCAAGCTCCAGGATGCCGGTATCGATTACGAGGACGGGCTTCGTCGCTGTGCTGGTAATGACACGCTCTACGAGCGCCTGCTTGGAATGTTTGCTCAGGATACCAACTACGCCGAGTCCCTCGAGGCCTTCGAGAAACAAGATTGGGACGGCCTCTTCTCGCATATGCACGAGATTAAGGGCATGAGCAGCAACCTCTCCATGACCGAGGTCTACGCGGATGCCGCAGAGATCGTCGCCTTGCTGCGTGCTCAGGATTACGATGCGATTGCTCCGGTTATCGATAGGCTCAGAAAGTCCTATGCCCTTGTGATCGAGGCCATCGGAGCCTGATTCGTCATGAAATCATCGCCCGTGCGGTTCGTGTTGGGACGGAGTGGCCGTGTACGATAAGACTATTCTTATTGCAGACAACTCGATAATCAATCGTATACAAATGGGTGGAATCCTCGCTTCCGAGTACAACATTCTCGAAGCGGACAACGGTCGCGATGCCCTCGACATCATGTGCGAACGCGGTGAGCAGGGCATTGACGTTGTGTTGCTTGATTTGCACATGCCCGGACAAACCGGCTTTGACGTGCTCGCCGAGAAGCAGGCGAATCCCGCCATTGCGGATATTCCCGTTATCGTCATCACGGCAGACAGCGTGACTGCCGCCGAGATACATGCACTTGATGCCGGTGCCTCGGACTTCCTCACTAAGCCCATCGAACCCGAAATCATGCGGCGCCGCATTCACCTTGTCATCAACGCGCGCGAGCTCGAGGAGCAGCGTGTGCGTGTGCGCATGCTCGAGGAGGCGGCTTGGATTACCGACCATGACGATCTGACGGGCCTCTACACGCGAAAGGCCTTCTTGCGGGAGATGCAGGACATGATCGCCGTTCATTCGGAGAAGAGGTATCTGCTCGTCGTCTGGGATTTCGAGAACTTCAAGACCTTCAACGAGCTATTCGGCACCGCTCTGGGCGACAGGATGCTTGTTGCGGCGGCGCATTGCATGAACAGGCTCTTTGCCAATGGCGGCGTCTATGGACGTCTGGGAAATGACAACTTCGCCTTTTGCCTCGAAGAGGGCGAAGCCGATGTCGAAGTCATTATCGAAAGCATCGCCGATGAAATCAGTTCCCTCCTTGCGCAAAGCAACATCGACTTCACGCCCTCGCTTGTTGCCGGCGTCAACCGTATCGAGGATAACGGCGTCGAGGCCAGCGTCATGCTCGATCATGCCATGATGGCGCGCGACACGGTCAAGAGGGATTATGATCGTCATATCGCCTACTACAATTCCGAGCTCACCGAGCGCATGCTCGAAGAACAGGACATCCTCAACAACATGGAGCATGCGCTCGAGAACGGCGAGTTCCATGTCCAGCTTCAGCCCGTCTACGATGTCGCGACAAATCTTCCCGTTAGCGCCGAGGCTCTCGTGCGTTGGCATCGTCCGGGGCATGGCATCGTCTCGCCTGGCATTTTCGTCCCGCTTTTCGAGGAGAACGGCTTCATTTCGAAGATGGACCACAACATCTGGGAGCAGGTCTGCCAGATTCTCGCGAGCCGTCGGGACAGGGGGCTTCCCGAGATTCCCATTTCGGTGAATCTCTCCAGGCGCAGCATCTTCAACGCGTCGCTCTTCGATGAGATCGTCGCCCTTGTCGAGAAATACGATGTTGACCCGAAGCTGTTTCGCATCGAGGTCACGGAGTCGTCATATACCGAGACCGTTGACCTGATCATTTCGATGGTCAAACGGCTGCAAGATTACGGCTTCACCGTCCTCATGGACGATTTCGGCAGCGGGTATTCGTCGTTCAATGCCTTTAGTGACATTCCCGTCAACATACTTAAGGCTGATATGGTCTTCATGCAAAACCTCGAGCGCAATTCGCGCGTTGCGAGCATATTCACTTCCATTGTGAACATGGCCCATGGTCTTGGGATTCCCGTCATTGCAGAAGGCGTGGAGACAGAAGAGCAATACGACTTCCTTCGTTCCGTTGGATGCGACTATGCCCAGGGATACTTCTGCGCTCGCCCCATGGACCCCGAGACCTTCGAGGACCATGTTAACGAGCGGCTTTCGTGAGTTTACCGCCGAGCGCACAACAGCATGCATAGTTCCCCGTTGCGGAAAAGAACGCAGAGCGTCGTTTTGGTGTAGTTCCAAAAAATAATGCGTCAATCGGAATTTTTTCTTGCATACCCCTCATGAAGGTGTATAAAAGTGACCATTACATTCAGAAAGGGAGGAACGCCATGAATCCGAACATCAAGGAAATAAGCAACCGGATTCGCTCGATGCGCGAGGATCTCGATCTGTCGCTCCAGGAAATGGCCGAGGCCACGGGGCGCACGGTTGCCGAGTACGCGGCGCAGGAGTCCGGCGAGGAGGACCTTTCCTTCACCTTCCTATACAAGTGCGCGAACATCTTCGGCGTTGACGTCATCGAGCTTCTCACCGGCGAATCCCCGCATCTGCGCGGCTATTCGCTCGTACGTGCCGGCGAGGGCCTCTCGATCAAGCGCCATGCCGGGTTCGAGTACCTGCACAAGGCACCACATCTCGGCAACAAGCTTGCCGAGCCCTTCCTCGTCACGATTCCCTATGTCGAGGAGGACCAGGACAAGCCCATTCATCTTTCCTATCATAAGGGGCAGGAGCTAGATTACATTATCTCGGGCCACCTTCGGTTTTCGTATGAGGGTCATACCGAAGATTGCGGCCCAGGTGACGTACTCATGTACGACTCGGCGCGAGGTCACGGACTTCTCGCCCTCGATGGCGAGCCGGTCGTACTCTTGGCTGTAGTAATAGAGCCATCTGACAAACAGGTAATCTAGCATTATGAGAAGGAACCATGAGAAACATAAACCTACGCTACGTAGAGGAGACCTACGCAAAAGATAAGACCCTCCAGTCTTTTTCGCTTCACTATCCCGACACCTTCAACTTTGGTTATGACATCGTCGATGATATAGCCATAAACGATTCCGCTCGCCGTGCCATGATCTGGTGCAACCCAGAAGGCGAGGAACACGTCTTCACCTTTGCGGACATGAAAACGTGGTCTGACAAAACGGCAAATTTCCTCAAATCGCTCGGCATTGGCAAGGGCGATATGGTCATGGTCATCGTTCGTCGTCACTACCAGTTCTGGTTCATCGCAACGGCACTCGCCAAGCTTGGTGCCGTCATGGTGCCGGCCACCTTCATGCTCAAGGAGCATGACCTCGAGTATCGTCTCAATAACTCGGAGGCAAAGGCCGTTATCGCGACTTCGGTGGGGGACATCGCCGACATCATCGATAACGTGCGCGAGAGCTGCCCGAGCGTCGAGTCACTCATTCTCGTCAATGGCGCCGGTGGGGGAACGACGAAGTTCACCGAGGAAGGCGAGCTCGACGTCGAGGAAGGTGCGCTCGTCGGCGGCGTGCTCAGTGGCCCCGAGGGTATCTGTGCTGCACCTATCGACCGCGAGGGCTGGATCGACTTCAATACCGGCGTGCGCAACGCGCCGCAAGACTTCGAGCGCGTGCAGACGAACGTCTACGATCCCATGCTCATGTACTTCTCGAGTGGCACGTCGGGCAATCCCAAGATGGTCCTGCACAATTCGACCTACGCGCTCGGGCATATCCCGACCGCAAAGCATTGGCATAACGTGCGGCCCGACGGCATTCACTTCACGATTGCCGACACGGGCTGGGGCAAGGCCGTGTGGGGCAAGTACTATGGCCAGTGGATCATGGAGGCGTGCGTCTTCACATATGACTTCGACCGTTTCCATCCAGCCGAAATCCTCGATCTCATAGACAAGTACCAGATCACCACGCTGTGCTGTCCGCCCACGATGTACCGCCTGATGATGCAGGAGGACTTCGAGCGCTTCGACCTTTCCTCGCTCGAGTACTCCACCACGGCGGGCGAGGCGCTCAATCCCGACCTCTTCGACTTTTGGAAGGCCAATACCGGCCTCACCATCTTCGAGGGCTTTGGCCAGACCGAGACACCGCTTACCTGCGCGAACCTTACCCATTCGGTTCCGCGTCCCGGCTCGATGGGCAAACCAAACCCGCTCTACGAGCTCGAGATAAAGCGCGATGACGGCAGTCGCTGTGACGTTGGCGAGACGGGCGAGATCTGCATCAAGATGGACCCACGTCCCGAAGGCATCATGATGGAGTACTATCGCAACCCGGAGAAGACCGACGATGCCATATATGACGGCTGGTATCACACGGGCGATATGTGCTGGAGCGATGAGGATGGCTTCTTCTGGTACGTTGGTCGTAACGACGACGTCATCAAGTCGAGTGGCTATCGCATCGGCCCCTTCGAAATCGAGAGTGTGCTCCTGGAACATGACGCAGTTCGTGAGTGTGCCGTCACGGGTGTCCCCGATCCGGTTCGTGGCAAGGCCGTGAAGGCGACCGTCGTTCTGGCCGATGGCTACGAGCCCTCCGATGCGCTCACGACCGAGCTGCAGCGCTGGGTGAAGCGCCGCACCGCGCCATATAAGTTCCCGCGTATCGTCGCCTACGTCGACGAACTTCCCAAAACCGTCAACGGCAAGATCCGCCGCGCCGCGATTCGCGATAATGACGAGAACGAGAACAAGGACGGCCTGGTGTGATGTCGCATATGCTGGCATCGCTCGAGTCTGCCCTCGCGCCCATCACGATCGTTGCGGGTCATTACGGCGCGGGCAAGACCAACTTCTCCGTCAATCTCGCGCTTGACCTTGTCGAAGTGGGACGCGAGGTGACGCTTGTGGACCTCGATATCGTCAATCCGTACTTTCGTGCGAGCGAGCAGCGTGCTCTGCTCGAAAGCGCTGGCGTGTGTCTCGTCGCTCCCGTCTTCTCCGAAGCCGGGACAAGTCTCGACGTGCCGAGCCTCACGGGTGCCATCATGCCTACACTTGAGGATGCGAGCGAGGAACATCTCGTCATCGTCGACTTGGGTGGAGACGATGTGGGGGCAGGTTCGCTGGCCCGCTTCTCGACGGCCGTGCGCAGGCAGGACCATGCGGTGCTCTACGTGCTCAACCGCCACCGTAACCTCATGGCAGACCCGCACGATGCGGTCGATAATCTGCGCGAGATCGAGGCGGCGACGCATCTGCAGGTGACGGGCCTCATTGACAACGCACACCTCAAGGACGAGACGGACCTTGATGCTCTGATGGATGCCGATGCCTATGCCCAGACGGTAAGCGAGCTCTGCGACTTGCCGCTCGTGGCAAAAACCATCCCCGAATCGCTCGTTGAAGATGGTAAAGAGGCATTTGCGGGAACCAAGCTTGCCTCGTTGGTCTATCCTATACGTCTATATGTCAGGAACCCCTGGGAATAATCGGGTCGAGAAAGGAGCTTACACATGGCGAAAATGATCGTTGACGATGCATTTTGCAAGGGCTGTGGCCTCTGCGTCGATGCATGTCCCGTGCACATCGTCGAGCTCGACCAGGACAAGATAACGGACAAGGGCTACCATCCGGCGCATTGCATCGATATGGATAGGTGTACGGGATGTTGCTCGTGCGCACTCATGTGCCCCGATGTCGCGATTACGGTCTGGAGGTAGCACGATGTCAGAGAAAGTGCTCATGAAGGGAAACGAGGTCTTGGCAGAAAGCGCCATGCGCGCTGGCTGCAAGCACTTCTTCGGGTATCCCATTACGCCGCAGACGGAGCTGTCCGCCTACATGTCCAAGCACATGCCCAAGATCGGCGGCACCTTCCTGCAGGCCGAGAGTGAGGTCGCGGCCATTAACATGGTCTATGGCGCTGCTGCCGCAGGCGCACGCGCGATGACCTCCTCGTCGTCGCCCGGCATCTCGCTCAAGAGCGAGGGCGTTTCCTACATTGCCGGTGCCGATCTTCCTGCCGTCATCATCAACGTCATGCGTGGTGGTCCGGGTCTCGGTTCCATCCAGCCCTCCCAGTCCGATTACTGGCAGGCTACCAAGGCACTCGGCCATGGCGATTTCCAGATGGTCGTCTACGCACCCTCGACCGTGCAGGAGATGGCCGATTACACCTATAAGGCCTTCGATATCGCCGACGAGTACCGCATGCCCGTCATGATTTTGGCCGACGGCCTGCTTGGCCAGATGATGGAGCCGGTCGAGCTGCGTGATCCCATCGAGAAACTTCCCGAGCGCCCCTGGGCCTGCACGGGACACAACAACGAGCGCGAGCACAACGTCGCGAACTCGCTCTACCTCACGGCCGAGGATCTCGACCGCATCAACCATGAGCGTTTCGAGCGCTATGAGCTCATCAAGGAACGCGAGCAGATTTCGGAAGAGTTCCTCTGCGATGACGCCGACATCATCGTCGTCGCTTTCGGCGCGGCGGCGCGTATTGCGCGTAACGCCGTGCGAGCCGCTCGCGAGCAAGGCATCAAGGCGGGTCTTTTCCGTCCCGTGACGCTTTGGCCGTTCCCGGTCGATGCGCTCGAGAAGACCGTCAGCCATGCCAAGGGCTACCTCACGGTCGAGATGAACATGGGCCAGATGGTCGAGGACGTGCGTCTCGTCGTTGCCGGTCGCGCCCCCGTCGAGTTCTATGGTCGTACGGGTGGCGTTATCCCGACGCCTGATGAGGTGCTCGATGCCATTGTCGCCTTCGATCAGAAAGTGGGTGAGTAGCATGGCGGAAAAAGAGGAGAAGATCGTCTTCGAGCGTCCCAATGCGCTGTTGCCTGTCGTTACCAACTTCTGTCCGGGTTGCACCCACGGCATCGTGCATCGCCTTGTCGCCGAGACCATCGACGAGCTCGGCATCGAGGGCAAGACCGTTGGCGTGACGCCCGTCGGCTGCTCGGTCATGGGCTACAACTTCTTCGGCTGCGATATGGCCGAGGCCGCCCATGGACGTGCTCCCGCGGTGGCAACGGGCATCAAGCGCGTGCTGCCGGATAACGTCGTCTTCGCCTACCAGGGCGATGGTGACCTTGCGTCCATCGGCACGGCCGAGACGGTGCATGCCGCAACGCGCGGTGAGAACATCACCATCATCTTCATCAACAACGCGATCTACGGCATGACCGGCGGCCAGATGGCTCCGACGAGCCTGCCGCACCAGGTCACGCAGACCTCGCCTTACGGACGCGACACTTCGAGCGCAGGCTACCCCGTGCGCATCTGCGAGATGCTCGCCACGCTCGACGGGCCTGCGTATCTGGAGCGTGTCGCCGTGGATACGCCGGCAAACGTGCGCAAGGCCAAGAAGGCCATCAAGAAGGCATTCCAGAACCAGGTGGACGGTGTGGGCTATTCGCTCATCGAGGTCGTTTCGACCTGCCCGACCAACTGGGGTATGACGCCGCAGGATTCCTTCACGTGGATGCGCGAGAACATGCTGCCGTATTATCCGCTCGGCGTGTATCGTGACGTGCTGGCAGAGGGCTACGAGAGCGTTGCCGCTGCTGCAGCCGAGCGCGCCAAGGACAGCAAGATCGTCGCAGAGGGAGGTGCGCAGTGATGAATCAGGAAATGCGTTTCATCCTCTCCGGCTTTGGTGGACAGGGTCTGCTCTTCGGCGGCAAGGTCATTGCGTATGCGGGCCTCATCGAGGATCGTCAGGTTTCGTGGCTGCCCTCGTACGGTCCCGAGATGCGAGGCGGAACCGCGAACTGCTCGGTGACGCTTGCCGACGAGCCCATTGGCTCGCCGCTCATCACCAATCCCACGGCGGTCATCGCCATGAACCAGCCATCGGTCGACAAGTTTGAGGATGCCATCGTGCCCGGCGGCATCATGGTCATCGACAGCGCACTCACCAATAACGGTCCGTCGCGTGGCGACATCACCTCGTTCATGATTCCCGCGACCTCGGCTGCCGAGGAAGAGGGGCTCAAGGGCCTCGCTAATATCGTATGCGTGGGCAAGCTCTGGGCCGAGACGCAGTTCTGCCAGCGCGAGACGCTCGATGCGGCTATCCGCAAGGCCGTCCCCGCACGCAAGGTCGAGATGGTCGATAAAAACCTAGCCGCACTTGAGCTTGGCATAGCTATGTAATGAGCCCGACATGGTCTATTGTGGACGGCTCCTCAATATGGGGAGCCGTTCTTGGATATACATGGTACTGTATGGGATTTACTCGCTTGGATGGCGAGTGAAGGATAGCAAGGATAAGGAGAAAGGCATGAGCGAAGAAGTAAACAACAAGCTGGGAACCAAAATCACGACCCTGCGCGAGGCGCATCACCTTACGCAGCAGGATCTGGCAGACCGCTGCCAGTGCGACATCGAGACCATCGTTGGCCTCGAGAACGGCGAGCTCCCCCCTTCGCTAGCGCCCCTTATCAAGATCACGCGCGCTCTTGGCGTGCGCCTCGGCACGCTCATGGACGACGACGAGGCTTTGGGACCCCTGTACATCTCGTCCGAGCAAATGGAGGAGGTTACGCGCCTCAAGAGTCTCGAGACGAATAACGATGCGGGTGACCTGTCCTACTTCAGCCTGGCTACCGGCAAACCATCGCGTCACATCGATCCCTTCATCATCACCGTCGATCCTTCTGGCGAGACGAGCCACAAGCTCGTCGGTCATGAGGGCGAGGAATGGCTCTATGGCATGGAGGGCGAGATCGAGATCGAGTATGGCAAGGAGCTTTTCGTATTGCATCCCGGTGAGTCCATCTACTACGACTCCATCGTTCCGCATGAGGTTCGTGCCCATGATGGCCAGAAGGCGAAGTTTCTCGCCGTCGTGTACACGCCGGTTTAGAAGGGGGCGCTGCTGACAATGACAAAGGTTATGGAGGAATCTCCCGCCTACATGGCAACGGATCACCTCGTCACGGAAAACGGGTGGACCCAGGAGGAGATTGACTTTCGCCTCGAGCGTGCAGAGGAGATCATGCATCCGTCTGCGCGCGAGGATGGTAGCGTTCCGCAGTTTGGCGATCAGGACTACCCGCTGCTCTCCGAGATGACGCTCGGCGATTACCTGCGCTTCCAGACCGCGATCGATCCCGATCATGAGTTCATGGTCTATCCCGATCGCGCCTTGCGCTGGACCTATGCGGAGTTCAACGATAGGACCGACCGCCTTGCCCGCGGCATGCTCTACATCGGCATGCGTCCGGGCGACCATCTGGGCGTCTGGGCTCGCAATATCCCCGACTGGGTCACCTTCATGTACGCCTGTGCCAAGATCGGCGTCGTCATGGTTACGATGAATCCGGTCTTCAAGTCCAACGAGCTCGATTACGTACTCAAGCAAAGCGATATGAAGGCGCTGTGCATCATCGACCAGTATCGCGACATCGATTACAAGGGAATCATTCGCGACCTCGTGCCGGAATCCCTCACGCAGCAGCGTGGCTATCTCAACACCGAGGAATATCCCTTCCTCAAGAACCTCATTTACATGGGGCCCGAGAAGCATCGCGGTTTCTACAATGTGCCCGAGCTGCTCCTGCTTGGCGAATACGTCGATGCCGAGGAGCTCGTGAAGGTCACCCAGTCCTTCGATAACAACGACTGCTGCATGATGCAGTACACGAGCGGCACGACGGGCTTTCCCAAGGGCGTCATGCTCACGCATCGCAACATCCTCAACGACGGATTCTTCATCGGCGAGGGCATGAAGCTCACGCCCAACGATCGCGTGTGCCTGCCGGTGCCGTACTTCCACTGCTTTGGCTGCGTGCTCGGCATCATGGCCATCCTCACGCATCGCTGCACCATCGTGGGCATCGAGGATTTTGACGCCGAGATGGTCCTGCGCGGCATTGACCGCGAGAAGGCAACCGCGGTGTATGGCGTCCCCACCATGTACATCGCCGAGCTCAACCATCCCGATTTCGAGAAATACGACATGTCGAGCCTGCGCACCGGCATCATGGCCGGCTCGCCTTGCCCTCCCGCGACCATGCAGGAGGTCATCGACAAGATGAACATGCACGACATCACCATCTGCTACGGGCTCACCGAGACGAGCCCGGTGTTCACGCAGACGAGCGTCGATGACGATGTCGAGCACAAGTGCACGACGGTGGGCCGCAAGCACCCGCCGGTATCGGTCAAGGTTGCCGACGTCAACACGGGCGAGCCTCTGGGCCCGGGTCAGCACGGCGAGCTGTGCTGCCGCGGCTACAACGTCATGAAGGGCTACTACAAGATGCCCGAGGAGACGGCCAAGGCCATCGACGAGGAAGGCTACCTGCACTCCGGTGACATGGGTACCATCGACGAGGAGGGCTACTTCCGCGTCACGGGCCGCATCAAGGACATGATCATCCGCGGCGGCGAGAACATCTATCCGCTTGAGGTCGAGAACTTCCTGCTCACGATGCCCGGCGTGCTCGACGCGCAGGTCGTGGGCTGTCCCGACGAGAAGTACGGCGAGGTCGTGACCGCCTTCATCCGCACGCGCGAAGGCTACGAGGACATGACGCAGGAGGACGTGCGCGAGTACGCGATCCCGCGCATCGCGCGTTTCAAGGTGCCCAAGTTCGTGTTCTTCGTCGACGAGTTCCCCATGAACCCGGCCAACAAGATCCAGAAGTTCAAGCTGCGCGAGATGGCCAAGGAGCTCACCGGCCGCACGGACCAAGAGGTCTTTGACGAGGAATAGCGTTTGGGGCGCGTTATTCGCTTCGAGTTGACGAGGAATAGCGTTTGGGGCACGCGCGATGTACCCCAAACGAACATTCCTGCCGCTTTCTGACGAAAAGCAACCGTTTGGGGCACGTTTCATGTGCCCCAAACGGAATGCTTCGTCACGCCGTAGAGGCACGCATGGATTTGGGAGTCATTGGCATCTTCATTATTTATCGCTCCGGTGTCACGTGCATTCCCGTGTCGGAGAAGCCAACACTGATGGCGCCTTGCTTGTCGGTGCGGTAGATGCGCGCTCCGTGGTCTTCGAGCATCTTCACGGTTTCGGTGCTGGGATGTCCGTATTTGTTATTGGCTCCTACGCTGATGAGTGCGATCTCGGGGGAAAGCTCCGCGAGCTGTTCGTCTGTCAGGCCACCCTTGCTGCCGTGGTGGGCGACTTTAAGAAAGTCGATATCGCCTACCTGCGATACGACGCGCTCCAGCGCCTCGCTTTCGGCATCGCCTGTGAGCAGCCCACGTGCGTCGGCATTGCCATCACCGTCCGCATCGAACTCGAGCAATCCGACAAGGCTGTCCTCGTTCTCGCTTGTTCCGCCATCTTGTGGCGCAATGATGCTGAGGGAAAACTGTCCAGCCCGTAAGGTGGTACCAGGGCGCACGCCCTCGCCTTCGCGTCCGCTCGTCACCCAACGTGCGGATTCGAGAACCTTCTCCATGAAAGCCTGGTCGATCAAGTCTGCATGCACGTACACGTGATCGACCACGACGACACCAGCGAGCTTCTTGAGCGCTCCGGCATGGTCGGCGTCCTTGTGACTGATGATGACGGCATCGAGGTGCGTGACGCCCTGCTCGGCAAGTTCGCGCAGGAGCACATCTCCTTGTTCGCCCGTATCCACGAGGATGTTAGCTGCCTTGCTCTGGATAAGGATGCTATCACCTTGTCCCACGTCGAGCATTACCATGCGTGCATCTGACGCTTGCCATGGTCTTGCCGACTGCCCAAAACCCAGAAGGAGAACGAGCGCGATGGGCACTATGAAGGCGCTGCATGTCTTGAGAAGCTTGTTGCGCGATAGGGGAGGGCTCTGCCTTCCTTCGGAATCTACGCTACGTTGAGGAAGTGGCCAAAATACCCACAGCGCGATGAACAGAATGCAGAACAAGGCTGCAATCGCGTGCGTAGCGCTCGAAAGGGGAAGGCAGGCAAGCGGCATATCGGCAAGCATGCGCACGAGCGTGGCGCAGCATGATGCAAAGGTCGCCGCGATTTGCAGCAACAGGAATCCAAGAGGAGCGAAGACGCTGCCGATGACGAGCGCGATGATACCGAGACAGAGCATGCCGGTGACAAGAGGCGCTGCGAGCAGGTTGGCTACAGGTGATATGAGCGGCAACTGCGCGAATTGCGTTACGGTCATCGGGAGCGTGGCAGACGATGCGACGATGGTCGCCGCCACTGATGAGACGAGACTCGGGGGAAGCCGCGGTAGTGCATGCCCGAGCCAGCAATCGGCAAGTCTGGCGAAGATGATGAGTCCGAGCACCGAGAGTACGGAGAGTTGGAATCCGAGGGAGAAGGCTATGGGCGGGGAGAGGCCAAGGAAGACAAGCATGCACAGAGACAGTGCACTCAGTGCCGAAGCACGCGTCTTGAGTGCCCCCAGGACAAGGGCAACCGAGCACATCGTGGCGGCACGCAAGGCTGACGGAGCAAAGCCTGTAATCGCCGCGTAGATAATGAGGCCAATGATAAGCACGGCGCTACGAACCTTGCGTCGCAGGGAGCTTCTCGCAAGCAATGCGGAAAGCAACATCGTCACGATGGCAAGGTGCGTACCCGAGACGGCCATGAGATGTGCAAGCCCCGTTGTCTGGAATGCTTGCTCAAGCTCGGACCCGGCATAGAGCGTTCGGTTTCCGAGCAAAACGCCGGCAAGCAGACCCGCTGCATCGCCTTCAATCGAGGCAACACGCGCGAAGGAGTCGTCACGAAACGAAGTCACGAATCCGCGCAAGCCCGGAGAATATCCAAGCTCTTCGACGTGTGATGCGCGAAGCATACCCGCAAAGCCGTTGCGATGATTCCATCGGCCGCCATCGTCAAGTTTGGGCGATGATATGCTGCCCGTGACGGCGATACGATGTCCCGCAGAGAGCGGCTCGGCACCTTCGGGCCAGATGAGTCGCACGCTGATGCTGCCGGCATTACAGCTTATGCGCGCTGTCGAGATGGTGCCGTAATCCCTGACAGCTGGATCTCCCGTCAAGTCAAGCTCGAGTGTCGGAGTTTGTTCAAAAAGGGTAGGGAGATGCTCGACGTCTTTTGCCCATCCGCCCCACCAGAAAAGCCCGCATATACATACGCTTGTGAAGGCGATGCAGACAACCGCGAATCCATGATGCTTGATGCCAATGACGATCGTGCCGATGACAAGCAGGGCAATAAGGCACATAAGAAGAGCTGCCGCCACGCATGCGTCTGCATAGAGCTGCCAGCATAACTCCTCCGAGAGACAAACTGCAATCCAGGCTGAGAGAGCGGCAAGTAGGAGAGGCGGCAACGATGGACGTGAGGGAAGGCCCCTCTCATGGGAGTTCATACGCAGATCTTGTCCTTGAGGTTTTCGAAGCGGGTCTCGCCAATGCCCGAGACTTCCTTGAGGTCCTCGATTGAGGAGAAGCGTCCCTTCGACTCGCGATAGTCGATGATACGTCCCGAGAGGGCAGGCCCCACGCCCGAGAGCTTCTGTAGCTCTTCGGCGTTCGCCGTGTTGATATTGATCTTCCCGTTTTGCTTCGATGATGGCGTCGTAGCTATAGAGGTGGCATTCGTTGCACCCTGCGCCTCTTCGATGGTGGGGACGAAGATTTGCTCGCCATCGGAGAGTTTCTGCGCGAGGTTGGTTGCTCCTGGCTGAGCATTTGCGGCAAATCCGCCCGCTGCCTCTATAGCCTCGCCTACACGCGAATCAGCTGCAAGCGTATAGAGTCCGGGTGCGTTGACGGCACCCTCGACGTCGATCACGATGTCGACTTGCGTAGAAGCTGATTGCTGCGCGTTTACGTCCGATGTCTGCTGCTCTTGGTTTGCCGTCGCTATATAATCCGCATTTGCCCGAGGCCAGAACTGCCAGATACCGACAAGTACGAGTACGAGCCCGATGATGAGGATGCCTGCAAGAACGGGACGAGGGAGCTCGGCCAGCCCCGCCTGCCTTAGGAGAGAATGGGCTCTGAGCTTTGCTTCCTCGGTATTCATGGCGCCTCCATCATGTTTGCATTGCATGCGTGATGGTAGACGTGGGGCATCCGAGCAAACCACCCTGAGAATCTGAACAAAACCGGACCATATTCGGGGAGAATTCGGACTTGACAGGCATGCCATGATGCCGTCAGGCCAATACCGCAAAATTAATCGAGTCTTTCGCTTGACGTGGCCTGCGCGATTCCGTAATATGCAATCTCGCGCCACACAGGGTTCGGCACTTGTTACTGGGGTGTCGTCTAATGGTAGGACAGCGGATTCTGGTTCCGTCAGTGAGGGTTCGACTCCTTCCACCCCAGCCAATGGCGCATGAAATGGCCCGTTCGTCTAGCGGTTTAGGACGCCGCCCTCTCAAGGCGGAGATCACCGGTTCGAATCCGGTACGGGCTGCCAAGGATGACCGAAGGCCGGGTTTCCCGGCCTTCTTGTTTAGGGGATGTCGTCGATGGCAGACAACGATTTTCTTCCCGTATACCTCATTGTCGGCGCTGACGAGCTCAAGCGCGAGTTTGTCTTCGGTCGTCTTAACGAGCGCATGGCAAAGCTCGGCGACCTTGACTTCAACAAGGATGTCTTCGACGGCGGCGCCCTCACGCCTGATGAGATCACGGGAGCCTGCAACACCTTGCCGTTCATGAGCGAGAAGCGCCTTGTGGTCATTCAGGGTGCCGAGCGTCTCAAGAAGGCGGCGTCAGAGGCCATCGTCTCGTATCTCGAGAATCCCAATGACACGACCGTCCTCGCGCTCATCGCAGAGAAGCTCGCCAAGAACACGCGTCTGTACAAGGCGATTGCCAAGGTCGACAAGAAGGCCGTTATCGATTGCACGCCGCGTAGCGCCCGCGAGCTTCCCCAGCAGGTGCAGCAGTTCGCGCAGAGCAAGGGCGTGACGATTACGCGCCAGGCGGCCGAGGAGCTCATCTCGCTCGTAGGCGAGTCGACCGTCCATCTGGATGGCGAGCTCACGAAGATGGCCATTGCCCTTGGACGCGGGGCACTCATCGATTTGCCCGAGGTTCAAGCCCATGTCGCACGTGTGGCCGAGCCCAAACCATGGCATCTGAGCGACGCGCTTTCGGCACGTGACGCGAAGAAGTGCGCGGTGCTTCTTACGCGTATGAACGCACAGTCCCCCTTTGGCTTGCTTACCATGTGCGTCAACAGGATCCGTGACCTGCTTATCGCAAAGGACTTGCAGGGACAGGGCACGGGTGCTCTTGCATCTGCGCTTAGCAAACCCGATTGGCAGGTCAAGAACTACGCACGCTGGGCTGACGGCTTTTCGCAGGCCGAACTCGAGAAGGCGCTCATCAGCGCCGCAGCGTGCGATCAGGCCATGAAGACAGGGGCGGATAAAGACGCTGTCTTCGAGCGTTGGGTTTTGGACGTCTGCGTGGCCTGAGTTTCAGAATCGATGCGTGACATGACGCGCAACTGTGATATTATCTCGTAGTTTCGTCGCACCCCACTGCGAGAGACAATGGGTTTCATCGAAAGGAAAAGCCGGAAATGGCGAATATCAAAAGTCAGAAGAAGCGTATCAAGACCAACGAAAAGGCCCGTCTGCGCAATCGCGCTGCCAAGGCCGAGATGAAGACCGCCGTGCGCCGCGTGCGCGAGGCTGTCGAGGCCGGCGACAAGGCTCTCGCGACCGAGACTGCCAAGAAGGCCTGCCGCCTGTTTGACAAGGCCGTCAGCAAGGGCATCATCCACAAGAACCAGGCCGCCAATCGCAAGAGCGGCGTCATGGCCTTGGCCAACAGCCTCGACAAGTAGCTTTAGGACTTTTTGGGCTTCTTGAGGAGGCCGCCCTCGCAATGGGCGGTCTCCTTTTTCACGTTGACGTTCCTGCGTTAGAATGGGCTTCATGGATCGCTCGCACATCAGAAACTTCTCGATCATCGCGCATATCGACCACGGCAAGTCGACCATCGCCGATCGCATCCTCGAGATGACGAACACGGTCGCGTCACGTGACATGGTCGAGCAGGTGCTCGACTCGATGGATATCGAGCGTGAGCGTGGCATCACCATCAAGTCGCAGGCCGTTTGCGTGTTCTACGAGGCCGATAACGGCGAGACCTATCAGTTCAATCTCATCGACACGCCGGGCCACGTCGATTTCACGTACGAAGTATCGCGTTCGTTGGCCGCATGCGAGGGCGCTGTGCTCGTCGTCGATTCAACGCAGGGCGTCGAGGCGCAGACAGTTGCCAACGCATTGCTTGCCATGAATGCGGACCTCGAGATCATCCCCGTTATCAACAAGGTCGATCTTCCGGCCGCAGATCCCGAGCGCGTGCGCGCCGAGATCGAGGAGGGCCTTGCGATTCCTGCCGACGATGCAATACTGACCTCGGGCAAGTCGGGTATTGGCGTGCATGACCTGCTCGAGGCTATCGTGGAGCGCATCCCCGCACCGCAAGGTGATGCAGACGCCCCACTCAAGGCGCTCATCTTCGATTCGTACTTCGATGCCTACCGTGGCGTCGTCGCGCTCATCCGCGTTGTCGATGGCTCCATCAAGGCACGTCAGAAGATTCGCTTCATGGCGACGAAGAACGAGTGCGAAGTCGAGGAAGTGGGCGTGCGTCGTCCGGCAGAGACTCCCGTCGACGAGCTCAAGGTCGGCGAGGTTGGCTATCTTGTCACGGGTCTCAAGGATCCGCGCATGGTCAAGGTCGGCGATACGGTCACGCTTGCCAAAAACGGCGCTGACGAGCCCTTGCCTGGATACCGTGACGTCAAGCCGATGGTCTACACGGGTCTCTTTCCCATCGATGCCGATCAGTATCCGGCTCTGCGTGACGCGCTCGACAAGCTCGCGCTCAACGATCCGGCGCTTGTCTACGAGCCCGAGACGAGCCAGGCGCTCGGCTTCGGCTTTCGCGTCGGCTTTTTGGGTCTGCTGCACATGGAGGTCGTCAAGGAGCGCCTCGAGCGCGAGTTCGGCCTTGACCTCATCGCAACGGCGCCTTCGGTCGAGTACCATGCCTACCTCACCGATGGCGAGGAGGTGACCGTGCACTCTCCGCAGGATATGCCCGATCCGTCATCGATCGAGCGCATCGAGGAGCCGTACGTCAAGGCCGACATCATCATCCCGCCTGATTACATCGGCGCGGTCATGGAGCTCTCGACCGAGCGTCGCGGCAACTTCATCGACATGCAGTACCTCTCGACGACCACCGTCGAGCTCAAGTTCGAGATGCCGCTCTCCGAGCTCATCATGGACTATTTCGATTCGCTCAAGAGCCGTACCAAGGGTTATGCCTCGCTCGATTACGACGTGTGCGGCTACCAGGCGAGCAACCTCGTCAAGCTCGAGATCTTGCTCGCGGGCAATCCGGTTGACGCGCTCTCGGCTATCGTGCACAAAGACGCCGCCTACACGCGTGGCAAGGCCCTGTGCGAGAAGCTCAAGGAGATCATCCCGCAGCAGCTCTTCGAAGTGCCCATACAGGCTGCCGTGGGCAGTCGCATCCTGGCACGCCAGACGGTGCGTGCGCGTCGCAAGGACGTGCTCGCCAAGTGCTATGGTGGCGACATCACGCGCAAACGCAAGCTGCTCGAGAAGCAGAAGGCGGGCAAGAAGCGCATGAAGAACATCGGCAACGTCGAGGTGCCTCAGGAGGCCTTCATGGTCATCCTCTCCGTTGACGACGAGTAAGCTCCTCGTGACGCAAATCGAAACATACCTTGCGACGCCCTTGTGGCTTGCGCCCATGGCCGGCGTGACCGATCGGGCCTTTCGCACCCTCTGCATACGCTATGGAGCGGGTTTGACGTTTTCCGAGATGGTGAGCGCCAAGGGCCTCGAGTACAACGGCGTCAAGACCTTCGCCCTGACCGATCCGGCCGAGGAAGAGGCTGTGCTCGCCGTGCAGCTGTTCGGTTCGGAGCCCGATTGCATGGCGCGTCAGGCCGCACGCGTTGCCGAGCGTCTGGGCGATAGGCTCGCGCTCATCGACGTGAACATGGGATGTCCCGTACGCAAGGTCGTGCGACGCGGGGAGGGCTCGGCCCTCATGCAGACCCCCGAGCTGGCGGCCGATATCATACGCAGCATCGTCGATGCCGTTGACGTGCCCGTCACCGCCAAGTTCAGAAGCGGCTGGACGAACGAGGAGAAGAACGCCGTCGACTTCGCCAAGCGTTTAGAGCAGGCGGGCGTCTCGCTTGTGAGCGTGCATGGGCGCAGCGCGCGCCAGATGTATCGCGGCGATGCGGATTGGGATGTGATAGCGCAGGTCAAGGAGGCAGTCGATATTCCCGTCGCGGGCAGCGGTGACGTGTTTTCCCATGACGATGCCCGCCGCATGCGCGAACAGTGCGGTGTGGATGCCGTGCACGTGGCACGTGGCGCGCGCGGCAACCCGTGGATCTTTACGGGACACGAACCGTCGCATGCCGAGCGCGTCGCCGCCATGCACGAGCATTTCGAGCTCTACCTCCATTATGCCGACCCGCTCAAGGCGCGTGACGAGCGTCCCTCGACGAGTGACGAGGCCATACCCGCCCCTCTCGATGCGCCTGCCCCGTACCTGAGTCCGCTGCGCGCGCAGCTTGCCTGGTACGTGCATGGTCTGCCGTCTGCCGCCGCGTTGCGTCGCACTCTCAGCGAGGCGCGAAGCATCGCCGATTTCGAGCGCATCTTCGACGAGGCAGGCAAGCTCGCGGAGGGTGAGCCTCGATGATCGAAGCCCTCTATCTGCACACGCCCTTCTGCGTTTCGCGCTGTGCGTACTGTGACTTTGCGACGAACGCTTGCGCGGACGAGCAACGCATGGATGCGTATGTGGAAGCGCTGTGCCTGCAATTGCGTCGTGCGGCAAAGGCGGGGTTGCTCGGCCAGGTCAAGACGATCTATATCGGCGGCGGCACCCCCACGCATCTTGGCAGCAGGCGTCTCAATACGCTCGTATACACGCTTTCGCTTTCGGTCAATCTCGAGAATGTCGTCGAGTTCACCTGCGAGGTCAACCCCGAATCCATTGACGAGCGCATGGTGGCAGACCTCTTCTCGCTCGGTGTCAACCGCTTCAGCATCGGTGCGCAAAGCTTCGACGATGCGGTTCTCGCGGCCTACGGTCGCATTCACGACGCCGCTGCAATCGATGCGGCTCTCGCCGCCGTTCGCACCCGCACCAACAACATCTCCCTCGACCTCATCTGCGGAGGTCCAGGCCAGAGCATGGAATCATGGACGCAGGATTTGCGCCACGCAATCGATGCCGACGTGCCGCACATCAGTATCTATCCCCTTACTCTCGAGGATGGTACGCCACTGACGCGTCGCGTCGAGGCGGGGGAGTGCGAAGTCGCCGACGAGGACACGCAGACCGACATGATGCTCGAAGCCGAGCATATGCTCACAGCTGCGGGGTTCGAACGCTACGAAGTCGCCTCCTACGCCAAGCCAGGCTCCCCCTCCCACCACAACACGGCGTATTGGACGGGTGCTGAGTACCTGGGGCTAGGTGCGGGTGCTTCGAGCATGCTGTCGGCCGAAACTGCCGAACGGGTGATTGACGCAGGACTGTTCGACATGCCCGACGATGGGGATGACCGATGGATGCACAAAGCGAGTTCCGCACGAGCCGAAAGCGCCAGTGGCGCTTTCGTGCGAGCTCAGGACTGTCCGAGCGACTGCGCCATCGGTCATCCCATAACGGATGATCCGAGCGCCTGCGCCCCCACCCAGCCTTGTGATGCAGATTTCGCCCGTATCCGTATCGCCGCATCATCCGATGATATCGCGTTTGCCGAATCGCTCGGATGTCCTCGTGCCGAAATCGAGTTACTCAGCGCCCGCGAATCCGCCGTCGAAGACCTCATGCTCGGCATGCGCAGGAGCATCGGCGTCGCGCGTGAGCGGGTGCTGGCCGTCGAGGGCGCGCTCGCCGTCTTCGAACGTCTCGAAGCTCTCGGGCTCGTGCGCGAGCGGGGTGCTCGCTTCGTTCCCACGCAGCGTGGGTGGCTGCTTGGAAACGAGGTCTACGGTGCGATTTGGTCGCTGGCTGGCGACAGGTAAACGCTCACGTGTAGCTTGGTGACGAAACGCTTACGGTTCACGCCGTCTCCTGTCTGGTATCCCAAAATACTCGCAGTCCATTTGAGTGCGGGGAGTTATTGCGCATGGCGTATGAGTACTACGAGATTCTTGGCGTTTCGCGCGAGGTCAGCGTAACGGAGATAAAGAAGGCGTTCCGACGCAAGGCCCGCGAGCTGCATCCGGATGTCAACAAGGCGCCTGATGCCGAAGAGCGCTTCAAGGAGCTCAACGAGGCATACGACGTTCTTTCAGACCCCAAGAAGAAGTCGCTGTACGATCGCTATGGCACGCCCGAGGCAGCACAAGGCTTCGGTGGCTATCAGGCCGTCGACATGAGCGACATATTCGGTGGCATGGGTGATATCTTCAGCTCCTTCTTCGGCGGTATGGGCGGACGTGGCGCTCAGCAGATCAGGCGCGATGGCCGCGACATGGGCATTGGCCTGCGTCTTACACTTGAGGAAGTCGCTCGCGGTGCCAAGAAGGACATCGTCTATGACCGTCTCGCGACGTGCGAGGAGTGCGGCGGCAGCGGAGCAGCCGAGGATGGCCATGAGGTCGAGTGCCCCACGTGTCACGGCTCTGGCCATGTCGTGAGCGTGCAGCATACCTTCCTCGGCGATATGCAGACGGCCGTCACCTGCCCGGATTGCGGTGGCGCGGGGCGTACCATCGACAAGCCCTGCCCCGAATGCCAAGGCCAGGGACGTGTTCCCGACCGCGAGCACCTCACGATCGAGATTCCTCTCGGCATACACGATGGCCAGCAGATTCGTGTCCAGGATCGCGGCGAGGCTGGCATGCAAGGTGCACCGGCTGGCGATCTGATCGCAACGGTTCGCATTGATCCGCACGAATACTTCGAGCGCGATGGTGACAATCTCCACACGCGCGCAAACATCACCGTCGTCCAGGCCATGGTCGGCGCAGATATCACCGTCTGTGGCATTCTCGAAGACGAAGAAGTCCCCGTGCACATTCCGGAGGGCTGCCAGCCAGGGCAGACCCTGCGTATCAAGGGCTATGGCCTCCCGATGTTCCGTCGCAACAACAAGCGCGGTGACCTGCTCGTGCACGTGACGGTCGTCGTTCCGCGCAAGCTCTCGCGCAAGGCGAAGAAGACCGCCGAGGAACTCGGCAAGGAGATTGGCGATGAGGTCTCCAAGGAACGTGCCCCACTCATTCAATAACGCCTGAAGAAGAATCTCATGCCTATCAAGATTCCCAATGCCCTTCCCGCAACCGAGGTTTTGGAAGGCGAGAACATTTTCGTCATGACCGAGACCCGCGCCATGACGCAGGACATACGTTCGCTTCATGTCCTCTTGCTCAATCTCATGCCCGACAAAGTAAAGACCGAGACGCAGATTGCGCGCGTGCTCTCTAATTCGCCTCTGCAAGTGGAGCTCGAGCTCATGCATACGAAGAGCCATGCGGCAGCAAACACGTCACCAGACCACATGCTCGCTTTCTACAAGACCTTCGACGAGATACGCGGACGCAAGTTCGATGGCATGATTATCACGGGCGCCCCCGTCGAGGACCTCGATTTCGAGGATGTCGACTACTGGGATGAGCTTTGCGAGATTATGGAATGGAGCAAGGAACACGTCACGAGCACGTTCCACATCTGCTGGGGTGCGCAAGCTGCGCTCTATTACCATTACGGCATTCCCAAGTACCAGCTCGAGCAGCGCGTGCATGGCGTTTTCGAGCATACGGTCGATCGCAAGTCATCGATGCTCCTGCGTGGCGCTGACGACACGTTCTGGGCACCGCATTCCCGCAATACCGAAAACCGTCTCGAAGACATCAAGGCGGTGCCCGAGTTGCGCGTCATCGCGACTTCGCGCGAGGTTGGCCCCTATGCGCTCATGACCGACAACGGCGCGCAGGTCTTCATCATGGGACATCCCGAATACGATGGTCGCACGCTGGGGGAGGAATACCGACGTGATCTTGATGCCGGCAAGAATCCGGCCCTGCCTGCGCACTATTATCCGCACGATGATGTGACCGAGCTGCCCATCAAACGCTGGCGCGCGCATGCCAATCTGCTCTACAGCAATTGGCTCAATTACTACGTCTACCAGACCACGCCCTACGACTTCATCACATTGGGTTAGAGACGCGGCATCGGTCGTGTCCTGTTTGAACAGAATATGATATTCCGCAAGAAATAAAACAATCACTCCACCTTTCAGACGGGAAATGCGTATACTTAGCAGCACATTGCACGGCCAATCCAAAAGGAAAGAGGATTACCATGGATTTGAAGGGCAGCCAGACTGAAATCAACCTGCAGACTGCTTTTGCGGGTGAGTCCCAGGCTCACACCAAGTACGAGTACTACGCCAGCCAGGCGAAGAAGGACGGCTACGAGCAGATCGCGGCCCTGTTCCTCGAGACCTCGCACAACGAGAAGGAGCATGCCAAGATTTGGTTCAAGTATCTCCATGGTGGCGAGATGCCCGAGACGCTTGCCAATCTCGAGGATGCCGCCGCAGGCGAGAACTACGAGTGGACCGACATGTACGCTGGCTTCGCCAAGACCGCTCGTGAGGAGGGCTTCGAGGAGATCGCCCTGCGTTTCGAGATGGTTGGTGCCATCGAGAAGCAGCACGAGGAGCGCTATCGCAAGCTCATCGAGAACATCGAGGACGGTCTGGTCTTCAGCCGCGACGGCGATGCCATCTGGATCTGCCGTAACTGCGGCCATATCGTCATCGGCAAGAACGCTCCCGAGATCTGCCCGGTGTGCTCGCATCCCAAGGCTTTCTTCGAGCTTCGCGCTGAGAACTACTAGTAGCTCGGCTGCACGCAACGCTAACGGGCCATCGGGGTTTCCCGGTGGCCCGTCTTCATTTGTGATGCTATGAAACTTGTCGAAATCACATCATTGGACCAGGGCGAGCTGGATGTGTACGCACGTCTTACCGAGGCTCAGCTACGTAACAGGCTTGAGCCAGAAAAGGGCATCTTCATCGCTGAGTCGCCCAAGGTCATAGTGCGTGCGCTCGATGCCGGCATGCAGCCACTCTCGCTGCTCATGGATCGCTCGCATCTTGATGACTGCGCCGAACTCATCGCGGCTTGTGGCGATATTCCCGTCTACACGGGTCCTGCCGAGGTGCTTGAGTCCCTTACGGGCTTCAGGCTGACGCGCGGTGTGCTCTGCGCCATGCGGCGTCCCCAGCTGCCCGAGGTCGAAGAATTGCTTGCACATGCCAAGCGTGTGGCCGTGCTCGAGGGTATCGTCGATCATACGAACGTGGGTGCCATCTTTCGTTCGGCGGCTGCGCTCGAGGTCGATGCGGTCCTCGTGACGCCGACTTGCTGCGATCCACTCTATCGTCGAGCAGTGCGCGTGTCGATGGGCACGGTCTTCCAGATTCCGTGGACGCGCATCGGGGACGTGGCAGGTGATTGGCCGCAAGCGGGCATGGAACGCTTGCATAAACTTGGGTTCAAGACGGCTGCCTTCGCTTTGAGCGATGAGTCAGTGCCTCTCGACGATGCGGCGCTTAACGCCGAGGGGAAGCTCGCGATGATATTCGGGACCGAAGGTGATGGGCTAGCTCCCGCGACGATCGCGCGCTGCGATTACACGGTGCGTATCCCGATGGCGCATGGCGTCGACTCGCTCAACGTCGCCGCCGCAAGCGCCGTCGCGTTCTGGCAACTCTGCAGGTAGGGAAGTGTGATGAGTGCGTTTTCCGACAAGACCGTTATCGTGCGCGGATGCGACGCGCAGGCAAGCATGGCGCATGCCATCGCCGCTGGCTTTGCGGCGCAAGGCGCTAATATCGTAGCCGTTGGTCCGCATGCGAGCGTGAATGACTTTGCCCGGTCGCTTGCCGATGAGACGGGTACCGAGGTCATGGCATTGCGCGTTGCGCATGAGGACACGCCGGCCGTGCGCAAGGCAACGCAGGACATCGTGGACCGCTTCGGCCGCATCGACGTGCTCGTGAACTGCTCGCTCGTGGCACGCGCCGAGCTCTTGAGCGCGACACGTGACGAAGACCTCGAGCGGACCTTCTCGAACTGCACCGTCGAATCCTTTACCTGGATGCGCGAGTGCCGTCCGCACTTGGCTGCCGTACACGGATCGATTATTAACCTTGGCTCGCGGATGGCGATGCAGGGTCAGCCCGGCCTTGGCATGCTGGCGGCCGCGGTAGAGGCGCTTGCCGGTCTCAGCCGTGTTGCCGCACGGGAATGGCTCGACGATGGCATTACCGTCAACGTCGTTTGCGCTCGGGCGGCGACCGCGCAGTTCGAGCGTTGGGTACGTGAGTTTCCCGATGCGCAGGATGAGGCGCTTTCGTCTCTGGGATGCGATGCGCTCTCCGCGTCATATGATAGTCTCGTGGATACGTGCCTCTTTCTCGCGGATGAGGCGGGACATCATGTCACGGGCCAGGTGCTCGAGGCATCGTAGATTTGAGGGGTTGATTACATGAAGTTCGTGTCGTGGAACGTCAATGGCCTGCGTGCCGTTGCCAAGAAGGGCTTCGACGATATCTTCCGCGCATTTGACGCGGACATCTTCGCCATACAGGAAACCAAGCTCCAGGAGGGGCAATCTCCGCTCGACTACGATGACTACTACGAGTATTGGAGCTATGCGGAAAAGAAGGGCTATTCGGGTACGGCCGTCTTCTCGAAGGTCGAGCCCCTTGCCGTCTCCTACGGTATCGGCGACAGCCGTTTCGACTGCGAGGGACGCAGCATCACGCTCGAATTCGAGAGCTTCTACTTCGTCTGCGTCTACACGCCCAACGCACAGCACGAGCTAGCACGTATCGACTACCGCTGCGATTTCGAGGACTGCTTCCGCGAGTACCTGGCCGGGCTCGCGGCGAAGAAGGGCGTTGTGGTCTGCGGTGACATGAATGTGGCGCACGAGCCCATCGACTTGGCGCGTCCCAAGGAGAATGTCGGCAACGCCGGCTTTTCCGATGAGGAGCGCGGCAAGTTCAACGAGCTTCTGGCAAGCGGCTTCGTCGACACCTTCCGCCTCGTTCATCCCGATACTACGGATGCTTACTCCTGGTGGAGCTATCGCATGAAGGCCCGCGAGCGCAATGTCGGGTGGCGCATCGACTACTTCCTCGTGAGCAGCGGGCTTGCTGATGCCGTGGTCGAGGCGGGCATCGAATCCGATATCTTCGGCAGCGACCATTGCCCCGTGTCGCTCGTACTCGATATTGACGAGTAGGCATCAGCATATGCCTGCGGCCCCGCGGCATTATCTGTCTGCGGTATCATGTGTCCATGGATAGCTCGATGGACACGCTCTTCAGCGAAGTAGATGGGCAGACGCGTTTTGCGGCGGCTCCGCTTGCCGTGCGCATGCGTCCACGCACGCTCAACGAGATTGTCGGCCAGGAAGATGCGGTTGGCAAGGACACCTGGCTCAGACGCGCGATCGCCAACGACACGCTTTCCTCGGTCATCCTCTTCGGGCCTGCGGGCACGGGCAAGACCTCCATCGCGCATGTCATCGCCAATTCCACGAACGCCGCCTTTGTCGAGGTCTCGGCCGTCTCGGGTACGGTGGCAGACCTGCGACGCGAGATCAAGGCGGCAGAGGAGCGGCTCCTTGCCTTCAAGCGTCGCACCATCCTCTTCATCGACGAGATTCATCGCTTCTCGCGCTCGCAACAGGATGCCCTGCTGCACGCCGTCGAAGATCGCATCGTAATCCTGGTCGGCGCGACGACGGAGAATCCCTTCTTCGAGGTCAATTCCGCGCTCATCTCTCGCTCGCGCATCGTCGAGCTCAAGCCCATCGGCAATCACGGCATCAAGATGCTCGTCAAGCGTGCGCTCGAGGACGAGCGTGGCCTTGCCGACGAGTACGAGATTACCGATGACGCGCTCAATGCCATCGTCATCACTGCAGGTGGCGATGCCCGTACGGCGCTCACGACGCTCGAGATCGCGGCCGCCGTCACGGAGCCGGGGGAGAAGATCGATGTCGAGCAGGTTCGCGAGGCATCGCCGCGTCGCCAGCTTCCCTATGACAAGGATGGCGATACGCACTACGATGTCATCTCGGCGTTCATCAAGTCGATGCGTGGCAGCGATCCGGATGCGACCGTCTATTGGCTTGCGCGCATGATCGAGGGCGGAGAGGACCCGCGCTTCATCGCGCGCCGCATCTTCATTCTGGCAAGCGAGGACGTGGGTCTTGCCGACCCGCGCGCGATTACGATCGCCGCGGCGGCATTCAAGTCGGCCGAGAGCATCGGATATCCCGAATGCCGCATCAACCTGGCCGAGGCAGCCATCTACATGGCGCTGGCTCCCAAATCCAATGCGGCCTACCTCGCCATCGACGCCGCGCTCAAGGAGGTGCGCGAAGGCCCGCTGCGCAGCGTTCCGCCGCATCTGCGCGATCGCCACCGTCCCGGTTCCGAAAACTACGGTACCTATCTGTATCCCCATGACTACCCGAATGCCCAGGTGGAACAGCAATACCTTCCCGATGGCCTCGAACGGGGATGCTTCTACAAGCCGACCAGCATCGGTTGGGAAAAGCTCCGCTTCCCGCCAGAGGAGTAGGTTGGCTGCCCGCCTGCACGCATGCCAAGCGGATTCTTTATGCGCAAAAGGGGACATCGCGTTTCGCAAGCGGGGCAAACTGCGCTATCATCTAGGTCTGTATATGCACACGTGAACCCGATACGATTTTGGGGGCTTTCATGGGAGACTTTCTTTCACAGGCATGGCCGTTCGCGGCAGCCGTACTCGTTATTCTGGGCATCGTTGCCCTCGTCTTTCTCATCATCATCCTCTACCGTGCGAGCGTGACGATGAAGTCGGTCCAGAACATCGCAGCTGACGCCGAGAAAGAGGTTGCGCCTGCGCTTACCAAGGTCAATCCCATGGTAGACAAGGCCGAGCTCATGCTCGATACGGTCAATCTCGAGATGCTGCGCGTTGACGCCATACTTGAGGACGTCGAGCAGATCACCGATGTCGCTGGCAAGGCTGCCACTACGGTCGATGCCGTGACCTCCGCACCTGCCGAGGCCGTGACCTCGATCGTCGATCGCATTCGCGGTTCGCTTGGCACCAAGCGCAGCAACAAGGTGAAGCAGGAGCGTCTAGTCTATCCCATCGGTGGTGCGCGCGAGACGGACGAGCAACCCGCGCAAGACGCCCAGTCGCAGACGAGCCCTGCCGATGACGAGGCGATGAAGGCCGCCGCCCAGCAGGCCGCAGATACTGCAGCCGAGGGCGTGGTAGTCGAGGAAGTCGACATCGTCATCGAGGAAAGCGGTCAGGCTGTTCCGCATGCGCCTGCTCAGGAAGAGCATGACGAGGCTGCGGCCACCTCGACCAAAACCGCGTAACACGTATCTCATATCCCTATAGAAGCACGAACAAGCAAGGAGCATCATGGCGTCCAAACCCATCACGTCCGCAGAGATTCGCGAGGCATACCTGAATTTCTTCGAGGAAAAAGGCTGCCAACGCTGGCCGTCTTCCTCGCTCATCCCCGATGACCCATCCTTGCTGCTCACCGTTGCGGGCATGGTGCAGTTCAAGCCCTACTTCCTGCAGCAAAAGCACCTTGATCCCCGCTACGTGGGCACGACCACCGCGCAGAAGTGCGTGCGCACCAATGACATCGACATCATCGGCACGGATGGCCGTCATCTCTCGTTCTTCGAGATGCTCGGCAACTTCAGCTTCGGCGCATACTTCAAGAAGGAAATGTGCGCCTGGGCCTATGAGTTCTCCGTTGACGTGCTCGGCCTCGATCCCGATCGCATCTATGTCACGATATACGAGGAGGACGAGGAGACCGCCGACATCTGGCAGGAAGTCGGCGTCCCGGCAGACCACATCTCGCGCCTTGGCGCTGACGACAACTTCTGGGTCGCCGGTCCCACCGGCCCCTGCGGTCCGTGCTCCGAGCTCTACTACGACCAAGGCGAGGACGTCGGTTGCGGCAGCCCGGATTGCAAACCCGGCTGCGATTGCGATCGCTTCCTCGAGTACTGGAACCTCGTCTTCACGCAGTTTGACCGCCAGGAAGATGGCACGATGATTCCGCTCGAGAAGAAGAACATCGATACGGGCCTCGGTCTCGAGCGCATGGCCGCCATCATGCAGGGCGTGAGCTCCAACTTCGACACCGACATCCTCCATGGCCTCATCGAGGTGGGTGAGCGCCTGAGCGGTCGCCACTATGGCGATGACGAGCTCACGGATCTCTCGTTGCGCATCATGGCCGACCATTCCCGCGCCATCGTCTTCATGATTGGCGACGGCATCCTGCCCTCCAACGAGGGACGCGGATACGTTCTGCGCCGTTTGCTGCGCCGCGCCGTGCGCCATGGTCGTCTCATCGGCATCGAAGGTCCCTTTCTCAAGAGTTTCCTCGATGCCATCTGCACGGAGATGGGCGCGGTATACCCGGAGATCATCGAGAACAAGGCCCTCATCGAGAAGGTTCTGCTTTCCGAGGAGGAGCGCTTCAATCGCACGATCGATACGGGCATGCATTACCTCGAGGAGGCCATCGAGGATATGAGCGAGGGTGACGTGCTCGATGGCGTCGCCGCCTTCACGCTGCATGATACCTACGGCTTCCCCGTCGAGCTCACCGCCGAGATTTGCCTTGAGCACGGGATTAGCGTCGATATGGAGGGCTTCGAGCGCGAGATGACCGCGCAGCGCGAGCGTGCGCGTGCGGCGCGCAACGACGAGGCCTGGGATGGTTTCGGCGACATCTTCACGCACATCCTCGACGTGCATGGGCCAAGCGAGTTCGTGGGCTACAAGGATGACGAGTGCGACGCACGCATCGTCGACATCATCGTCGATGGCGCTATTGTGGATGAGGCCAACGAAGGCGACGAGGTCGCCATCGTGCTCGACAAGACGCCGTTCTATGGCGAGATGGGTGGCCAGGTGGGAGACACCGGCACCATCACGAGCGAGCTCGGCACCATCGTCATCGATGACACGAAGCGCCCGGAGGAGGGCCTGCCCGTCCACTACGGCACGGTCACGTCAGGCTCCTTGCACAAGGATGACGTCGTGCACGCCGCCATCGACAAGCGCCGTCGCGCACTCATCGCCCGCAACCACACGGCGACGCATATCCTGCAGCGCGCGCTCACCGAGGTGCTCGGCGAGCATATCAAGCAGGCCGGTTCGCTCGTCGCACCTGACAGGCTGCGTTTTGACTTCACGCATTTCGAGCCCATGACGCACGAGCAGATCCTCGAGGTCGAGCGCATCTGCAACAACATCATCATGTCCGATCTGCCCGTATACGCCTACGAGACTTCGCTTACCGCCGCACGCGAGGCGGGCGTCCTCGCGCTCTTCGGCGAGAAGTACGGCGAGTTCGTTCGCGTCATCGAGACGGGTACCTTCTCCAAGGAGCTCTGCGGCGGTACGCATGTGGGAAACACGAGCGAGATCGGCCTGTTCAAGATCACGCAGGAGAGCTCGATTGGCGCCAACACGCGCCGTCTCGAGGCCGTGACGAGCATCAAGGCCTACGAGTACATGTCGCGCATGGAGGAAGAGCTGCGCGAGACCGCGCGCTTCCTCAAGGTGCCGCCCCTCGACGTCTCCGAGCGCGTCGCGAAGATGCAGGCGCAGCTCGACGAGCTCGAAAGCATGCGCAAACGCCGCATGAAGGCGGCTGCCGAGGGCAGCGTCACCGATTTCGTCAAGGCAGCGGCTCAGGTCGATGGCTACAAGCTCATCGTTGCCGATTTGGGCGAGTCCGTTGTCCAGGGCATGCGCGAGATGTGGGACATCGTCAAACAACGTGCTGGCGGTGAGCCCTTTGCCGTCGTGCTCTTCGCGCGCAATCCCGAGGGCGGAAACCCGCTCATGTTGGCTGCCGGCACGCAGGATGCCGTCGATGCCGGCTTTAACGCCAAGGACGTTATCGCGAACGTCGCGCCGCTCATCGGTGGCGGTGGCGGCGGCAAGCCCGCGATGGCCCAGGCAGGCGGAAAGAACGCCGAGGGCATACCGGCGGCTATCGAGAAGGCGAAGGAGCTCTTCGGCATCTAGCCGTACGTATGCGAGTCCTGGGGCTTGACATAGGGGAGAAGCGTATCGGCGTTGCCGTTGCCGATACGACGACGGGCCTTGCCATGCCGTTGCGGGTCATGAATGCCCAAGAGGTGATTGACAACGCGCAACCCTGGCGCATGCTCGTGCAGGATAACGAGCCGGACTTGCTCGTCTGCGGTCTTCCCAAGACCATGCGGGGGGCTACGGGCCAGCAAGCGACGCGTATTCGCGAGCTTGCCGAGCGCATCGCGCAAAGCTGCGGCGTGCCGCTCGAGTTTGCCGACGAGCGCCTGAGCAGTGCGGAGGCAAAGCGCGTGCTTCGCGCGCAAGGGCTTTCCGAGCGCGAGATGCGCGGCAAGATCGACAGCGTGGCCGCCTCGCTCTTTCTCGAGACCTGGCTTGCCGCGAATAGTGAGTACAAGATGGAGGAACGATGACCCAGGGTCAGCATTATGCACCGTCAAACTACACGGAGAAGCGCAAGGGAAAGTCGCGCAAGCGTGGACTCATCATCGGCCTGATCGTAGTCATTGTCCTCGCTATCATTGCCGGCTTCTTTGCCTACCAGAACTTCTTTGGCGACAAGACGGGAGAGGTAAAGCAGGGTGAGGAAATCACGGTCGTGATTCCCGCTGGCTCCTCGACCGACAAGATCGCCTCGATACTCGTCGATGATGGCGTCATCGGCTCAGCGAACGCCTTCACGAATCGCGTCAAGCAGCTCAACCAGGCTGCGAGTCTGCAATCGGGCTCCTACGTGATGATTGGCGGCGATGACCTTGACAACATCATCAAGATGCTTGCCAATGGCCAGACGGGCAGGCAGCTTGTTATCCCCGAGGGCTTCAATCTACGTCAGATTGCCGATAAGGTCGAATCGACCTGCGGCATAGACGCCGATGATTTCTACGCGCAGACGCAGAAGGCCTCCGACTACGTTGCCGAGTACCCCTTCCTCGAAGGCGTGTACAACAACTCGATGGAGGGCTTCCTGTACCCGGACACCTATCGCGTCGATCCTTCGGCCACGGCTGACGATATCATCCGCATGATGCTCGACCAGTTTGCCGCGCAGATCGCCACCGTTGACATGAGCTACGCCGCTTCGAAGAACCTCACGCTCTACGATGTGGTGACGCTTGCCTCCATGGTCGAGAAGGAATACCAGGCCGAAAGTGATAAGGCCCCCATTGCCGCCGTCTTCTACAACCGACTGCGCGACGGCATCACCCTGGGCAGTGACGTGACTACCTATTATGCCGTGGGCAAGGACATGACCGAGGAGCTCACTGCCGCCGACCTGGCAAGCGATAGTCCCTACAACACGCGTAACCCAAGCCACTTCGGCTTGCCGGCTGGCCCCATATGCAACCCCTCCGTGTCGACCATCCAGGCCGCGGCAAGTCCCGCCGATGTGAACTACCTGTACTTCTTCTTCTCCAATAGGGAGGGGAAGACGATGTTCTTCGACAATGATGCCGATTTCAACGCCGCCTGGGCGCAGTACGGTGACTAGGCGATGCTGGGCATGAGGCCAGATGCGTATTACGTGTCCGTGCTCGACATCGAGCCGAGCGCGCTTGTCGAGCACGGGTACCGCGCGGTGCTGCTTGACCTCGACAATACCTTGCAGCCACGCGGGGCCGATACGCTGGCGCCTGAGGTTATCGCCTGGGTGCGTTCGCTCGAGGACGCCGGTCTTGGCGTGGCGCTCGTCTCCAACAGCGGGCGCAAGCGCACGCTTGAAGCGGCACGTACGCTCGACGTTCCCCTCGTGCGCAATGCGATGAAGCCCTTCACGCGTGGATACGTGCAGGCTTGCGCGATGCTTGGCGTCGCCTGCAATCAGGCCGTCATGATCGGCGACCAATCGTATACGGATGTCCTGGGGGCGCATCGTGTGGGGATGGATGCCATTCTCGTCGTCCCGCAATCCGGGACAGATCCGCTGCACACGCATCTCTTGCGCATGCTCGACCGTAGGGCCGTGCATGGCATGCGCGCCATCGGGAGCGCTTCATGAGCCCTGAGTTCGTTCTCATAGGCGATCCCGTGGCCCATTCGCTTTCTCCGGCAATGCACAACGCGCTGTACCAGGAGCTCGGCAAGGTGAAGTGGCCCTTCTCGCGCTGGCACTACAGCGCGGTGCGCTGCGAGAACGCGCAAGATGCACGCGAACAGATCAATCTCGTACGCACCGGGCGTTACCGGGGCATGAACATCACGATGCCCTGGAAAAAACTTGCCTTCGATAACGCCGACTTCGCAGATGCCGCCGTCGTCGCGGCAGGTGGCGCAAATGTGCTCGTGCGCGACGAGGATCTCAAACTATGCGCGTACAATACCGACGGCCTTGGCGCCGTGCGTGCCATCGAGCGCGTGACGGGCAAGCCGCTCGCGGATGCCCGTGTGCTCATATGCGGCACGGGCCCGACATCCCTTGCCATTGCCACCGCGTCCGCGCAGGCGGGTGCCGCCGAGGTCACGCTTCTCTCACGCGATGAGGCAAAGGCGCTGTCCTGCGTGAATCGCATGAGGACGAGCGTCGATCCATCCGAGGCTGCCGTGCTGCATGGGAGGGACTACTCGTGCGTCGAGGCACTCGTACCCAAGGCAGATGTCGTCGTCGACGCGACACCGCGCGGTATGGCTCCGGATGACGAGGCGATCATCGACACGAACCTGTTGCACGAAGGGCAGGTCGTGCTCGATACCGTGTACGGACACGGCGAGACGGCGCTTCTTGCTGGTGCTGGGCGTCAGGGTGCAACCTGCATGGATGGCTTGGAGATGCTCGTCGAGCAGGCGGCGCTCTCGGTGGAGATATGGGCCGATGCCATGGCGCTTCCCGTCGAGGTCGATCGCGATATCATGCGCCATGCAGCCTTGCATGCCATTGCGTGACACAGGCACCTGGTACGCTAGTCTATAGATGAGTTTGATGGTTTCACGAGGAAGGCGAATGTGAAATGGCTGCAGGGGATGCTCCTTCGCAAGACAATCTCTTCGATTTGATGAGCGATACGACGGCTGACGCACCGGCAGATGCCGTCGAACGCGTCAACGAGCTGCGCGCGACGCTGCAGAGGGCTCGCGATCAGTACTACCTCGAGGATGCCCCCGAGCTTCCCGATGCGGTCTACGATTCGCTCAATCGCGAGCTTGCCGAGCTCGAGGGACGCTACCCACAGCTGAAGACGGCCGATTCGCCCACCCAGACCGTTGGCGGCGGCGTGGCCGAGCAGTTCACGCCAGCCGAGCATCAGCACCGCATGTACTCGCTCGATGATGCGATGGACCTTGACGAACTCGACGAGTGGCTGCGCCGCACGCGCGAGGCAGTGGGTCATAGCCTTTCCTATTGCTGCGAGCTCAAGATCGATGGCTCCTCCATTGCGCTCACCTACGAGCGCGGCACGCTTGTACGAGCCGCCACCCGTGGCGATGGCAGCGTGGGCGAGAACGTGACGGCAAACATTATGCAGGTAAAGGACGTTCCCAAGCACCTTTCCATCGAGAGTGGCGCCATGGGCTTCTCCCAACCCATCGAGGTGCGCGGCGAGGTCTACATGCCCCGCTCCTCCTTCGAGCGCCTCAACGACGCCATCAGCCTCGAGAACGACGAGATCATGCTCTACAACGCCGAGGTCGACGCCGGTGAGCGCACGGGACGAAAGCTCGCGCTCAAGAAGAGCTTCGCCAACTGTCGTAACGCCGCCGCCGGATCGTTGCGCCAGAAGGACTCCGCCATCACGGCCGAGCGCGATCTGGCCACCTTCATCTACGCCATCGCCGAGGCCACGCAGCTTGACGTGGAAAGCCAGCACGAGTTCCTGGAATGGCTGCGCACGGCGGGATTCACAGTCAATCCCAACATCCGCGTCGTGGACAGCGAAGCCGCGGTGCACGAGTTCTGCAAGAACGCCCTGGAGCATCGCGGCGACCTCGACTACGACATCGATGGTGTCGTCGTGAAGGTCGATGACTTCGCCATCCAGGCCGAGCTCGGCTTCACCGCCAAGGCGCCGCGCTGGGCCATTGCGTTCAAGTTCCCACCCGAGGAGAAGACCACCATCCTGCGCAACGTCGCCGTGCAGGTGGGGCGCACCGGCGTGCTCACGCCCGTGGCGGAGTTCGACCCCACGACGGTGGACGGCTCGGTCGTCTCGCGTGCGACGCTGCACAACTACGACGAGCTCGCCCGCAAGGACGTGCGCATCGGCGACACCATCATCATCCACAAGGCCGGAGACGTCATCCCCGAGGTCGTCGGAGCGGTCATGGATTTGCGCCCGCCCGATGCCCAGGTGCCGCCGGTTCCGAGCGTCTGTCCGAGCTGCGGCTCGCCCGTGTTCCGCGACGGGGCCTTCCTGCGCTGTGACAGCACCGAGTGTCCGGCCCAGCTGCAGACACGTCTGGAACACTGGGTGTCTCGTGGGGCCATGGACATCGATGGTCTGGGCACCAAGATCATTGAGAATCTGGTGGCCTCTGGCCTGCTCAGGGATGTCGTGGACTTCTACAAGCTCGATGCCGATACGCTTGCCGATGTCGCCACGGGCGAGGAGAAGAAGGACGGCTCTCCGCGTGTCTTTGGCCAGAAGAACGCCGCCAAGGCCATCGAGCAGATCGAGGCATCCAAGCAGCGCCCCTTCGAGAACCTGCTCTTCGCCATCGGCATTCGCAATATCGGCAAGACGACAGCCGAAGCCCTGGCCAAGGCGTTCAAAACCATGGACGCGCTCATGAACGCGAGTGTGCCGCAGCTATGCCAGGTAGATGGTATTGGCGAGGTGGTGGCCGAGGGCATCCGCGAGTTCTTCGACACGCAGGATAACCGCGATCTCATCGAGCGCCTGCGCGAGGTGGGCCTGCAGATGGCCATCGACGAAAGCGATGCCAAACCCCAGACGCTTGCCGGTCTCACCTTCGTGCTCACCGGCTCGCTCGAGCGCTACGATCGCACGACGGCCGAGGAGCTGCTGCGCGAGTACGGTGCCAAGACGAGCGGCAGCGTGAGCAAGAAGACCTCGTACGTGGTGGCCGGCCCCGGTGCGGGCAGTAAGCTGCGAAAAGCCGTAGAGCTGGGGATTCCCGTGCTCGACGAGGACGCACTCGTGCAGATCATCGACACCGGTGAGGTCCCGGCGTAGGACTGTCATTTCGAGAGAACGAAGGCAGCCCCTCCCTGTCATTTCGGGCGGAGCCGCCGAAGGCTCCTCAATTGTCATTTCGAGCGGAGCCACCGAAGCGCTACTCCCGTTGTCATTTCGAGCGAAGCAGCCGGAGGCTGCGAAGTCGAGAAATCTCAGCATTCTCATGTTCAAATTACTTCCCGCACGTTCTGTATCCACTCCGAAATCGGTCCGGTTTTGTTCAGGTTCTCGGGGTGGTTCGCTCGGTTCGACCTGTCGCACAATAGCGAAGCACAAAATGCGTGCACGGCTTGCCCGCCGGTAGGACGCGCTGTGCAGGGTGGCGGGCTAAGTAACACCCCGGTTTGGGGGTGATGCCTATGGTTACCTGGATGGAACTCTTGACGTTCTGCCTCGTCATCATCGCGGCTACTTCGCTCTTTAGAGCGAAGTAGCCGCCCCTAGCCAAAGGAGACGGCTACCTCACAGCCCATAAAGCTTTGGGGGTTAGCCCGAACCGCGGCAACGGTGGCCACCCTGTACAGCCCATCTTACCATCGGCAATAGGGTGCGTCCATCTGTCATACAGACGTCTGCGGGTCTTTCCCTTGTGCTCGCGGAGTTGTTCTCGAGAACAATGCATTTTCGGGAGGCTCGCCTGGTCTCTTGGGGCGGTTGTGACGTGGGTGTGCATGCGACTTGTGTTTGCAGCCTTCCGCGCGCAGAAATCGCCAACCTCTAGGGTTCGTTATCTCCGCATGCGCAGAATCCGGGAATGTCTAGCCTTCGCACGTCTCTGGTCCTAGACATCCGCTAAAAATGCGCTGGCTAGCTGTATTCGCGATCCCCCGACCCTAGACTTTCGCCATTTTTGCGTTGCTCTGGTGGCATGTCCTCTGCCGGGACGTTGCACGCGCTGGCGACAAAACCGACGCGATCCCATTGAAACTGGCTAAGAAGGGGGTAGCTTTCTTGGCACCTTTGGTGAGCGGCCCGGAACGGGCCGTGGCTTCTTGGAGGTGCTTCATGCGCAAGGGCAACGGTGTCCTGATCGCCCTTCTTACGCTCGCGTTGACGATGGGGCTATGCCCGGGAGTGGCGCTTGCCGCCTCGTATGGCTACGACGGCACATCGTCGGTAGCGGAGGCTTCTTTGCCGGCAAATGGCATTTGGGGCAGTTGCGCTTGGGATATCGATGACGAGGGTACCCTCACCGTGAATCCGGGTGAGGGCTTCGAAACGGCCGGCGTGTCTCCATGGAAGGGATACGAGACGGTCGTGAAGCGGGTCGTCTTCGTCAAGGGCACGCAAGGCGGTATGGTCATCGCCCCAGCTGAATGCGGTGCGCTTTTCAAGGACTTCGGATTGCTCGAATCTGTCGACTTCTCGGGATTCGATACTTCGCAGGTCATGTACATGGACAAGATGTTTTCCGGCTGCTTGTTGCTCAGAGCCCTCGATCTCTCCGCCTTCGACACCTCGCAGGTGAGAAGCATGAACGGGATGTTTTTCCGTTGCTCGTCGCTTGCCACCCTGAAGCTTGCGGGGCTCGACACGTCGAGCGTCACGGACATGGGAAACATGTTCAGAAGCTGCACGTCACTTGCCTCGCTTGACCTCTCCGGCATCAAGACCTCCCAGGTGAAGAACATGGGCGAGATGTTTTCCGGCTGCTCGTCGCTCGCTTCCCTTGACCTGTCCGGTTTCGACACTTCCATGGTGACGGACATGAACTACATGTTCTACAACTGCTCGTCACTCAGCTCCCTCGACATCTCGGCCTTCGATACGTCCAAGCTGGTGAGCTATTCCCTGATGTTCGAGGGATGCAAGAAGCTTGCGCTTATCAGTGTGTCACCGAAGGCAACGAATATCAGCCTGCCCCGCATCGAGGTGAACGGCCATGCGGACTGGTTCTCCGTGGCCGAGAGAAAGTGGTTCACGGTCGGCGAGATCGAGTCGTCGCGACGCGGCATTGCGGATACATATGCGAAGGAAGAGATCAACATACCCCTCGACACGCTGAGCATCGAGCTGAGCCAGAGCAAGTTTACGTACGATGGGACTGAGAAGAAGCCTGTCGTCACGGTGAAGCATGGTGACAGGACGCTTGTCGAGGGCAGGGACTACTCGATTACCTATCCCGAAAGCTCGGTCAACGTCGGAACCTATAGCGTGACCGTGACCGGTATGGGAACCTACTCGGGCACGAGGGGCCTCTCGTTCGAGATAACGCCAGCTCCCGAGAAACCCGATGACCCCAAGCCTGTGGACCCGGACAATCCATCTCAGCCGTCGAACCCCGATGAGCCGTCCAATCCCACAGGTCCCGATGATCCTTCAGCGCCAAATGATCCGGATGCTACCGATAAGCCGGGTGCTACCGACCCCGAGCCCGACGATGCCGACAAGCCGGGCACGAGCGACCCCGAGCCCGTGGCCACACAGGTGATGTACCGCGCCTACAACCCCAACTCCGGCGAGCACTTCTACACGGCGCACTACGCCGAGGTGGAGAGCATCGTGGCGGCCGGCTGGCGCTACGAGGGCGAGGCGTGGACCGCGCCGGTGACGAGCGCCACGCCGGTCTACCGCCTGTACTCGGGCACCGACCACCACTACACCACGAGCGTCGTCGAGCGCGACCACCTCGTGTCCGTGGGCTGGAGCGACGAGGGCATCGGCTGGTACTCCGACGACAACGAGGCCGTCGGGCTTCACCGCCTGTTCAACCCCAACGTCGATCCCAACGCGCCGACCAACAACTCCGGAAGCCACCACTACACCACGAGCGAGGTCGAGCGTGACCACCTGGTCTCCATCGGCTGGCGCTACGAGGACTTCGGCTGGTACGGGGTCAAGTAACCTGTCATTTCGAGCGGAAGGGCGTAGCTCTCTCATTTCGAGCGGAACGAAGCGCCCTTCCCTGTCATTTCGAGCGGAGCCGCCGAAGGCGGCGGAGTCGAGAAATCTCTCGCCCGCCGCCTCGTAACGCTTCTTTGCCATATCCTCTACCGACTCACTATGCACAGCGGCAATAAATGTGGGAAAGACGTCATTAACGCATCTCGTTAATGACGCTTGACGTTAATAACGTGACGCGTCATTATCATAGTCGACTATCACTAGGGAGAAGACATGGGCCAGTACGACTATGCATACGTGACCATCACGCCGGGCGAGCTTCTCAAGGAAGAGTTCCTCGAGCCTCTCGGCATCTCGCAGTATCGACTTGCGAAGGAAATTGGCGTGCCGGCAGGGCGCATCGGACAGATCGTCGCGGGCAAGCGCGCCATCACCGCTGATACCGACCTACGCCTCTGCCGTTTCTTTGGCTTGTCGAATGGCTATTGGCTGCGTGCCCAGGTAGCATACGATACCAAGGTCGCCGAACATGAGCTTGCCGACGAGCTCGCGAAGATCACTCCGCTGCATAGTGTCGCGTAAACGCGCCCATCGCCTTATAACGCCTCTTTGCCATTTGAGACAGCGTGCCTGGCACGCCGTATCGTCCAAATTGTGGCGAGCACGGTACCTTACGTCGCCTTCATCAAATGCGATGATGACGAAATCGGCAATCCGTACTATATTGGTTCCAGAGATTGATAATGTAGCGCGATGCCAGTCATGCCCTCGGGCACGGGTCATGTAGGAGCCAAGATGGCAGTTTTCTGCACACAGTGTGGCACTCCGCTAGAGGATGGGGATAGGTTCTGCACCAATTGCGGAGCAAGCTGCGTCGACGAAGTGGCGTCGACGGTCCCCGAGGACGTGCCCGCACAGCCCGTAGAGCCCGTCGATCAGACTGATGCGCCTACGCCTGCAGAGGAACCGGCTGAAAGCGCGGCCAAGGGCAACGGTGTCGCCAA
>QAMH01000006.1:252152-422002 GCA_003149935.1 Coriobacteriia bacterium | reverse complement strand
GCGGTCTCGTGCTCAGGATCGAAACCTGCTGCAAAACCGAAGGCGAAGCCCAAGAAAGCAAAATCTGCTGTGGCATCCAAGCCAAAGAATGCGCGATGTTCTGCATCCAGGGCAGCATCAGGCCCGGATAGTAAGGGTTCAGTGGTGTACGGAGCGCGGGACGGGGTACCGGTCTTGCGATATCCCTCATCGAATTCCGGTGGCAAATATGCAGCGTCTGCCGTGGCTGAACAGCCGATATCAAGCACACCGGAAGATTCGGAATCAGGAGAAGTCTCGAATGGGCTTCGAAAGGGCCCGCTCGTTCTCATCATCGCACTTGTCATCGTCATCATTGCGCTGACCATCGCTGCGGTCGTGTCAATCTGGAGCCCCAAATTGAGTGTCGCTGACACGGCGGTGTCCGTGGTTCAGCAGCAAGCCGAGAGTTCCGGTGACATGGTGCAGGAACCGCCCACGACCTCGGAGTGGCCAGCAAGAACCGGGGATGTACGAGTTTGGCCTTCGATGCGCTGATGTAGTCAGACGGATTTTTCTCACTCGTTTGTCGTCGATTTCTTGAATCCTATTTTGCTCCGAATTCACTCCGTTTTTACTCCGAAATCGGTCTGGTTTTGCTCAGATTCTCGGGGTGGTTCACTCGGTTCGTCCTGACGCACAATCGCAAGGTCTGGCATGGGGCCAGCGTGACACGCGAAGGACGGCAAACATGATGAGAACACATGTACATATGGATACGCGGGGTGGAAGTCGCCTGGTCACGGCGCTGCTTGCTTTTGCGTTGCTCGCGTATGCGATGTCGGCTGGTGCGGGAATGGAGATGGTCTGGGGTGACGAGCCCGTTGGAGAGCCCATCGCAGACGATGCTCTGAATGACGAAGCAGGCGGCTTGGAAGATGCGCCAAGCGACGATCGGGGCGACCAGGAGGCGCTTGAGCCCTACGACAGCTCAGAGCCTGAAAAGTCGAGTGAAGAGGAGCGGCGCATGCTCGAGGGGCTATCCTCCCTTCGCGCGAAGCTTGATGCCGTATGCACGCAGCTTGTGTCAGGGTGGGTAGCTTTCGATGATGCTCGCGCCGCTTTCGAGCGAAGCACATGCGCGCAGGAGACTCTCACACGTGCTGATAAGGACGCGCAGGAGCGCGTCGCTGGGCTCGAACATGCGCGACATAGGGTGCTCGTGCTCCTCAAGCTCGTTCAGGATGAGCTGATGCAAAGCGATGAATACACCACGCATGCACTCATGACAGGATCATCCACCTTGCGTGACGTCACGCTTCGACACGATATGCTCGAGCGCCTCATGATCGCCGAAGGCGAGCAAATGCGCAGATTGATCCGTGATCAGAAGCGCTTGCGCACGGCCATTGTGCTTGAGGCGGCATGCGCCCATCATGCACGGCAAGAGCTGCGTGCCTCGATTCGGTCGGTTAACGATCTAGCCTACAAGGTTGAGGAAGAATGCGCACGTCTGAGGCAATGCGTGAAGGAGGTCGAGTTTTCGGTCGAGGAAGGGGGCGATAGCGTCCCGGCGCTTGTCGAGGCGAAAGATGCCATGCGCTCCGCAGTTCGTGACGCCCTCTCTTTGCTTGCCGATGCAGAACAGGGCATTGGCTCATGGTATGACGAGCTCGATGCGCGGGCGGATGCTCAGGGGGCTCTTTCGTTTGGCGAGGGCATCGACTTTGCGCTTGACGAGGATGCATTCATCGAGACCTGGGGCACTGCGATAGACGAGTATTTCGCAGATCGCGATCGAACAGCCGGTGCGATGCCCCTGCAAGGTCACGGGCGCGAGATGGCGGCTTCGGCCTATCGCCATAAAGTCGATCCACGCCTCTGCGCGGCAATTAGCGTCGCCGAGTCCGGCGGCGGACAATCATGCATCAGGCCCCATAACGCCTGGGGATGGGGTGCGGCCGATAGCGACCCATATGGCCTTGCTGCCGAGTGGTCATCCTTTGCGGAGGCAATTGAGGCGTGGCATGAGGGTATGGTGACGTCAACGAGCGGGCTCGCCTCGGCAAAGACCGTAAGCGGCCTGGGAGGCATCTACTGCTCATCGCCTGCTTGGGGCGTCACGGTTATCGAGGAGATGGGGCGCATCAGCGAATATGCGCGCTGAGGGAATGAGCTTGCCTGTGCTACCATGCTCGGCATGTTAAACGAGCTGTATCATTCCATCGACCCTGTCCTTTTCAGCATCGGCCCGCTGAGCGTCCGCTGGTACGGGCTCGCCTACGTCGCGGGCTTCATTTGCGCGGGCCTCATCGTGTACTTCTATGCCAAGCATTGGAAGCTGCGTTTCAGCTCCTATGACACGCTCGTCTTCGTCTGCTACTGCGCGTTTGGCATCATCATCGGCGCACGTCTCGGGTATTGCCTCTTCTATGGGGACGGGTACTACTTTGCGCATCCTCTCGAGATCTTCGCGGTCTCGAATGGCGGCATGTCTTTTCACGGTGGGCTTGTCGGCATTGTCATCGCCGGTCTCATCTACTCGCGCGTATACGGCATGCCCTTTCTCACGCTTGCCGATCTCGTCTCGTGTGCCGTTCCCGTGGGGCTCTTCTTCGGCCGCTGCGCGAACTTCGTGAACGGCGAGCTCTATGGTGCTCCGACGGATCTGCCCATCGGCGTTGACTTCACCGGAACGGGGGTCATGTACCACCCTTCCCAGCTTTACGAGGCGCTGCTTGAGGGCCTTGTCATCTTCTTCGTGCTTTGCGCGCTGTCGCGCAAGGCGGATCCTCCACGTCCACGCGGCTTCTTCCTCGGGACCTTCCTCGTGCTCTACGGCGTCTTCCGCATCCTTATCGAATTCGTGAGGCTGCCCGATGTGCAGCTCGGCTACTTCTTCGGAACCTGGGGCACGATGGGACAGCTCCTTTCGCTCCCGATGCTCGTCGTGGGTATCTGCCTGCTTGCATGGAGTCTCGTACGCAAAGATCCCCAAAGGGGCATGCCCGCAAATCGGGTATGAACGGTTTGCTACACGAACATAGGCGGGAGTGCTAGAATACTGCGGTCAATCCAATAGCACGGAAGGATTCATTCATGTCCGGACATTCCAAGTGGGCAACCACCAAACATCGCAAGGCGGCGCAGGACTCCAAGCGCTCTGCGATGTTCTCCAAGCTCAGCCGTATCATTACCGTCGCAGCAAAGACCGGCGGCGATCCCAATCCCGAGAACAACGCATCCCTGGCGGCGGCCATCGCCAAGGCCAAGGGCTATTCCATGCCCAAGGACAAGATCAAGGTCGCGATCGACAAGGCCTTTGGCTCGGGTGCCGATGCGGCGAACTTCGAGGAAGTTACCTACGAGGGCTATGGTCCTGCCGGTATCGGTGTGTACGTCGAGTGCCTGACGGACAACCGCAACCGCACCGCCGCGGACGTGCGCAGCGCGTTTTCGCATTCGGGTGGCAACCTGGGCGCAAACGGCTCGGTCGCGTACATGTTCGACCGCAAGGGCCAGATCACCGTCTTGAAGGAGATCGAGACGGGCGACAAGAAGAATCCTACCGCTCCCAATGGCGCGGCTGCCGATTCCGACGAGTTCGAGATGGCCGTTATCGAGGCTGGCGCGGACGATTACGAAGAGGCCGATGACGAGTGGATCGTCTTCACCGAGCCGAGCGACCTCATGGCCGTGCGCAGTGCTCTCGAGGAGCAGGGCGTCGAGGTCAAGGGCGCCGAGCTCATCTTCGAGCCCAACAATCCCACGGCCATTTCCGTTGCCGATGCCAAGAAGGTGCAGCGCCTCATCGACAAGCTCGAGGAGTTCGACGACGTCCAGAACGTCTATAGCACGATGGATATCACCGACGAGATTGCCGCGGCCCTCGAGGAGGACTAGGAATCATCTCATCCGATCATCGAGAAGGCCCGTGCATCCCGCACGGGCCTTCTTTGTCACTACCTGAAGGGGTCGTCGCTGTGGGCTATGGCCTCGAGCGTCTTCCTGCGCCGGTGCAGCGCATAGGCGCAGCTGATGCAGGCACACGCCACGAGGGCAAGTACCGCAAGAGCAACCCGTGCGAGAAAGTCACCGGTGAGGGGCGATCCTGCAAGGGTTGCGGTGCCGGCGGATTTGCCGTCTGCCGTTGGTATTGCGGCATCGGGGTCAACCTCGCCGCTCGTCACCGTCTGGGCGACATCCTCGAGGTCCGCGTGCTCGGCAACCACGTTACCGTCGTGTTCGAGCGTTTCGAAGGCGACGAGCACCTGGCTCGATTGCGCCCTTGCGTCAAATCCATACTCGACATCTACGGAGCCCGAGACCTCCTGCGGGACGAATGGCACCTCGGCGCTCACGGGAGCACCGTCTGCGGTGAGGGCGCAGCCCGTCTCCTTGTCCATGAGCACGCCCTTGAACCGGTACTGTTCGCCAGGAACGAGATTTGCGTAGTTGACCGTATCGATGATGGCCACAGCCTCGGCATGCGCGTCGAAGACCTTGTCACCATCAGATTTGTCCGTTGCGCTTGAGCTCAGCTTCACGGTCTTGATCGTCTGTCTTTCGTCCTCAAAGTCTTGATGGCTGGCGATGAGGCGCCCTTCCCCGTCAGTGAGCTTGTCGAAGACGACGATATCATGGCCGGCTATTCCGGTCGTATCGACGGGAAGCTCCATGTCGACATGCCCCTCGGATGCATCGGGTGTGAACTCGGTATAGGCGAAGATGACCTTGCCCTGGGCGTCCCTGAGTGCGTTTCCAGTCGCCTTGTCATTGAGCGTGCAGCTTGCAGTATACGATTGACCGGGCTTGAGACCGTCGTAACTGATGCATTCCATGATCGCGGCATTGGCGCCCATGACGTAGTTGTCGAGATCTGCCGCGTCCTGCGCCGTTGCGATGACGATGGGCTCGACGCCGAGCGTCTGCTCGGCGCTATCCGCACCATCGGATGTGATGTTCATCCCGTCATCCGAGACGAGCTCGACGCGTACTATGATGTTTTCTCCTGCGAGCTTCGAGGTGTCGAGCGTAACCTGAATGTCAAGCTTGCCGTTTTGCCGCTGGGCGACGAATTCCTGTGATGCAAAGGCGGGCGTGCCATCGGGCCCCGGTACGCTCTCGCCCGTGCTCTGGACGAATGCAGAACAATTGACGCGGTAGCTCTTGCCGATAACGAGATTGCGATAGTCGATTGACTCGCTGACGATGGCGTTTTCCATAGGACGGATGAGCTTGTCGGCATCAGTCGCATCGGTTGCCGAGCCCGAAACCCCAGGTCGCGTATTGACGATGTTATCGAGTTTGACGGTAAAGTCGTCACGATTGATGGAGAACTGCGTCGAGATGAGGTTCGTTCCCGCGTTTGCAGCGCACGGCAGCTCCTGGAGCAGGTACGAGCCGTAGGGGAGGGCGCCACGCGTGTCATCGGCAGGGGAGGTCATACCCGTCGCATCCATCGAAAACCAGGTGCCGCATGCGCTCGTGAGCTTCGTCTCGTCAAGTTTGTAGACGCCATCGATGTTCGCGAGGATGGCGGCGTCGCTCCTGTTCGTATCGAGAGCATGAGGGGAGCGCTCTGCGCTGGACGTGAAGTCCCCGTGTTCGTTCGTCACGACCACGTGGCTTTCGGTGAGATCCGGACCTTCGCCATTGGCATACGAGAGCAGGAAGGGAATCCCCGCAAGCGTCATGCCGCCCTCGTCGACTTTCCTGAACATGATGTCGCCACGTACGACGGCGAGGGTTTCCTCGAGGGGCTCGAAGTTGAGCAAGGGCTCGACCTCGGTCCTGTCCTGCGTCATGACATCGAAGCTCAAGACGGTGTTGACGGGAGAGAAGCCGGCGGGTGCGTGCTCGAGGGTCACCGTATAGTGCCCGAGGGGTAGGACGAGGAGGCCATGCGGCCCCTCGTAGAGGGGAGAGCCCTCGACAAGATGCTCGCGCGAAAGACGCACTTCGCCGTTCTCGTCCGACGTGAAGGTCCAGCTGCGCGTGGGGCCGGCAAGGATCTTGTCATCATCGAAGCTGTCGAAGTGGGAGATGACGTAGCGGGCGTTGCCGAGGCGTGCTCCGGCAACATCGGCCGCGTTGCCTGTCTCCGCGTTAATCTCGCGGACGAGCAGCTCTGGCGCGGCAAAGCCCGGAGCCGCGCTTGCCTTGATGCAGGCGCTTGCCCCGACCGCGACGTCGACTTGCTGCAAATGCGTGGAGAGGGCAAACCCCGGGGAAGCGAGCTCTTCGCGCACGAAGTATCTGCCGGGATGCAGGTTTGGGAGGCGTGCGTGGCCAGACTCGTCGGTTATGAGCTCTCCGGCTTTTTGCGTGCATTGATAATCCGTATACACGCCAAAGTGCGCATCTGCAAGGGAGTAGAGGGAGTTACCGCTGCTCAAGCCCGGTAGATCGCTCGTGTACTCGAGTTCGATACCGCCCTCGTCGTTTGCCAGGGATCGTGCCATGGGAAACGCCGGTAGGGAGAAGAGAACGACACATGCAATGGTCGCAATCAGGGCAGTGGCGGCCCACCAATTAGAGTCATGCGTTCGACTGCGTGTTTTCATACGAATGTCCTTTCCGTGCTTCATGGAATAGCCTGAGTTCTCATGCGACGATGCCGCATGGGCAGCTGGGAAGCTATCGCAGATGCAACGGAGCGAACCACCCCGAGAATCTGAGCGTTTTCGGGGTAAAACAGGAGCATTTTCGGACCAAAATCAGAGTGAAACCGGAAAGCGGCAGCTAAATGGGGCTGTCATTGTTGGTGAGATTTCTCGACTCCGCTCACTTCGTTCGCTTCGCTCGAAATGACAATAATTGTCATTCCGACCGCAGGGGTGCGTGGGCGCATCCCGTTGTCATTCCGACCGGAGGGGCCGCAGGCCCCGAAGTGGGGTAATCTCCCACTACGCACGAAACAACCGCGAATATCCTATTCAACAGGGTATGGCACACCCAGATGCGCGAATGCCTTGTGCGTTGCCTGGCGCCCTTTGGGGGTGCGGTTGACGAGGCCCTGCTTGAGGAGGAAGGGCTCGTAGACGTCCTCGATGGAATCGACTTCCTCGCCCAATGCGCTTGCGAGCGCGGACAGGCCGACGGGACGCCCTTCGAAGGTGTTGACGAGCATGTCGAGGATGCGGTTGTCCATGGGGTCGAGGCCAAGCTCGTCGACTTCGAAGAAGGCCAGCGCCTCACGGGCAACCTGCTCGTCTATGAAGCCGTTGCAGCGCACTTGCGAGAAGTCGCGTACGCGTCTGAGCAGACGATTTGCCAAGCGTGGTGTCGCACGGGCGCGCGAGGCGATCTCGTACGCGCCGGCATCGTCGATGTCGATGGAGAGAATGGTGGCCGAGCGCACGACGATGTCCTTGAGCTCGTCGCTCGAGTAGTAGTCCATGTGGAATGCCGCGCCGAAGCGATCGCGCAGCGGGCCGGTGAGCATGCCCGTGCGCGTGGTGGCGGCAATGAGCGTGAAGCGGGGGATGTCCAGGCGTATGGAACGGGCTGCAGGGCCCTGGCCGATGACGATGTCGATCGCGTAATCTTCCATGGCGGGGTAGAGGACTTCCTCGACGGCCCGGTTGAGACGATGTATCTCGTCGATGAAGAGGATGTCGCCTTCCTCGAGGTTGGTGAGGATGGCGGCGAGATCCCCTGCACGGTCGATGGCGGGACCTGAGGTCGTGCGTATCTGGACGCCCATCTCGTTTGCGACGACGCTGGCAAGCGTCGTCTTGCCGAGGCCCGGAGGTCCCGAGAAGAGCAGGTGGTCGAGTGCCTCGCCACGCATGCGTGCGGCTTGGATGAGAACGGAGAGATTGTCCTTGATACGACTCTGGCCAAGGTAATCGTCGAGCGTCTTGGGGCGCAAATTGACCTCTGATCGAGCGTCCTCGGGTTGCTCGTGCGCATCCACGATGCGTTGGGCGTTCTCGAAATCGGGGGCCTCCCAGATCATTGCGTGCCTCCCATGTGCTTGAGTGCATAGCGAATGATGCTGCTCGTGTCTGCCTCGGTGCAGCCCTTGAGCGCCGTGGCTACTTCCTCGTTGCTGAAGCCCATGGACTCAAGTGCTGCGGCGGCATCTTGCAGGGGACGGTTTGTCTCGTCAAGCGCGAGAGTCTCGAAAGTGCCGCTTGTTTTGAGAACCCCCTGAAGCTCGAGAATCATGCGTTGCGCGATTTTCTTGCCAACACCGGGGATGGTCGATATGGCGGTGACGTCGCCTGCGGCAATGTGCGCGACGAAGTCGGCGGGCTTGAAGGTAGAGAGGGCCGAGATCGCCATCTTGGGGCCGATGCCGCTCACGGCAATGAGCTTCTCGAAGAGCTCCCGCTCGGCGGGCTCGGAAAACCCGAAGAGCGAGACGTCGTCTTCCTTGACGTGCAGGTACGTCCAGACCTGGGCAGGGTTGCCGCAGGCGGGAAGCGTGGCGAGCGCGTGGACGGACATCGCAAGCTCGTAGCCAATGCCGCCGGCCTCGATGATGGCACTTTCTGCATCCTTGTAGGCGACGATGCCCTTGATGAAAGCGATCACGCTACTTCTCCTTGCCGTATGCGATCTTCTAGCTGCTGTTGGACCTGTCTCTCGATGGACCTCGCCTTGCGCAGGCGCGCGTGCGTGATGGCTGCTGCCAGGGCGTCTGCCGCGTGGTCTGGCTTGGGCTCGTGGTCGAGCTTGAGTACGGCCCGTACCATGTACTGGATCTGCTTCTTGTCTGCCGAACCCGTGCCCACGAGCGTCTGCTTGATCTGCATGGGGGTGTACTCGTCGTATTCGAGGCCCTTGTATGCGCAGGCGACCAGAGCCGCGCCACGCGCCTGTGCCGTGGGGATGGCTGACTTTGCATTGGTGCCGAAGTAGATGCCCTCGACCGAGAGTTCCGAAGGAAGATAGCGATCGATGATCTCGAGAAGGTTGTCGTGGATGATTGCGAGGCGCATGGGCAGGTTGTGGTTCTTGCTCGTGGTGATGCAGCCGTAGGCGACGGGACTTACCCGCGCTCCGTTGCAGCGGATGATGCCCCAGCCCGTATTGGCCAGCCCCGGATCGATGCCCATGATGATATGTGAGCCCACGCGCATTCCTTCGATACAAACAAATGTTCGTGAATAGGATACCCGTTCGATTCTGCGCATGCAAGCCGGTCTTGCCAGATGGCGAGTTTCAACTCGGTGGCATTGTTCTTCATCGAGAGTAGCGTTGTGATAACCTATCGCCTATATGTTTTTGGCCGTGCGCGGCCACGCTTCTAGGAGCTGCTGGTAATGAGCAAGAATTCGTATCTCTTCACCTCGGAATCCGTCACCGAGGGACATCCTGACAAAATCTGCGATCAAATCTCGGACGCCATTCTCGACGCGGTGCTTGCCAAGGAGATTCAGCTTGCCGAGGCAAACTACACTGCCCCCAACGGCATGCCCGCCGATCCCAAGAACGCGCGCGTCGCATGCGAAACGGTCACGAGCACGGGTCTGGTCATGGTCACGGGCGAGATTCGCACGCAGGCCTACATCGACGTCGACCGCATCGTGCGCGATACGATCCGCGAGATCGGCTACACTCGCGCCAAGTTCGGCTTTGACGGCAATACCTGTGGCGTCATCAACGCCATTCACGAGCAGAGTCCCGATATCGCCCAGGGCGTCGACGCGAGCTCCGAGTTCAAGGAAGACGGCGCCGACGAGCTCGACGTTTTCGGTGCCGGTGATCAGGGCATGATGTTCGGTTTTGCTTGCAACGAGACTTCGCAGCTCATGCCCATGCCCATCTACCTCGCTCATCGTCTGTCCGAGCAGCTTACCAAGGTGCGCAAGGACGGTACGCTCGAGTACCTGCGCCCAGACGGCAAGACGCAGGTGTCGGTGCGCTACGTCGATGACAAGCCCGTTGCCGTCGAGAAGATCCTCATCTCGACGCAGCATTCCGACGACGTCACGCAGGACCAGATTCGCGCCGACATGATCGAGTACGTCATCAAGCCGGTCTTTGCGAAAGAGGGCATCACCTACGAGGATGCCCAGATATACGTGAATCCCACTGGTCGCTTCGTCATCGGCGGCCCGATGGGCGATGCCGGCCTCACGGGCCGCAAGATCATCGTCGACACCTATGGCGGCATGGGTCGTCATGGCGGCGGCGCGTTTTCGGGCAAGGATCCCACGAAGGTCGATCGCAGCGGCGCCTATGCGGCACGTTGGGTTGCGAAGAACGTCGTGGCCGCCGGTCTTGCCGACAAGTGCGAGGTGCAGGTGGCATATGCCATCGGCGTGGCCCGTCCCTTGAGCCTCATGGTCGAGACCTTCGGCACCGAGCATGTCGATGCGGATGTCATCGAGAAGGCCGTCGAGGAGGTCTTCGACCTGCGCCCCGGTGCCATCCTGCGCGATCTCGACCTGCAGCGCCCCATCTATCGTCAGACAGCTGCGTATGGTCACTTCGGCCGTGCGGAGTTCCCCTGGGAGCAGACCAATCGCGTCGACGAGCTCAAAGCTGCCTGCGGCCTGAGCTGACGACTGCATGCTCGTCGCATCGGTCATAGTCGATATCGCGACTCGGGCACTTGACAGGCCCTTCAATTATCTTGTTCCGTCGCAGCTCGTGCCGAGCGCGCAGGTGGGTTGCGCGGTCAGCGTCGATTTCGGGAATCGTCCCGTTGTCGGCTACATCATTGAGCTCGTCGAGATGGACGAGGAGCGATGTGCGGCGCTCGTCGGTGACATCTCTAAGCTCAGGCCCCTGCTCGGCGTGCTCTCCGAGCCATATTTCGATACGGTATCGGCTTCGCTTGCCACCTGGATAGCGCACGAGTATCTCTGCACCTTGCCCGAGGCGCTCCACCTCTTCACGCCGCCTGGTGGTTCCCCCAAGGTAAAGCGCGTCGAGGGGGAGTGGCAGCTCGTTTTCCCCGGCGTCGGTCCGGTCGATGACCGTTGGGCTGTCCTCACCGAGGAGGCATCGGATTTCGTGCCCGCCAAAAACGCCGCAAAGCAGCAACGCGTCCTCGAGGCGCTTTCGTGCGGTGGCATGCGTGTCGTGGAGTTGTCCGCGCTCCTCGGCAACGTCAACGCGACGCTCAAATCCCTCGAGAAGCGGGGCGTCGTGCGCATCGAGAACCGCAGGCACATGCGCGGCGCCATGCCGGCCGTACATGGCGCATGCTGTGCCGCCGACCAGCTCACGCAAGGCCAGGAGCATGCCCTTGCCGCGATTCACGCGACTGCCGCCGGTGAAACGGCTTCCAACGTCGTCGTGCTCGATGGCATCACGGGCTCGGGCAAGACCGAGGTGTACCTGCGCGCCATTGACGAGACCCTGCAAGCGGGAAAGTCCGCCATCGTGCTTGTTCCCGAGATAGCCCTCACGCCCCAGACGGTGGGCAGGTTCAGGGCTCGTTTTTCGGATGACGTCGCGGTTTTGCATTCGCGTCTCTCGGCGGGCGAGCGCTTCGATCAGTGGGACCTCATTCGCCAGGGCAGGGCGCATGTCGTCGTAGGTACGCGCAGCGCCTTGTTCGCGCCCGTGGCAGATCTCGGGCTCGTCATCATCGACGAGGAACACGATTCCTCCTACAAGCAGGACAACGCGCCGCGCTACGATGCGCGTGTCGTAGCCCGCAAGTTGACCGAAATGCGCGGGGCGATGCTCATCCTGGGTTCGGCCACGCCGAGCATCGATACGCTTGCGTCATGCGCGGGCGGTGCGCGCTGCGAGCGTGCCTGGCAACGTGTCGTGCTTGGCGAGCGTCCGAGCGGTCAGCCCTTACCCGACGTGCAGGTCGTCGATATGGCACGGGAGTTCAAGGGTGGCTCGCGTTCGATGTTTTCCCAGGTGCTTGTCGATGCGCTGGTAGACGTATACGAGCGCAAGGAGAAGGCCGTGCTGCTGCTCAACCGGCGCGGTTTCGCCTCATTCGTGCTTTGTCGCGAATGCGGTTTCGTTCCCGAATGTCCGCATTGCTCGACTTCGCTCACCTATCACGAGCGTTCGGCCACGCTCGTCTGCCACCACTGCGGTCATATCGAACCCATGCCGGCAACCTGCCCCCAATGCGGCAGTCCGTACCTGCGCAAGTTCGGTGCCGGTACCGAGCGCGTGGAGGCCGAACTGCGCCAGGTCGTTCCCGATGACATGCCCATCATCCGCATGGATGCCGACACCACCAAGGCGAAGGGCGCGCACGAACGCCTTCTCGGGGAGTTTTCCGCGAGCGAAGGCGGCATTCTTCTTGGCACCCAGATGATCGCGAAGGGTCTCGACTTTCCCGATGTCACGCTCGTTGGCGTCATCAATGCCGACACCACGCTCAAGCTTCCCGACTTTCGCGCACCCGAGCGCACGTTCCAGCTGCTCGAGCAGGTGAGCGGCCGTGCGGGTCGCGCCGACAAGCCCGGTCGCGTCATCGTCCAGACCTACTGGCCCGAGCACCCTGCGATTCTTGCCGCGGCCGCGCACGACAGGGAGCTTTTTCTCGAACAGGAGCTACCCTCGCGCGAGGAGCTCGGCTATCCACCCTATGTGCGCCTTGCGAACGTGCTCGCGTGGGGCAGGAACGAGCAGGCGGTGCGCCAGGTCATCACCGAGCTGACGCTTGCCATCAACTCGTCCATGATCTCGGCAGGGCAGGAATGGGAGGTACTCGGTCCTTCGCCGTGCCTGCTCTCGCGCCTGCGAGGCCTCTATCGCTGGCATACCCTCATCAAGGCGTCCATCGGCGCGGATGTCTCCGCCATAATCGAACCCGTTCTCAAGGCGCGCAAGGTCAATGACGAGGTGCGTATCGCCGTGGACATCGACCCCGACAACCTCTTCTAGCCTGCTGTCCCATCCTTTGCGTGCAGGCAAACCGCCTCGCCTCGATGGTCGCTTCCCGACAGCCCGCTTCGCGGTCTTTACGGCGCGCTCCCTTAGACCTCGACTCGACGGCTTGCCTGCACGCATGTCGCACAAGTGAAGGTCAAAAAATCGTTGCCTCGTACTTCGCATTGCTGTATTCTGTCTCTTCGCGTCGTTTCCTCCGTGAGGATAGGCCTGCACGTGAAACGAATGGCACGATGAGAAAAAGGATCAGACAATGGACTACATCCGCGCAATCGAGCAGCAGCAGATCAAGGAGATTCCCGAGTTCTTCCCGGGCTCCCATGTAAAGGTTCACTACCGCATCAAAGAGGGTAACCGCGAGCGCATCCAGGTGTTCGAGGGCGACGTCATCCGTCGTCACGGCTCCTCCAACCGCGAGACCTTCACGGTCCGCAAGGTGTCCTTCGGCGTCGGCGTCGAGCGTACCTTCCCCGTACATTCTCCCAAGATCGAGAAGATCGAGGTCGTTCGTCATGGTGCCGTACGTCGTGCCAAGCTCTACTATCTGCGCGACAAGGTCGGCAAGGCCGCCCGTCTGCGCGAAAAGGGCTTCTAATCGGCCTCACCAAACAAGAACGCGAAGAGCTCCGCAGGGTACATACCGCGGAGCTCTATTCTTATATGCGCGAGCTTGCACCCGAGGGCATCGTCGTCGGCATTGACGAGGTGGGTAGGGGAGCGTTGGCCGGCCCCCTCGTCGTCGCCTGCGTGGCCCTGCCCGACGAGCCGCAGATCGTGGGGCTCGATGACTCGAAGAAGCTCTCGCCCAAGCGACGCGAGGAGCTTGCCACGCAGATTGACGAGCTGGCCCTTGGCGTGGGCATCGCACATGTCGAGCCCGAGGAGATCGATGCCTGCGGCATGGCCGCATCCCTACGCGTCGCGATGGTTCGCGCGCTTACGGCGTGCAAAAGCGATCTTGCCGTCCGTGGCAACGATGACGATATCGCCACCGTGCTTATCGACGGCAATCCCGTGCACATCCACGAGGGAGAGCTTTGCGTCGTCAAGGGCGACGGCAAAATTGCCTGCATCGCAGCGGCGAGCATCGCCGCGAAGGTCGCCCGCGACAAACTCATGTGCGCGTATGCCCAGGATTATCCGGCATATGGCTTCGAGGGCAACAAGGGCTATGGCTCTGCCGCGCACATTGCCGCGCTCAAGGAGCACGGGGCAAGTAGCATCCACCGCCGGAGCTTTCTGGGCAACATACTCGCCGAGCAGCAGTCTCTGTTGTAGAATGTTGGGTCATGCGCGTATGGCCCGCGTGCACATATTACGAGCCTGCGCACACCATACACATCGAGGAAACTTGCATCGAACGTACAGGAGTCTTTAATGGCGCAACGCAAGTCGTCTGGAAGCGGCTCGGGCAAGAAGCCCGAGTCGGACAGCGAGAAGAAGAAGCGCGCGAAGGAGCGCGAGAGGGCCGCCAAGCAGCGAGCCAAGGACCGGGCAAGGCAGGAGAAGGACGCCGAGCGTTACCGCAAGGCAGCCGAGGCCGCACGTAAGCGCGCCGCTGACGAGCGCGCAAAACGCGCAGCTCAGGAAAACGACCCCGTCTATCAGGAGAAGAAGCGCAAGGAGGCCGAAAAGCTCAAGGAGCGCGGCAAGCGCGAGATGGAGAAGCAGCGCAAGCGCTCGGAGCGTCGAGGCGCCGCAGCCGCACGCTCCAAGGCAAAGATAGACGAGCGCGAAGCCCAGAAGAAGAACGGCATCTCGAGCGTGGAGCGCAAGCGTCGTCAGCGCGAATACGCCGATCTCGAACGTCGCCAGGCCCTTGCGAAGCAGAAGAAGGCCGGCGCCTCCAAATCCAAGCGCAATAGCAAGAGCCTCGCCTGCCTCGTTCTCATAATCATCCTTGCCATCGCCTCGGCAATCGCACTGTACCCGCCGCAAGACAAGATCACGATGGGTCTGGACATCCAAGGTGGCGTCTCCGTCAACCTCAAGGCATCGACCACCGATGGCTCGCCCATCACCGCCGAGCAGATGGAACAGACGCAGCTCGTCATCTCCAACCGCGTCAACGCATCCGGTGCCGCCGCCGCGACCATTCAGCAGCAGGGCAGCGATGCCTTCCTCGTGCAGGTTCCGGGTGCGGCCGAGAATTCACAGGCCATCCTCGACACGTTGAGTAGCCAGGGTGTTCTGGAGTTCGTGGATGTCTCCACCATTACCGACGAGACGGTACGCAACTACATCAACCAGGGTCTCACGGGCATGAACCTCAAGAAAGAGGGCGTGTCCTACACGCCGTTCATGACGGGCGAGAACGTCGAGAACGTCACGGTCGATCGTCCGCAGGCTTCGGCCGAGTACGCCGTCAACCTCCAGCTTGACGCGACGGGTACCTCCGAGTTTGCCTCGGTGACCCGCCAGCTCGTGAGCACTAACGGCAAGATCGCGATTCTGCTCGACGGCGTCGTCGAGTCGGCCCCGGCGGTCCAGTCTGCCATCACCAATGGCCAGGTGCAGATTACCGGCAATTATACCGTCGAAGAGGCAAACGCCCTCAAGACCATCATCGACTCCGGCTCGTTACCCGTCTCGCTCTCCATCGAGCAAGCCTCGACGGTCGGCCCCACGCTCGGTCAGCAGGCGCTGTGGTCGGGCATACTCGCGGCCCTTATCGGCATCGCGCTTGTCGTGGTGTGGCTCCTCATCTTCTACAAGGGGCTTGGCTTGTTGCCTGCAGCGTCGATTTTCCTCATGTCCGTCGTGTACCTCGGCTTGCTTGCCCTGCTCTCCCAGGTGGGATGGTTCTCGCTCACCTTGCCTGGCATCGCGGGCATCATCGTCAACATAGGCATGTCCGCCGACTCCTCGATTCTCATCATGGAATGTTTCCACGAGCAGATACGCGAGGGCAAATCGGTCAAGACGGCGGCAACCGCGGGCGTCAAGGAAGGCATCTTCACCTCGCTTGACGCCGATGTGGTAACGCTCGTCTCGGCACTCATCCTCTACTTCTTCGCCATGGGTGACGTTCGCGGCTTCGGCCTTACGCTGGCCCTCGGCATCATCTGCGACCTTGTCGTCATGGCACTGTTCAGCGGCCCCATCATGCGTGTTCTCGGCCCGCGCGTCATCGATCGCCATCCTGCGTTCTGGGGGATTGTCGATGACGTCAACGAGGGCGAATACGTCGTGAAGGAGGCGATGTAAATGTACTCGTTGAGACCTCATACCAAATTCGATTTCGTCAGGCTCTGGAAATACGGTTTCAGGCTTTCTGGCGTCCTGATCGCACTGGCAATCGTCGGTTTCATCGTCAGCACGGTGCTTACGGGCGCACCCCTCACGCTCGGCACCGAGTTCTCGGGTGGCACCTCCATCCAGATCAATGACGCCGGTGACGTTACGGAAGACGAGATAAAGGACGCGTTTGCCACGGCTGCAAGCGAGCTCGGCTATGAAACGCAGATTTCGTCGATCCAGACGGCCGCAAGCATGTCCGGTGGCAATGGCTACATTGTCAAGACGACCGATACCGTATCGACCAACGCGAGCGAGATCATGGGCCACGTCGAGCAGACCCTTGGTATTGACGAGGGATCGGTCGAGATCGAGACCATTGGCGCGAGCTGGGGTGCTTCGGTCATATGGAGCTCCATCCTGGCGTTCTTCCTCTCATGTCTCGGCATTTTGGCCGTCATTGCCATTCGCTATCGCGAGCCGCGCATGGGTGTCGTCGCGCTTATCTGTCTGTTCCACGATATGATCGTCGTGCTCGGCATCTATGCCTGGGCCGGTTTGTTCTTCCACATGGAAATCACCTCCGACGTTATCGCGGCTCTGCTGGCCATCATCGGCTACTCGCTTTACGATACCGTCGTCGTGTTCCACCGCATCAGCAAGAACGCTTCGCCGCAGATGAAGTGCAGCCTTCTTACCTGCGCCAACCGCTCTCTCAACGAAGTTATCGTGCGTACCATCAACACGTCGATCACCTCGGTCATCCCCGTTCTGTTTATGTTGATCATCGGCACTGACACGCTCGTTGACTTCGCCTTCGCGATGTTCTGCGGCATGGTCGTCGGCGTGTACTCGACGCTGGCCATCTCGGCCCCCATCTACACCAAGTGGAAGGCGAAGGAGCCCGCCTACGCCCGCCTCGAGAACAAGTACCCCTACGAGGTCGTGCAATCGCCGTTCACCAAGCAGATGATGATCGAAGCGCGCAAGGAGACGGCTGCCAAGCTCAAGGTCGAGAAGGAGGAGCGCGCAAAGCTCAAACAGGAAGAGCGAGAAGCCGCTGCCAAGATCAAGCAGGAGGAGAAGGAAGCCCAGCGCGAGGCCGCACGGGGTGAGCATGACATCGCCAAGACGACCAAGCGCAAGGCCGATCAGGCGCATGAAGAGCTCAAGCAGGCCGAGAAAGACGCCAAGGCCGCCCTCGATGAGGAGTTTGCGCCTGATAGGCTCGCTGTCGAGGCGGAGGAGGCCGAGGCTGCCGAAACGCCTGCCGAGAAAGCGACAGGGGCTGACGATGAGAAACAGCCCACCACGCCTGCTGGCACCGAGTCACAGGTAGACGCCGTGCAGGATGCTCCCGTGGAAGCCGTTGAGGAAATCGACGAAGAAGTCGTCGAAGAGATCGTGCCTGCTGAGGCTGCAGGGTCTGACGAGGAAACCGAAGCCGAGGTAGGCGAGGAGATTGCCGAGCAACCCGAGGAGCCGGCGGAGGAGTCCGAGCACGCAAGTGGTCGCTACTCGGCCGAGAAACGCTCCGATCAAGATGGCGATGTCATCACGACGACGAGCTTCTCGTATGGGTACACCACGGATGCAGGCGAAGGGGAGGACCGTCGGGACTAACGGGTCGTGACCACTCGTCTTTTCGGTGCATGAACTACCAGGGCGGGCCGTCATGTGCGGCTCGCCCTTTTACATTTGATCAGGGAAGATGCCGGGAGGAAAAACCATGTCTCAACCCCGTGCGAGAATCTCAGCATGAGCGGATTCGATCAACATAACACTCTGGTAGCACAGCCCATCGACGAGGCAGCGGTGGCCAACGTTGCAACCACGTGCGCGGTCGGTCCGCTCGTTTCGCGCGTCCTCGTCGCACGCGGCTTCGATACGCCCGAGCGCGTGCGCGAGTTTCTCTCTCCCTCGCTCGAGCGTGATTGGGTTGATCCTGCGTGCATACCCGGCATGCTGGAGGTTGCGGATTGTCTGCAAGCTGCCATCGAGTCTGGCAAGCGCATACTCGTATTCGGCGACTTCGACGTAGACGGCATCACGGCAACGGCCATCTCGGTGCGTGCGCTACGTGCGCTCGGTGCACAAGCGCAAGGTCTCATCCCGCATCGCTACGAGGAGGGCTATGCGCTCTCGGATGCGGCAATCGAGCGCGGCATGGCATATGAGCCAGATCTCATCATGACGGTCGATTGCGGTATCTCCTGCGCTCATGAGGTCGAGACTTTGCTCGAGCGCGGGGTCGAGGTCTGCATCACCGATCATCACGAGCCGGGTGACGCGGTCCCCGTCGGCGTTCCCATGACGGATCCTAAGCTCGACCCAAGCTGTCCCTCGCGCGACCTCGCCGGGGCGGGCGTTGCCCTCAAGCTCTTCTGCCTGCTGGGCGAGCGCATGGGCCAACCCGAGCTCTGGCTCGAGCTTACGGACCTTGCCGCACTCGGCACCATAGCCGATCTCATGCCGCTTCTGGGTGAGAATCGCGCGCTCGTTGCCCATGGTCTTGCGCGTATGCGCAACGCAACGCGTGTTGGTCTCCTGGCACTTTCCGCTGCTTGCAATGTCGAACCAGAAGCGCTCACCGCCACACGCCTTTCGTTCTCGCTTATTCCGCGTCTTAATGCCGCGGGCCGTATGCAGGAGGCAACGATTGCCTACGATCTGCTCATGTGCGATGAGCTCGATCAGGCGCAGCGCATCGCGGTCGAGCTCGAGCAAATCAACGACCTTCGCCGCCAGACGGAAGGCGAGCTCAACCTTCAGGTCGAGGAGCAACTCGCTGGAGCTGGTTCCGATGACGCGGTCATCGTGGCTGCCGGTGAAGGCTGGCACGAGGGTGTCAAGGGCATCGTCGCCTCGCGTATCGCGCGAGCCAAGAAGAAGCCCGTCATCATCTTCTCGATCGAGGACGGACAAGCTCGCGGCTCGGGACGCACCTATGGCGATATCAATCTCTTCGAGCTTGCCAGCACATGCTCTGACCTATTTGAGAAGTTCGGCGGTCATGCTGCAGCCATCGGTATCACGCTTCCTGCCAACAAGCTCGATGAGCTACGTCAGCGCCTTTGCAGCCAAGTGCTCGAGATGCGGCAAGAGGCACCCGATACCGGCATCCATGTCGACACCATCGCGTGCGTCGAGGAGTGCACGGTCGAGCAATTTAGCGAACTCGAGCTGCTGCAGCCTTGCGGCAATGGCAACCCGACGCCACTGCTTGCCCTGCATGATGTCTTTCTCGAAGACCGTGCCGCAGTCGGCAAGCAAGCCAATCACTTCCGCTTCAACGCAAGCGACGGCATTGCACAAGTGCCCGGCATCTATTTCGGGCCAGATAACATTCAAGAGCTCGTCGATTGCAATGCGATATGCGATGTCGTCTTCGAGCCGCTTGTTGACGAGTATCGCGGTCGCAAGAACCCCAAGCTCATGACGAAGAACATACTCCTGAGCCCCCGCATGCCTTCGCAGACGGACATGTCCGCGCGCATCGACGAGCTCTTTCTTGCGCAAGATGAGATATGCGAGACGGGTGATTACGCGGGCATCACCCAGGTGGCACGTTTCAACACCAAGGTTGTGGGCGTGAGCTACGAGAACCGCCAGGATGTCCTCGCTGGGCTCGAGGCAGGTGTCGAGCTTGCCCTCAGGCGCGATGCACACAACGAGTACGATGCCAACGCCATTGCCGTGACCTTGCTCGACGGCACGCAACTCGGTTACCTCAACAAGCATCTCGCCAAGCAGCTTGCCCCCGCCATGGATTCCGGCATTGCCTATGACGCGGCTGTGAGCGCCCTGACGGGCGGACCGCTCGATGCGAATGTCGATATGCGATCTCCAGGCCCTCTTGGCGTGCGCGATCCGGGTGTGACCACCAGGAGCTATGGCGTGAACATCGTCGTGCGGCGCATTGACCTCGACCTGAAGGAGCCTGCCGGTGATGCCGCTCCCTCGCTTGACGAGGCACGTGAGCGTTGGCAGACGCTTTCCCCTTCCGAGCTCGAGGATTCCCTGCGCACGGCGCTCATCGGCAATCATGAGCTGCATGAGGCGCAGGCCCACGCGCTCGATGCGCTTTCCCATGGGCGCAACACGCTCGCCATCATGGCGACGGGGCGCGGCAAGTCTCTCATCTTCCACTTGCATGCAGCCCGCATGGCGCTTCTCGAGGGCAAGGCGAGCATCTTCATCTATCCCTTGCGTGCTCTCGTGGCAGATCAGGCATTTCATCTGCAGGAGGTCTTCGCGCAGTTCGGGCTCGCTGTGTCCGTGCTTACGGGCGAGAGTTCCGAGGAGGTGCGCAAGGACGTCTATGCAGGTCTGGCGCAAGGGCGTGTCAACTGCGTGCTCACTACACCGGAGTTCCTCGCCATCCATGCCGATCGTTTCGCTCAATCCGGACGTATCGGTTTCGTCGTCGTGGACGAGGCCCATCACGTTGCCCTCGCACGTGCGGGCAATCGCAGCGCATATGCGGGGCTTGCCACCACGCTCGACGCTCTCGGCAACCCCCTCGTGCTAGCCGTCACGGCCACTGCCGGTACGGACGAGACCCAAATCATACGCCGGGTGCTCTCTATCGAGGAGCTCGTCCTCGATCCGACGGTGCGCGAGAATCTCAAGATTGACGATCGGCGCGACATCCGCAATCGCGAGCAGTATCTCGCGGGCATCGTCGCAAGCGGCGAGAAATGCGTCGCATATGTCAATTCGCGCGATCAGTCACTTTCGCTCACGCGCATGCTGCGCCATCGCCTGCCCGCGCTCGCCCCATACGTCGGCTTCTATAATGCAGGCCTGTCAAAGGCAGACCGAAAGGCGATAGAGGATGCTTTCAGGAGCGGCGAGCTGCGCTGCATCATATCCACGAGCGCCTTTGGCGAGGGCATCGACATTCCCGATATCGAGCACGTCGTCCTCTATCACTTGCCATTTAACGACATCGAGTTCAACCAGATGTCCGGGCGAGCGGGCCGCGATGGGCGCGATGCGACGATTCACCTGCTCTTCGGCTACGGAGACGCCCGCATCAACGAGAACATCCTCGAGTCCGGCGCACCGTCACGCGAGGCCCTCGTCGTTCTCTACCGCGTCTTGCGCGAGCTTTCCCAAGAAGCGGCCAAACGGGGGGAGGCCGGTTTCTCCTGTACCAACCACGAGCTCGCCGGGCGTGCCATGAAGCTCGACAGGCGCGTCAAGCTCGACGAGTCGAGCGTGTCTTGCGGCATCTCCGTCTTCCGCGAGCTTGGCTTCATCGAGACGAGCGGCGCGAGCGTCGCACGCTATATCACGCTCGTTCCCAATCCGGGGCATATGGAACTCGAGGAGTCCGTGCGCTATCGTGAGGGCCTCGAGGAGCTCGACACTTTCAAGGCATTCAAGAGCTGGGCGCTCAAATCCGATGCGCAGGAGCTGCTCGAGAGGTTCAATCGCCCCATTCTGCCCGACAATGAGCTCAAAGGCGCATAAGATATAGAGGAGGTGATCCACGTGAGCGACCAGAAGAACATAGCGACAGAGGCGCAAGATGAGCAGGCAACCGATCGCATCGATGTGCTCATCGAAAATGCCTCCGTATACCTGTCCGATGAGGATTGCGAGGCAATCGAGGAAGCATACCTCTTTGCCAAGGATGCTCACGAGGGCCAGTTCCGCAAATCCGGCGAGCCTTTCATCATGCATCCGGTCGAGGTTGCCATCATCCTCTCCGATTTGCGCATGGACAGCGACACCTTGCGCGCCGCGGTCTTGCATGACACGGTCGAGGATACCGAGTACACGCTTGACGACATACGCAAGAAGTTCGGTGATACGGTCGCAGAACTCGTGGACGGCGTCACCAAGATCAACAGCCTCGAGATCGAGTCCCTCAGCCATGCACAGGTCAATAACCTGCGCAAGATGCTCATGGCGATGAGCAACGACATTCGCGTCATCGTCATCAAGCTCGCCGACAGGCTTCATAACATGCGCACGCTCATGGCGTTGCGCGAGGATCGCCGCCTCTTCAAGGCGCGCGAGACCATGGAGATATACGCGCCGCTCGCCAATCGTCTCGGCATGGGCTCGATCAAATGGGAGCTCGAGGACCTTTCGTTCTTCTACCTCGAGCCTGCCAAATATCAGCAGGTTCAGAAGATGGTCAACGAGACGCGTGAGGCACGTGAGAAATACCTTGCCCAGGCCATGGAGGCACTGCGCGAGGAGCTCGACCGCGTGGGCCTCGCGGACGCGAAGATATACGGCCGTCCCAAGCACTTGTACTCCATCTACCAGAAGATGAAGAAGAAGGAAAAGGGCTTTTCGGAGATTTACGACCTCATCGGCCTGCGCATTATCGTCGACTCCATCCCCGAGTGCTATTCGAGTCTGGGCGCCGTTCACAACCTGTGGCATCCCATCCCGGGGCGCTTCAAGGATTACATCGCGATGCCCAAGTTCAACATGTACCAATCGCTGCACACGACGGTCATTGGCCCGGCGGCGCGTCCCCTCGAGATTCAGATTCGCACCGAGGAAATGCACCGCATGAACGAGTATGGTGTCGCGGCGCACTGGCGCTACAAGGAAGGCGCCACGAAGGACCGTGCGGCGCGCAGCTTCGACGAGAAGCTCACCTGGTTGCGCGAGATGCTCGATTGGCAGCAGGAGACAAGCGATCCGCAGGAGTTCATGGAGTCGCTCAAGGTAGACCTCTTCGAGAGCGAGGTTTTCTGCTTCACTCCCAAGGGTGAGGTCATCAGCCTGCGTGCGCGCTCCACACCGCTCGACTTCGCCTACGCCATTCATACGGAAGTCGGAAACCACTGCGTCGGCGCGAAGGTCAACGGTTCGATCGTTCCGCTCACGTATACCCTGCAGATGGGTGACCGCGTCGAGATCCTCACGCACAAGAACGCCTCGCCTTCACGCGACTGGCTGTCCATTGTCAACACGCCACGTGCACGCTCCAAGATCAGGGCGTACTTCGCCAAGATCACGCGCAACGACGATCTTGAGCGTGGACGCGACTACATCGTGCGCGAGGCACGCAAGAACGGCGTCACGCTTTCGAGCGCTAAGATGACGCCGGCTTTCGCCGAGGTCGCCGAGGCGCTCAACTTCAAGAACGCCGACGAGATGTACGTCGCGGTTGGTGCAGGCAATCTCTCGCCCAAGCAGGTCATGCACCGGGCGGTGCGCATCATCAACAAGGCAGCGGGTGCCGGGAGCATCGCAGCGGCAGAGCCGGCAACGGAGCACATCGTCCTTCCCGAGGTGACGCCACGCGGCGAGGGCAAGCGCAAAGGCAAGAAGTCCACGCACAACAAGACGGGCGTCATCGTCAAGGGACTCGATGACGTATATGTGCGCCTTTCGCATTGCTGCAATCCGCTTCCCGGTGATGACATCATTGGCTTCATCACGCGCGGACGCGGTGTCTCTGTGCATCGCTCCGATTGCCCTAACGCGGACGATCTGCGTCGCAATCCCGAGCGTATCATCGAGGTCGCCTGGGAGGGTGAGACCGAGGCCGTCTATCAGGTCGAGATCTACATCGAGGCCATCGACAGGCTGCGTCTGCTGCAAGACATCGTCATGTTCCTCGCTGATTCCGGTGTCAATATCGTGTCATGCACGACGACGACGCACAAAGACGATATTGTCGAGATGCGCTTCGTGTTCGAAGTCTCCGATCTCGCCATCGTCAATCGTATTTTGTCCGATACCAAGAAAATCGACGGTGTCTTCGGTGCGTCTCGCGTGCTGCCGGGCAAGCAGAAGGACACCGTACCCAAAAACGCATAGGGAGTGTCATGAACATCGAGACATGCAAGGTCGGTCCCATCCAGACCAACTGCTACATCATCGAGGACGATGGGGAGCTTCTCGTCATCGATCCGGGTGACGATCTCACGATCATCAACGCGGATATCCATGCACGCCCTGTCAAGGAGATTGTCGTTACGCATGCCCACTGGGATCACATCGGTGCTCTCTCGGGCCTTGCCCACATTAGCGGGGCTCCCGTTGCCATGTCAGCGGCGGATGCGGTGCTTGTCGATGGCGTTGCCAATCAGAACGGCCACGATCTTGATCGCGGCTATGGGGCACCGCATGTCAACCGGCACTTGCACGAAGGCGATGAGCTCACGGTCGGCTCCAAGGTCTTCACGGTCATCGAGACGCCGGGGCATTCCGAAGGTTCCATTTGCCTGTACTGTGCGGGAGACGGCGTTCTCTTCTCTGGCGATACGCTGTTTTCGGGCGGTCGTTTCGGACGCACGGATTTCGAGCATGGCTCCATGGAGCAGATGGTCGAGACGCTTTCGACCAAGTTCGTGGACATCCCCGATGAGGTCATCGTGTATCCAGGGCATGAGGGTGCATCGACCATGGGCGCCGAGCGTAGGCTCAATCCGTATTTGCGATAGATGAAGCGCATATCAGACTGCATTTGACGCGTTTGCCAACTTTCTTCTTGCGTACCGTCACGTTTCGTCTATAATCTCGACTTGCGCATGTGCGCGGTATTCCTCGGTAGCTCAACGGCAGAGCCCTCGGCTGTTAACCGAGTTGTTGTAGGTTCGAATCCTACCCGGGGAGCCAGCATTTTCCAGGGCCGCCTTATCGCGGCCCTGCTCATAGGGGCGTATAGCGCAGCGGGAGCGCACTTCCTTCACACGGAAGGGGCCACAGGTTCGAACCCTGTTACGCCCACCATGAAAGCCAAAAGCCAGGCACTTCTTTCGCCTGGCTTTGTTATTGCCAGAACTCGCGTAGAATAGACCACCATGATTCTCAATGTCGACAAGGTCACCAAGTCATTTGGTACACGCGTTCTCTTCTCGAATGTCTCGTTTCGCATCAACGAGCGTGACCGGTATGCCCTTGTCGGCCCCAACGGGGCAGGCAAGACGACGCTCATGAACATCATTGCCGGGCTTGAGTCCGCCGACTCCGGTCAGGTCGTCTTCGCACGCGATGCCCATCCGGGATACCTCGAGCAGGAATCCATCGAGATGGAGGGACGCAGCGTCCTCGAGGAAGTCATGACGAGCGTCGCCGATGTCGCAGAGCTCGGGAAGCGCCTTGAGGCTCTCGAGCGCGAGATGGAAAGCGCAGATGAATCCCGCGCCGATGACCTTCTCGCGGAGTACGGTCGCCTGCGTACGCGATTCGAGGCCAAGGACGGTTACAACATCGAGTCCCAGGCGCGACGCGTACTCTTTGGCCTGGGCTTTCACGAAGAGGACATGGAGCGCTCGACCGACGAGTTCTCCGGCGGCTGGCAGATGCGCATCGCACTTTCCAAGCTCCTCTTGCGTGCCCCGGAGATCCTGCTGCTCGACGAGCCCACCAATCACCTCGACCTCGAGAGCGTGCGCTGGCTCGAGAACTTCCTCAAGACCTATCGTGGCGCCGTGCTCGTCGTAAGTCATGACCGTGCCTTCATGAATGGCATGGTCGACCACGTGGCTGATATTTCCAACGGTAAGGTCAGCATCTACACGGGCAATTACGATGCCTACCTCGTCCAGCGTGACGAGGCGCGTGCCCGTCTGCTTGCCATGAAGGAAGCGCAGGACAAGGAAATTGCGCACATGGAGGCTTTCGTCGAGAAGTTTCGATATAAGGCGACGAAGGCCAAGCAAGTGCAAGACCGCGTCAAGAAACTCGAGCGCATCGAGCGAATCGAGATTCCCGAGGAAAAGAAAAAGGTGCGATTCGTCTTTCCGCAGCCGGCGCGTACCGGTGATAACGTCGTGCATATCGAGGGGGTCTCGAAGTCCTTCGGCGAGAAACATGTCTACGAGAATCTCGACCTTGATATTTGGCGCGGCGAAAAGATTGCGCTCGTGGGTCCCAATGGATCGGGCAAGTCGACGCTGCTCAAGATGATTGCCGGTGAACTTGGCCATGATGCCGGCTCAATCACCTATGGAGCTCACGTCGAGCTCTCGTACTTTGCCCAGCATCAGCTCGAGGAGCTTAATCTGCGCAACACCGTCTTCGCCGAGCTCGATCATGCGGCACCGGGATGGACGCAGACGCAGGTGCGCTCGTTGCTCGGCGCCTTCCTCTTCAAAGGCGATGACGTCGATAAGAAGGTGAGCGTGCTCTCTGGTGGCGAGAAGGCACGTCTCGCACTTGCCAAGATGCTCGTTTCCCCTGCACCCTTGCTTTGCCTCGACGAGCCCACCAACCACCTGGACATCTCGAGCGTCGACATACTCGAGCAGGCTTTGCAGAGCTTCGATGGAACCATCGTTCTCATCAGCCATGACCGGCATCTCATTCGTTCCTTCGCCAATCGCATCATCTATATCGATGGCGGTGTGGTGACCGACTACCCTGGCGATTACGATTACTTCCTTTACAAGTCGGGACAAGTTGACGCTTACGGCAACGCTGTCGATGCGTCCGAGCAGACGGGCAATCTCAAGCTGTCGGCACGCGACAAGACCATGGATGCCAAGCCCGAGCCACGTGAACATCAGAAGCCGCGCCGCACGGTTGCGGTGAGCTCCAAGGGCTCCGCTCCCAAGACCAAAGAGCAGAAACGTGCCGAAGCCGAGGCACGCAATCGCGTGTACCGCAAGCTCAAGGACGAGCGCAGGCGCGTTGCCGAGCTCGAGAAGCAAATGGAAATAGATGACGCACGCCATGAGGAGCTCGTCACGCTCATGGCCGATGAGGCCCTCTACGCAGACCAGGAGCGCTTTGAGGCGGCAATGACCGAATATAGTGAACTCAAGGCACGCATGACGGCCAACGAGGCCGAATGGCTCGAGCTGTCCGCCACCATCGAGCTCGAGCTCAAGCAGATGGGGGAGGACGCATGAGCAACGCGATGCTGACGCAAGTCATCGAGGTCGTCATCATGGTCGCGGCCTTCATCCCGGCGCTCGTCTTGCATGAGGTTGCGCACGGCTACGCCGCATACAAACTCGGCGATCCGACTGCCAAGAACGCCGGGCGTCTCTCACTCAACCCGCTCAAGCACATCGATCCCTTTGGTACGGTCATCCTGCCCGCGTGTCTCATTGCGATGTCGGTGCTCGGTGGCGGAGGCGGCATGCTTTTTGGCTACGCCAAGCCCGTTCCCTACAATCCACGCTACTTCAAGAACATCCGCAAGGGTGAGCTCATCGTCGGTCTCGTGGGGCCCGCCACGAACCTCATGCTGAGCCTCGTGGGAGCCGCGATAGCCTGGGGTGGCATCTACCTATATCAGATGCCCGCCATTCCCGCCGCCGTTGGCTTCTACATCTGGTACTTCGGCACCTACTTCTGCACGATCAACCTCTGCCTCGCGTTCTTCAACCTCATCCCGATTCCACCGCTTGATGGTAGCTCGATTATCGCGGCGTTCCTGAGCGACAAGGCGCTGCGCACGTACTACAAGGTCCAGCAATACTCCATGTTCTTCTTCCTGCTCATCATCCTCGTGCTGCCGTATTTCCTCCACGTGGACATTTTCGGCATCTACCTTGATGTGACTGCCGGCGCGATTTCTCGCTTCCTGTTGCCCATCTAGTGAGAGCGAAGGGGGAGGGACGTCTCGTGACACGTGACAATCACGACATCCGCGTTCTCGTTCTCGTCGCTGCGGGGCTCTTCGTGCTGTCGAGCGTCGTGCGTTTTTGCCTTGCGGACTTTCCGAAGTGCATCGGCGTGCTTCCCGATGAGATTCGCTACCTTAATCTCGCCGCGAGTCTCTTCAACGAAGGACAGCTTATCGAGCGTGGTGGTTTCTCGAGCTTCCAGAAGATTCTCTATCCGCTTGCACTCTCGCCCGCGTTTCTGGCAGATGATCCCCTGTTGCGCGTGCGTCTCATCACGCTACTCAACAGCATCTACGTCTCCTCGGCTGTCTTTCCGGCGCTTCTGCTTGCCCGCAGACTCTTCACCGGCAAGGCGCCGGTCATCATCTGCCTGCTCTTCGCCTTGATCATGCCCGACATGTGCTATTCGATGACGTTCTTGAGCGAGTGCATCTACTTGCCGCTTGCGTTGTGGCTCATCGCCTGCTGCCTGCGCGCCCTCGAGGCGCGGGGAGGGGCGGGATATGCCTGGTGCGCCGGCGCGGGACTACTGTGCTACGTCACCTATCTTGCCAAAGAGGTCGCCCTCGGTTTTGCACTCGCCTTCATAGTGATGATGATCGTGCGGATTTGCCGCGCGAAAGATGACGGAAGAGCGCAAGCGGACGATGACCTGCGGACGACCGCAGGCATCTCGAGCAGACCCGCGATGAGCGCGATGCGGTCTTGCGAGGACTGTCTGAGCGCGCCTGAGGCGCGCGAGTTCCGCAGCAGCATCGCGCGAAGCGCGGGTCGGGTGCGAGAGCCAGCCTGCGGTCGTCCGCAGGCCGCCGTCCGCAGCGGCATCGCGCGAAGCGCGGGTCGGGTGCGAGGGCAAGCCTGGTTTCGCGCCTGCCTACCTCTTGCTTGCTTTCTCGTGGGCTTCATCATTCCCTTCATCATCCTCAAGTTCACGCTCTTCTCGGGACTCCTCAACTCGTATAACCAAACCGATCCGTCGGTGCTGCTCAATCCCTACACGCTGCTCTTTGCCATCTACACGCTGGCAAGCGATGCGACGCATTTCGTCATCGCATTCGCGTTCTTCCCGCTCGTCCTGCCTGCTCTTACCTGGCCACGCTTGACGAGGCGGGAACGTGACCTGTACCTCTTCTGCTTGCTCGCCTTCGTCTTCATCCTCCTCATCGTTGTCTACACGATATCCATACGCGAGGATCTCGGGCATGTCGGCATTCGTCCGCACGTGCGCTACGTCGCCCCGATTTTCCTACCGCTGCTCTTCCTGACCATCAAGCAGCTGCTGCGCGGCGATGGCACCGCCATCATGCGCACCCCCTTCGCCTTTGCCGCGGCCATCGCGATGACGTTGGGCATGTGTCTGCTCGTTGTCTTCATGCTGGGAAATGGCGATTACTCGCAGGGTTTCGACAATGCGCAGTTCCATCCCCTGCGTCTGCTCGGAGAACACCTGTCGCCTCTTCCCATCGACCCGAACGTTGACCCGTCCGTTAGCTCGGGCGCCAAGGACATCTACCACGGCGCGTTCCTCGAGATAAATCCCGGCATCTGGCTTGCCAAGGCGCTTGTCTGTATCTACCTTGTCTTTGGTATGTGGGCGATTGCCTCGAGGCATCATCCCAAAGCCGCAATCGGCGTTCCCGTGCTCATCGCGCTCGCCATGATAGCGGCCAATATCGGTGCCTACCAGTACAACGATTCCGTCTATCGAATCGATGCCGAGGAAGCTGCCGAGATCTGCGCCGTGAACGAGCTCGTCTCCGCCCTGCCCGATGGCGAGCAGGTTCTCGTCGTGGTCGATGACGAGAACTCCGCTTTCAACAACCTCATGGACGTCTATCTCGAAAACGGGCGTCTCAACTGCGCCTACATCCTCGAACGGCAGGTACGCAACGCGCTCGAGGAAGGTGCGATATCGCAGAGAGAGCTTTTGCTCGCGAGCGATGATACGGTGGGGGACAACATCTTCGATGCGAACGGCCGTACCTGCGATGATGATGCGGGCATTGCCTACATCGTCATGCCCAAGACCCAGAAACTCAAGTTCGACGAGGGCATTGCGCTCGATGTTACGCCCGAGTGGTTCGAGGACATCGTGGTACTCCAGCTTGCGTCCAATGCCCCCGTCGCCCTTGCGCCATCGGCTGTTCGGATGTCATCGACGCGCTAAAAGCAGACAAACGCGAGGCGCATCCGTCCGATTGCCGTGTTCCTGCGCTAGAATAGCGAACCAAGCGCATGTTCGATAAACGGGAGCCTAAACGTGTCATATCGCGTTCGCATAGATGCCTATCAGGGGCCTTTTGACCTCCTGCTCACGCTCGTGTCACGTCAGAAGATCGATATCGGCGCCATTTCGATTGCGGATATCACCGACCAATACCTTGCGGAAGTCGAGCGCATGAAGGATCTCGACCTCGATATCGCGAGCGATTTTCTCGTCGTGGCGGCAACTTTGCTGCAAATCAAGGCATCCTCGCTTCTTCCCAAGGATGGCATCGAGCAGATCGAACTCGATGACGAGTTCGCGGACCTGACGCCAGAGCAGACACGTGACATCCTGGTCGAACGTCTCGTCGTCTACAAGCAGTTCAAGAATGCCGCCGCCGCCCTGGGCATGCGCATGGAAAACGAGGCAAAGATGCATCCTCGGCAGGCAAGTCTCGAGGAGCGGTTTCTCGGTCTCATGCCAGACTACCTCAAGGGCACGACGCTTCACGGGCTCGCGGTTATCTGCGCTGACATTGCCGCGCGGCGTGACACCTTCCTGCTCGAGGCCGAGCACATCGCCGCCGTGCCCATTTCGATGGAGAAGCATGTCGAGGGCATCTATCGCTCGATGCGCCGCCGCGAGAGCTGCACCTTCAGTCAGCTCGTCGGAGACGCCCCCACGCCCGAACTCGTCGTCGTCACCTTTTTGGCAATACTCGAACTCTACAAGCGCGGCGTCATCAGGATTTGCCAGGATGCGGCCTTTGCCGAGATACAGCTCGATATCGATGCCGACGCACCGGAGATCACCGATTTCTCCGTACCCGATTGGGGCATGCCGGAAGACCCGTCGCTCGAGCAGCTTGACGGTGAGGACGCGCGGGATGCATCAGATGAAGACATGCTAGATGAGGAGTAATCATGGCACGTGACGAGCGATATGCGGACTTGATGAGCGCTGCCGAGGCACTGCTTTTCGTATCGGACGAGCCCGTGAGCGCCGCGCGTCTCTCGGAGATTCTCGACGTGAGCCCCGTGCAGGTCGACGAGGCGCTGGTCGCGCTCGCCGCCGAGTACATGGACGAGAACCGCGGCATACAGTTGCGTGAGGTCGCAGGCGGTTGGCGCTTCTACACGCATCCCGCCTATCACGAGGCCATCGAGCGCTACGTTGTCTCCTGGGACACGCATCGCATGTCGCAGGCCGCTCTCGAGGCGCTTGCGGTCATTGCCTATCATCAACCCGTAACGCGCGCGACGGTCAACGCCATACGAGGCGTGAATTCGGAGAGCGTCGTTTCCTCGCTTGTCGAGAAGGGTCTCGTGCGCGAGATGGGCCGCGATAAGCCGGGAGGATCCATCCTCTACGGCACGACGCGCACCTTCCTCGAGCGATTCGGCCTCAAGAGCGTGAAAGACCTGCCACCTCTTGAGGATTTTGCGCCGGACGACGCAAGCCGCGAGCAGATTCGCGAGCGCTTGAGCGGTGTGGACAAAACCGATGACATGCAACTCGAGCTTTCCGGCGAGGACGAGCCAATCGAGTTGCTGCAAGCTGAGGCGGCTGCTGCGCTTGATGCCGCTGTCGCGCGCGTCGAGGAAGTCGATGCGGGTGATGAGGCACGCGTTGACGATGCCGAGGGCGTTGCCGATGTCATCGCCCAATCCATGACCGAGAAGGTTGACGACTACCTTGGTGTCGATATCGAGGACGTTGACGGTATCCTCGACGCGTACTTCGGAGATGATGACGAAGTCGAACCTGACGAAGACGATGCCGATGACATGGACGATGACGAGCTAGTCGATGAGTACGCAACTGATGAAGACGACCTCATCGACACGGCTGATCCTGAGGAAGAGGAAGCATACGTCTATATCGATGACGATGACGAGGAACCCAATGAGGACGAGCCTGATGATGACGATATCGAGTTGGTCGGGTAATCATGACGGATGCAACGCCCGAACAACCGTTTCCCATGCGCCTGCAGAAGTTCCTCGCCCGTGCGGGCGTTGCGAGCCGGCGTGGCTCGGAGGATCTCATGACCGCCGGGCGTGTGAGCGTGAACGGCCAGGTCGTGACCGAGCTCGGGAGTAAGGTCGATCCCAAAGTCGATATGGTCTGCGTTGATGGCCGTGAGGTGCATCTCGAAGACGATTCCGTCTACCTCATGCTCTACAAGCCCAAGGGCTATCTGACGACCATGGACGATCCGCAGGGACGTCCCTGCGTCGCGCAGCTCGTGCCGCGTGATCTATATCCTGGCCTCTATCCCGTTGGCAGACTCGATAAGGACACGACGGGCTTGCTCCTGTTCACGACCGATGGCGACATGGGCCAGCACCTCCTTCATCCCAAACACCATGTCGACAAGACGTATCAGGCACATGTGGACGGCGTGCCCGATGAGGTCGATCTTGCGCGCCTGAGTGGTGGCATCATGCTCGACGACGGTCTCACGGCGCCGGCACGGGTTCGCATCGTTGCCAAACGCCCCGATGGCAGTTCCGATATCGAGCTCGTCATTCACGAGGGCAGAAAGCGTCAGGTCAAGCGCATGTGTTCGACCGTGCATCATCCGGTGCTCGACTTGCACCGGAGTAGCTTCGGCCCACTTGAGCTCGTCGATGTCGAGGAGGGCGCCTGGCGTCTCTTGCGCGATGACGAGGTCGCGAGCTTGCGCGAGACTGCGGGCCTTTAGACAGGGAGAAGCCGGTTATGACGAAGCACGAAGGCGATACGACGACCCCGAACCCGCTTGCGACGGGAGCCAAGGATGAGATGCCACGGGTCTTGCTCATGCGGCATGCCCAGACGCATGCGAACTCCCAGGGTTTCTTTCTCGGGAGAAGAGACGAAGGCGTGACCGCGCTCGGTGAGGAACAATCGCGCCGCGCCGTCGAGGGGCTCGTCGCCTGGCGTCCTGACCGCATCATATGCTCGCCCCTCAAACGCTGCAGGATGATGATTGCCGAGCCGGCAGCACGCGAGCTTGGTGTCGAGCTGCGCGTTGACGAACGTCTCATCGAGTTCGATTTTGGCCCCATCGAGGGCATGACCTTCGATGATGTCATCGAGCGCGACTTGCCCTTCCCTTGGGGACCGCGTGCGGCTATGTGGCCGCCCGCGCAGGGAGGGGAGAGCTTCGACGATTTTCTCGCACGCATCCGAGAGGCGAGTGAGGAGCTCGAGTGTCTGGAAGGCCGTACAGCCGTCATCGTACATGGTGGCGTTATCAGAGGGTTTCTCGCGAATTGGCTCGCGATGGGGCCTGATGAGGTGAATCACCTCATCGTGCGCAATGTTGATAGCTTCGTGTTCAGGACGCGTCCGGGGTTTGCCGAACTCGAATCTTACGGTATCCATCCCGAGGATTTGGGCAATTACTAGCTGTACGTTTTTCCAGATGGTGTACCATCTTGCAGACATTTTCGAGAGAAAGGCAGCTCCAACATGCCAAATGAAGGCAGCTTCGAGGCGGCGAAGCGCAAGAGCGATTTGATTCGCGCCGATTTCGACGTTAACCCCGGCAAGTACCGTATGCTCACGGGTGACCGTCCTACGGGCAGGTTGCACCTCGGGCATTACTTCGGGACGCTCAAGGGGCGTGTCGATCTGCAGAACCGCGGCATACACACCAACATCGTCATTGCAGATTATCAGGTCATTACCGATCGCGACACGACGGATAATATCGCCGATAACGTCTATAACATCGTCATTGACTACCTTGCCTGCGGCATTGATCCGGCCAAGACGATGATCTTCACGCACTCCGCAGTTCCCGCGCTCAATCAGCTCATGCTACCTTTCCTCTCGCTCGTGAGCGAGTCCGAGCTCGAGCGCAATCCAACCGTCAAGGCCGAGCAGGAGGCATCGGGCCATGCGCTCACCGGCCTGCTTTTGACATACCCGGTCCACCAGGCCTGCGACATTCTCTTCTGCAAGGGTAATGTCGTACCCGTCGGCAAGGACCAGCTGCCGCACATCGAGCTCACGCGCACCATCGCCCGTCGCTTTAACGAGCGCTACGCCCCGGTCTTTCCCGAGCCCGAGGGCGTCCTCTCGGATGTCATCGAGGTTCCCGGCCTGGACGGTCGCAAGATGTCCAAGAGCTACAAGAACGGCATCTCATTGTGCATGACGGCAGACGAGACGGCCAAGATCATCAAGAAGTCCCCGACGGATTCCGATCGCAACATCACCTTCGACCGCGAAAATCGACCTGGCGTCTCCGCGTTGCTTACCACCGCCGCGCTGTGCTCGGGTCGCACCGAGGTGGACATCGCCGCCGAGATTGGCGATGGAGGAGGCGGCACGCTCAAGGCGTTTGTCACCGAGGCGGTCAATGACTACTTCGCTCCCATACGCGCGCGCCGCGAGGAGCTTGCGCGTGACCTCGATTACGTCAAGGACGTGTTGCATGAGGGCAATCGCAAGGCGAACGAGATCGCCAATGCGACGCTTGGCGAGGTGAACGAGGCGATGGGAATGGTCTACTAGTTCGCGTACCTGCGCTTGTAGTAGAATGACTCGTCTATGAAACGCCTGCTGTACATCCCCATCGCGTGCATCGTCTTGTCCTGCACCATGCTCGCCTGCGTGCTCCTTGCCGGATGCGCATCATCGACGTCTGTGCAGACCGATACGCAGAAGACGGACTCAGACGAGGTGCTCGTGCATGCTCCCGTCGAGGAGATCGACTACTCTAGTGGCATCCATCATGCCGAGCTCGTCTTCGAGGGCTACGAGTCCTCGCCGCTTTCCATCGAGGTCTACTCGCACTCCGCACCTGTCACGGCCGAGAAGTTCTGCCGTCTCGTCGATAGCGGTTTCTACAATGGCAAGCCCGTCTACTGGATTCTGAACGAGATGTACCTGCGCGTTGGCAATACGCAGCAGGACAACAACTATCTCATCACGGGTGAGTACGAGGAGTCCGAAATCAAGAACTCCAACTCGCTCAAACGCGGCGTCATCGCCATGAACCGCGCGGTCGACGGGCAGCAAAGCGACGCATCGAGCCTCATCATCTTCATGAGCGACCTCTCCTTCCTCGACGGCAAGTATGCCGGCTTTGCCAAGATTGTCGAGAACTACGAGGTCATCGAAGAGATCGCCAAACGCACCACCGCGGCCGATGAGGACTTCCGCATCATCGTCGATGACAACGGCAGGATTATCGACGAGACCAAGTATCCGCGCATCGCATCGATAACCATGATTGATTGAGGTATGACATGAAGAAGTTCGCCCGCGCTTTTGCAATCATCGGGCTCAGTGCCCTGATCTGCTGCACGCTTGCTGCGTGCGGCTCGTCCTCGTCCTCGTCAAAGAGCGTCGATCCCAATACCGTGACCACGAAGGCATCGGGCAAATACGCCACAGGCACGCATCATGCCGTCGTCAAGGTCGAGGGTTTCGACCCGTTCACTATCGAGCTGTATGCCGATTCGGCACCGGTCACGGTCGCGAACTTCTGCAGCCTCGCCGAGGACGGATACTACGATGGTCTCAAGTTCTACCGCATCGTCGAGGGCTTTTGCCTGCAGGGCGGCACGAAGGGCAATAGCGCTTCGGGCAATGACCCTGCGCTGCCTCCCATCATTGGCGAGTTCTACGAAAACGATGTCGACAACAGCTTCGCCGACGAGTTCAAGCGCGGCACGGTCGCCATGGCACGTACCGGCGTCTACAACAGCGCCAAGACCACCTTCTTCATCACGCTTGCCACAAGCGAGAACGTCTCGCTCAGCCTTGATGGCCAGTACGCTGCGTTCGGCATGGTTGACGATGCCGGCATGCAGACGGTGGATGCAATCGTGAACACCTATCTCAAGTATGCCACGGGCCAGGGCGGAGCAATCAACAACCCCGACAACATGCCCACGATTGAGTACATCACCATCGAGGATTAGGGATTAGTTGAGATCGACCGGGGATGAGACACATTGGACAGGTACATCTGTCTCATTGCGATCGCAATGAGACAGATGTACCTGTCCAATGTGTCTCATCCCCGCATTTGACCAGATAAACGAGATAGAAAGCTGTTAGAACTCATGTCAATACCATTCAAGAAGGTCGTCATCATTGGCGTTGGCCTCATCGGAGGCTCGATTGCCGCGGCAATGAAGGAACTTGACGACCCGCCCACCATCATCGGCATCGGTCGCCATGCCGAGCCGCTCGAGAAAGCCCGACAGCAAGGCGCGCTCGACGAGTACGCGCTCGTCGATGACCCACGTGTCGACGAGTGGCTTTCGAGCGGCGAATGCGACCTCGTCATCATCGCCACACCCGTGCACGCGGCGCGCGAGTGGTTCGAGCGCCTCGAAGCTAATGGCTACGATGGCGTCATCACCGATGTCGCTTCGACCAAGGCGGTCATCACCGGCTATTCCGATGAAGTCCTCTCGCGTCCCGATCTTTACCTCCCCGGACATCCCATGGCGGGATCCGAGGCCAATGGCTTCGGTGCCGCGCGCGCCGACCTCTTCCAGGGTGCCTACTGGATTCTCTGCCCTGAGGGCGACAAGCAAGACGAGGTCTTCCTCAAGCTCTACGAGACCTTCAGCGCGCTCGGTGCACGCATCATCTCCATCAGTCGCGAGCAGCATGACAGCGCCATTGCCATCGTGAGCCACGTGCCGCACATGGTTGCCTCCTCGCTCGTCGAGCTCGCTGGCAATCACGTTGACGAGCGCAAGGAGCTCCTGCGCTTGGCCGCCGGCGGCTTCAAGGACTCCACGCGTATCGCAGCCGGTTCCCCCGAGCTCTGGTGTGGCATCGCGCTCGACAACAGCGAGGCACTCTCACAGGGCCTGCATGAGGTCGGCGAGATCATCGCGCGCTTCGAGACGGCCATTCGCGAAGGTGATGCCGAAACGCTCACGACCATGCTCGAGGAGAGCGCGCGTCTGCGGCGCAGCCTGCCTGCCAAGTGGATTCCCGATTCGGCCAAACTCACGCAGGTGCGCATCCCCATGACCGACCATCCGGGCATCATCGCCGAGGTGACGGGTATGGCAGGACATGCCGCCTGCAACATCCAATCCATCGAGATCGACCACATCAACGAGGACACCGCCGTGCTCGAACTTATCCTGACCGACGAGGGCGATATGGGCCGCTTTGGTGGCGAGCTCATCACCAAGGGTTACGACTTCTCGATAAGAAGTCTCGAAGAGGAGCTCTAGACATGCCCTTCGTCGGCTCCATTCGCGTACCTTCCGACAAGTCCATCTCGCACCGCGCCGTTCTCTTTGCTGGCCTCGCGCAGGGCACCTCGAGGCTCGAGGCCGTGCTGCCAAGCGACGACGTGCATGCGACCATCGAGGCGATCAAGGCACTCGGCGCACATGCCAATTTGGCGCCGGGATCCCGTGGTCTCGAAGGGGAAGTCGAGGGCATTGGATGTGTCAGGGGATCTGACCCCCTGACACATCCTGCGGCGGGACTCGTCATGGATTGTGGTAATTCCGGTACGACAGCTCGTCTGCTCATGGGCGTGCTTGCCGGTCTCGGCGTTGACGCGACGCTTGTCGGTGATGCTTCGCTCTCCCGACGTCCCATGGAACGCGTCATGAGGCCTTTGCGCCGTCTTGGTGCGGCATTCGAGAGCGACGAGGGCCATTTGCCCGTCCGTGTTCTTTCAAACCAGGGCCTGCACGCTGCACAGCTCGTGACCGAGCAAGCTTCGGCCCAGGTGAAGTCAGCCATCTTGCTTGCCGGCATGCAGGCGCAGGGAGTGACCTCTGTCACGGAGCCCTCGAAAAGCCGTGACCACACGGAGCTGCTCTTGCCCGCCTTCGGCGTCGATGTCGAGGTGAACGGCCTCACGGCATCTGTCGAAGGTCCGGCGCACATGCACGCGCATGACATGTCCGTTCCCGGCGATCCTTCCTCGGCAGTCTTCGTGGCCGTCGCCGCCGCGCTTTCCCCCGGTTCCGATGTCACTCTCGAGCAGGTCGCGCTCAATCCGACACGCACGGGCGCGTTCGAGGTACTGCGTCGCATGGGAGCTGCGCTCACGTATCGAAACGAGCGTACGGAAGGGCGCGAACGCGTGGGTGACGTACACGTTGCCTATATGCCGCAGCTTATTGCGACCCGTGTCCTGCCGGACGAGATCCCCACGCTCATCGACGAGATACCCATCCTCGCCATTGCCGCGGCACTAGCATGCGGTGAGACGGTCTTCGAGTCATGTGGCGAGCTGCGCGTGAAGGAATGTGACCGCATGACCGCCATCATCGAGGGGCTTGCAGCCTTCGGCGTTGTGGCTTATGCCGATAGTGACGACCTGCACATCATGGGTTTGGCTGGTGACCTAAGCGGCATGCCCACCCATGTCTCGCTCCCGACGTATGGCGACCATCGCCTTGCGATGACCTGGTACCTTGCAGGTGAGCTCTTCGGCGTCGATGTCGAGCTCGACGATCCCGATTGCGTGCGCGTGTCATGGCCCGATTTCTTCGCCGATATGGAGAGCCTGAAACGTTGAGGTGATACACTAGCCTCACGTCAGATGAGCTAAGGAGCAGCTTGTGATAATTGCTATCGATGGGCCTGCGGGTTCCGGCAAATCAACCATTGCCAAGCGCGTCGCACGCATGCTCGGCTTTCACTACCTTGACACGGGTGCCATGTACCGCTGCATCGCCCTCTATGCCATCGAGCACGGCATCGATTTTAGCGATGCCGCTGCACTCGAGCCCGTCGCGCGCGAAGTTCCCATCGTCTTCTCGCACGAGCCGGGCAATCCCGTTGCCAGCGCCGTCTCCTTCGATGGCGTCGACGTAACGGCTGCGATTCGCACGCCAGAGGTCGACAAGGCCGTCAGCCCGGTGTCGGCCATCCCCGAGGTGCGCACGGCCCTCGTGGAGCAACAGCGTCGTATCGCCGCGCATGATGACATCGTGATGGAGGGCCGCGATATCGGAACGGTCGTCTTTCCCCATGCGGATCTCAAGATTTTCCTGACGGCAAGCCCCGAGGAACGCGCACGTCGCCGTGCGTTGCAGAATGCCGAGCGCGGCTTCGGCGATACGGATCCGTCGGTCATACTCGCTGATCTCCTCGCTCGTGACAAGGCCGATAGCACGCGCGCCACTTCGCCGCTCAAACCGGCAGACGATGCCAGCGAACTCGATACGACGGACATGAGCATAGACGAGGTGTGCGATGCGATCGTGAAGATGGCTCGTGCGGTACACGAGGGGGAACAATAGGGCATGAAGTCTCTCGAAGAGATATTCGACTCGGGTGTCTGGGTTCCCAAAGGCAAACCGCACAACTGGTTCATCTATGTGGCGGCATACTTCGTGCGCCCCATCCTCAAGGTGTGCTTTCGTTGGAAGATACGCGGCATCGAGAACCTCGAGGCCATTGGCGACGAACCCGTCGTCTACGTCTGCAATCACGTCTCGTACGCCGACCCATGTGTGCACTGGTGCGCGTTTTACGGGCAAAGGCGCTTCAGCCGCATCCTTGCACGGCATACGCTGTTCAAGCCTGTGCTCGCGCAGCTCATTGCCCGCGTGGGGGCGATTCCCGTCAATCCCGACTCTGCTGACCGCACGGCGGTCAAGCGTGCCGCTGCCTGTCTCAAGCGTGGCGAGAGCGTGCTCATCTATCCTGAGGGCACGAGGATGAACAAGCCGGACAAGGTGTACCATCCCCATGCCGGCGCCGTTCTTATTGCTAATATGGGCCATGCGCGCATCGTGCCGATTGGCATCGAGGGCACGGAGAAGATCATGCCCTACGGCAAACCCAAGTTCATCCGCTTCCCGCGTGTCTACCTTAACGTGGGCAAACCCATCGACCCACGAGGCGATCAATTCGAGAACCTTCCCAAGAAGGGGAGGGCGGATGCGATCATCGCCTCGATCATGGACGAGGTCTTTCGTCTGCGCGATACGGCACGCGGCTAGGAAGCTTTCGTGTCCATCACTATCGAAATCGCCCAAAATGCCGGCGCATGCTATGGCGTGAAGCGTGCGCTCGAGATGGCGCATGGGGCTGCCGAAAGCGCCGGTCCCGTGCATACGCTTGGTCCTCTCATCCATAACCCACGCGTCGTCGATGATCTTGCCGCCCAGGGCGTGCTCGTCGCCGACACGCTCGATGAGGTGGCGGAGGGGACGCTCGTGCTCAGGAGTCACGGTACCGCTCCGCAGATTGTCGATGCCGCGCTTGATCGTGGACTTGCCGTCGTAGATGCGACCTGTCCCTATGTCTCGAAGGTCCAACGCAAGGCGCGGCAGCTTGCCGAAGAGGGCTACGCCGTCGTCATCATCGGCGAACCTGGTCACGCCGAGGTCGAGGGCATACGCGCTTGGGGCGGAGAGGCGGTCATCGCCGTTGCCGACGTCCCCGAGAAGCTCCCAGGTGAGCTGCCCGCAAGGGTCGGTGTCGTTATCCAGACGACGCAAAGCGCCGATCGCGTTGCCGCCGTGCTCGGCGCGCTCGAAGGGCGTGTCGAGGAGCTTCGCGTCGAGAAGACCATCTGCTTCGCAACGCAGGAGCGCCAGGACAGCGCTGCCCAGATTGCCTCGCAGGTCGAGCTCATGATCGTCATTGGTGGCAGGAACTCGGGAAACACGCGCCGCCTCTACGAGATATGCAAGGCACGTTGCGCAGCGACGCATCATATCGAGGATAGCGTCGAAATCGAGGCTTCCTGGCTTGACGGCGTCGAACGCATCGGCATCACGGCGGGTGCGAGCACGCCGCAGGAACATATCGATGCCGTGTGCGCGTACATACGCGAGCTCACCGACAAGGCGACGGATAATGTCTGACGCCTCTCGCATGACATGCCCTTACGGCTCCTCCCGGACGCCGGCACAACCTCAGCCCTGTCGTGCCCGTGTCGCGTATGTCGAGGAGGGGTCGCCGGCCGATCGCGTTGGCATTGAGGCGGGCATGGTCATCACGGAGGTCGAGGGGAGCAAGCTACGCGACCTCATCGAGTGGCGTTGGCAGGCCGATGGCTTCGATGTCGAGGTGACGTTCGATGACGGACAGACTGCGCTGCTCGAGCGCGAATTGGGGGAGGACTGGGGCATCACCTTCGATGACTGCATCTTCGATGGTGTCATGACCTGCCGCAATGCCTGTAGTTTCTGCTTCATGGGCATGCTTCCCAAGGGCATGCGCCAGACGCTGTACCTGCGAGATGACGATTACCGTCTCTCGTTTTTGCAGGGAAACTTCGTGACCCTTACCAACATCGATGATGACGAACTCGAGCGCATTATCGAGTGTCACCTCTCGCCGTTGCATGTGTCGCTGCATGCGGTGAGCCCAGACGTGCGTGAGACGCTCATGGGCAAAAACGCCGCGCGCGGCATGGAAGTGCTCGAGGCTTTGCTCGATGCCGGTCTCGAGGTTCATGTGCAGGTTGTCGTCGTTCCCGGCGTGAATGATGGGGCAGAGCTCATGAGGACGCTTGCGTGGATCGAACGGCATCCTGGCGTGCTTTCGGCGGGATTCGTCCCCCTCGGCTACACGAAGTACCAGCGACGTTTCTCCTCGTCGTTTTCGGACGATCCCGATGCGGCTGCTGCAGTCATCGAGCTCATCCGCGAGTTCCAGGAGGATTCCGGCGTCGAGCGCCGCAACCCGCGTCTGCAGATCGCCGACGAGTTCTATATCGATGCGGGATACGATTTTCCGCCTGCCTTCATGTATGCGGGCTACCCCCAGTTCCAGGACGGCATCGGCATGATGCGTTCCTTCATCGACGAGTGGGACGAGAACGCCGAGCATATTGCTCAGCTCGCAAAGTTGCTTGACGAGGCACGTCCTGCATATATCGTCTGCGGTACGGCATTTGCGCGTGTGCTTCAGGGACTCATCGATGCATCACCGCTTGTCGGCAAGCTCGAGATACTGCCTGTCGAAAACGAGTTCTTTGGCGGAAACGTCGATGTGACCTGCCTCATTACCGGAAGCGATCTAATCCCGGCGTTGCGCGCGACGCACCCCGAGGGCATCGTCCTCGTAGCACGCGAGATGTTCAACCAGGATTTCACCTTGCTCGACGACGTCACGCTTGCCGAGGTCGAAGCGGCAAGTGACGCGACCGTGCGTCTGTGCACCTACACGCCTGTGGATATCATCGACGCATTGATGCGGTAAGATACGAATCGTAATCCTACGTTAAGAGGTGTTCATGAGTCTCCCGCTCGTTGCCGTGGTCGGTCGTCCGAATGTCGGAAAGTCCACGCTCATCAATCGCATAACGCAAACGGAAGATGCCATCGTGCACGAGATGCGCGGTGTGACGCGCGATCGTTCGTACCATCGAGCGGACTGGAATGGCGTCGACTTCATGATTATCGACACCGGTGGCATCGCCCTCGGGGACACCGATATGTTTCAGGGCTCCATCACGAGCCAGGCGCTCGTCGCCTGCGAGGAGTCCGATTGCATCATTTTCGTCGTCGATGGTAGAACGGGCGTCACGAGCGAGGATACCGATATCGCGCGCGTGTTGCTCAAGAGCAAGGTTCCCGTCGTGCTTGCCGTCAACAAGCTCGACAATCCCGATCGCGAGGACGAAGTGCTCTGGGAGTTCTACTCGCTTGGACTGGGCGATCCCATGCCCATTTCCGCCTCGCATGGCCATGGCACGGGAGATCTTCTCGACGCCGTCGTCCGCGAGCTTCCCGAGGATGCGGGTGATGACGAGACGGACGACGAGATCAGCGTCGCGATCATCGGGCGCCCCAATGCGGGCAAGTCATCGCTTACCAATCGCCTCGTCGGCGGCGAGCGCTCCATCGTGAGTGATGTCGCTGGCACGACACGCGATGCGATCGATAGCGTCGTCGAGCATGATGGCGTGCGCTATCGCATCGTGGATACGGCGGGTATTCGCCGCAAATCCCAAATCGACGAGGACGTCGAGTACTATGGGTACGTACGATCGCTGCGTGCCATCGATCGTGCCGACGTCGTGCTTCTCATGATCGATGCCACACTCGGCCTGACCGATGCCGACCAGAAGGTCGCGGGCATGGCCGCCGAACGCGGTTGCGCCATGGTCGTGCTCATCAACAAGTGGGACCTCATCGAGGACCCCGATCGCCGCGACGAGATTCGAGAGCTCGTGGGCGATCGTCTCGAGTTCGTCGGGTATGCTCCCGTCATCTCCATCTCGGCCAAGACGGGTCGTTCGGTGCATCGTATCTGGGATGCCATCAACACCGTCTACGATAATTACTCCTGTCACATTCCCACGAACCAACTCAACGCGCTGCTCACCCAGCTGCGCGACTTTGGCCATACCATCGTGAAGGGCAGCAAGCGCCTGCGCCTCAATTACGTGACGCAGGCCGCGACTCAGCCACCCGTCTTCACGTTCTTCGCGAATTTTCCGGAAATCATCGATGACACGTACCGTCGCTATCTCGAGAACCGTCTGCGCGAGAACTTCGACCTTGTCGGTACACCCATTCGCATCAAGTTCAAGAGAAAGAACTAACCATGTCTCCTGTCATCCTGCTCGATTTCGTCCTCGTTGCCGCCGTCTCCTTCCTGATAGGCAGCGTTCCCTTTGGCGTGCTCATCGGCAAGGCGCTCTACCATTCCGACCCGCGTTCGGGTGGATCGAGGTCCATCGGGGCGACGAACATGAGTCGACTCTACGGCTGGAAGGCCTTCGTCATCACTTTCTTGGCCGATGCGAGCAAGGGAGCGCTTGCCGTCGTGTTCGCGCGCATTGTCACCGGCTTCATGCCCTTTGATGCGGCCTGGCAGTTCGACCTACTCATCGTGCTCGCCGTCCTTTTCTCCATCGTCGGTCATGTCTTCTGTCCGTGGCTTGGCTTCAAGGGCGGCAAGGGCATTTCCACGGGTTTTGGCTCGATACTCGTGGCGTACCCCTTCGTTGCGTTGTGCCTGCTCGCCACTTTCCTCGTCATTGCGGGAATCAGCAAACGGATTTCGGCGGGTTCCATTTGCGCGGCCATCAGCCTTCCCATTTGGTCATTTGTTTTCTATGGGAATAACGTCCCGTTACTGGTCGTCAGCGTCATCATTGCCATCGCCGTCGTCTTCGCGCACCGCAGCAATATCCAGCGCATGATAAACGGCGAGGAGCCCAAGTTCTCCTTCAAGTCTACCGGCGAGAAGACCGTCGTGAACGAAGAAGAGCTGGAAGAAGAACTCGAGGAAGAGCTGTGATGGGCAACGTCGCAGTTATCGGCTCGGGCACGTGGGGAACGGCCATCGCGCACCTCATCGCCGGCAAGGGCATCGCGGTGAGGATGTGGACGCGTGGCGCCGATGTGGCCGATGCCATCAACGCGACCCATCGCAATCCGCGTCATCTGCCTGACGTCGAGCTTACTGGCGTGACAGCGAGCGCTTCGTTCGAGGAGTCGCTTCGCGGCGTCGATGCCGCCATCTTCGTCTGTCCTTCGTCGTACCTGCGCTCCATCGCCTCGTCATGCGCGCCCTTTATCGCCTCCGATCTGCCCGTCATCGTCTTGACGAAGGGCATCGAGGCGCAGACTGGCTTCACGATGGTCGAGCTTCTCGAAGACGTGCTCGGCAATCCGTCGCGCATCGCCTGCCTCTCCGGCCCCAACCATGCAGAGGAAGTCTCGCGCGGCCTGCCGGCTGCCACGGTAGTCGCCTCATCTGACAAGGCATGTTCCCTCTACTTTCAGGACCTCTTCAATACCTCGACGTTTCGCGTGTACACCACCTCCGATGTGACGGGTGTGGAGCTCTGCGCCGCTTCGAAGAACGTCATCGCCATCGCCAACGGCATGAGCGTGGCCATGCAGCTGGGCGATAACGCGTCGGCATCTCTCATGACGCGTGGCCTTGCCGAGGTAACGCGTCTTGTCGTTGCGCTCGGTGGCGATGCACGCACCTGTTTGGGCCTTGCCGGCGTGGGCGACCTAATCGCGACCTGCTCTTCGGAGCATTCTCGCAATCGCGCTCTCGGCGCCTTTCTCGTCGAGGGAGGTACGCTCGCGGCTTTCGAGGAGAAGATGCAGATGGTTGCCGAGGGTGCCGTCGCCTGCAAAACCGTGACCGAGCTCGCGCGCCAGCATGATGTCGAAATGCCCATTGCCGAGGCCGTGCGACAAGTGCTTTGGGAAGGACGCGACCCGCATGAGATAATCGAGACGCTCTTCGAGCGCCCCGTGAAGGCCGAACAGGAATGAAGGGATAGGCACCCATGTTCACGGACATCCAAATTGCCCCGTCCATACTGAGCGCCGATTTCGCTAATCTCGAACGCGACGTGCGCATGATTTCTGCGGCAGGAGCCGACTGGATACACGTCGACGTGATGGATGGCCACTTCGTTCCCAATCTCACCATCGGCCCCGCACATGTCAAGATGCTCAAGCGCGTGACTGACGTGCCGCTTGACGTGCACCTGATGATCGACAATCCCGAGGTTCAGGTGCCCTGGTACATCGATGTGGGCGCCGATTCCGTAACCGTTCATGTCGAGGTTTGCGACGATGCCGCATCCATGCTTCGCACCATTAGGGATGCCGGCGTGAAGGTGGGCATCTCGCTCAACCCCGAGACGGATGTGTCTGCGCTCGAGGGTCTGCTCGGGCTCGTTGACCTGGTGCTCGTGATGAGCGTGCATCCCGGTTTTGGTGGCCAGTCCTTCATCGAGAGCTCGCCTGCCAAGATCGCGGCAATTGTCGAGATGTGCAAGGCCGAAGGCGCAGCGCCGCTCATCGAGGTCGATGGAGGCATCGGCGTGGCGACGGCGCCGCTCGTACGTGCCGCCGGCGCTGACGTGCTCGTGGCGGGAAGCGCCATCTTCTGCGCGGATGATCCGGCAGCGGCATTGAGAGGCATCCGCGATGCCTGCCGCTAGCGCCCATCGCGTCTATCTTGACTACGCCGCGACCGCTCCCTTCGACGAGCGCCTGTATCCCGTGCTGCATGATGCCAGCTGGGCAAACGCCAACGCACTCTATACCGAGGGTCGCGAAGCGGCTACGCAGCTGCGCGATGCGCGTGCCCGCATAGCCCGTGCGCTTGGAGCGCATGCGCCCTCCGAGGTCATCTTCACTTCGGGTGGCTCCGAGGCTGACAACATGGCCATCAAGGGGCTTGCAAAACCCGTTGCAGGAGCTGCACATACGCATGTCATCGTCTCGGCAATCGAGCATCATGCGGTTCTGCATGCTGCCGATGCGCTCAAATCCGCCGGCTACAAGGTCGATAGGCTCATGCCGGATGGCAATGGCGTCATAGGCCCCGCCGCGCTCGAGAGCTTGCTTGCGACAATCGAGGATGCGGGCGATGCGTCCTGTCTCGTCTGCATTCAAGCGGTCAATAACGAGCTGGGTACCATTCAGCCCATCACGCAGCTTGCCCGTATTGCCCACGAACATCGGGCTCTCTTCGTATGCGATGCCGTTCAGGCGCTCGGAAAGCTGCCTTTCGACCTCGAGGCAAGCGGTGTGGATGCCTGCGCGTTTTCGGCTCACAAGATTGGCGCTCCCAAGGGTATCGGCGCCCTCTACCTGCGTCGAGGCACGCGTATCGCTCCCCTCATTCACGGGGGAGGCCAGGAGGCGGGCATGCGCAGCGGGACGTCCAACGTACCTGGCGCTTGTGCCTTTGCCCAGGCAGTCGAGTATGCCGTCGGGGAACGCGAGCAAACGTGGAGTCATGTCCTTGCATTGCGCGAGCATCTGCTTGACGCCATTGCACGGGGCAGTTTCGCACATGAGCTGCTCGTCACCGTTCCCGATGAGACGGCCGTCGTTCCGCACATCCTCTCGCTGCATGCGAGAGGGCTCGAGGGCGAGACGGTCGTGCTACGCTGCGACAATGCGGGCTTTGCGATATCATCTGGCTCTGCCTGTTCGACTTCGTCGCTCGATCCGAGCCATGTGTTGGGTGCCATTGGCTTGTCCCGCGATGACGCTTTGGGTGGCATACGCCTTTCCTTTGGCAGGGAGACGAGCATGGAGGACATCGATCGCTTCATCGAGGTGCTGCCCGAGGTGCTCAGATGACGCGCATATGCGAACGTATAGACTGTCATTCGCATTCTGCACATTCCGGGCATGGCTCGGGTTCCGTCGAAGACATGGTGCGACGTGCCGAGGAACTAGGCCTTGCGGTTTTTGCGCAGACCGAGCATCTGGTGCTTCCCAAAGGCATGGACCCGGATTTCGAGACCTCCATGTCTTCGCAGACCATGAAGCGCTATATCGAGGAGCTTCATGAGCAACGCGAGCGTCTCGCACATGTTGGAAGCGGCATGCAGCTCATTTGCGGTATCGAAGCCGATTGGTTGCCTGGACGTACCGACGAGCTCACCGAGCTTTGCAAGCCTTTCGAATACGTGCTCGGTTCGGTTCATTTCATCGATAACCGGCCCATCGACGACTCGCGTGACCTGAGCGTATGGGACGACTATGGCGTCGATGGCCTTTGGCGGGCCTATTTCGAGTCCTGGCTCGACATGGCGGCACACCCCGGCCCTATCACGTGCTTTGCGCACCCCGATCTGCCAAAGAAATACAGTTGGCGTCCGAGTTTCGATGCGAGGGAGTACAATTACGAAATGGCGTCAGCCGCTGCGCGTGCAGGGCGCATGATCGAGGTAAACACTGCTGGTCTGCGCAACGATGCGCATGAGATGTACCCTGCGCTCGAGATGCTTCGTTCGTTTTATGATGCAGGCGTGGAATGCACGATTGGCAGCGATGCGCACGCGCCGAAGGACGTCGCGGCGAACTTCGACGATGCCGTCGGGCTCATGCGCCAGGCAGGGTATAGGAAGCTCACCGTGCCGATGCCTGATGGTGACAGGCGACATATCGTGATCGAAGATTAGGACGGGGAGAGGCTATGACGGCTCCACAGACGATTGGTGAGCTCGAGGACAGGCTCTTTGCGGCTTTTCCGCGTGAGGATGCGGAAAGCTGGGACCAACCGGGCCTTGCCGTAGGCGATCGCACGCGCCGCATCGGCAAGATCGCCGTTGCGCTCGACATGAGCGTCGCGAACGTGATCGCGGCATCCGAAGCCGGATGCAATGTGCTCGTGACGCATCATCCTCCCTATATAAAGACAGGTCCTAACGAGTTCGGACCCGAGAGCCAGGCGCTTACGCCAGGGCCGGGTCGCATGGTCTACGAGGCCATCGAGCGTGACGTGGCGACGATTGCCATGCACACGAACGCGGATCGTGCCATTTCGACACGCGAGCGCTTCGCGGCCATCATGGGCTGCTCGTGTCTGGGTAACTGCGAAACGGTCCTTGATCCGCGCTTGTGCGCGCAGGACAAGGGCTTTGGCGCCCTCCTCGTTCCGGATTGGGACACGAATCCGACGCTTGGCGTCATCGCCGAGCTCGCGGCGCGCAACTTCGATTGCCATCCGCGCGTCTGGGGTGACCCGGAGCGCCAAATCAATCGCATCGCCTTCTTGAATGGCTCCTGGAGTGATTCCGAGCTCTACGAACGATGCATCGCTGCTGGTATCGACTGCATGATTGTCGGAGAGACGCGTTATCATCTGTGCGTTGACGCGCAACCCTATCTCTCGGTTGTCGAACTTGGCCACGATTGCTCGGAGCTTCCCATAGTCGATGTGCTCATCGATGCTTTGCTTTCATGTGACATAGTCCGAGACGATATCGTTGACCTGCGAGGGTCTCACCGTAATTGGTGGACGGCGTGAGAAGGAGATTGACCCATGTCCGATAGCAAGGTGCTTCTCGATTTGCAGGACTGCGATACGCAGATCATGCGTTCCAAGCGAGAGCTGGACGAGCTACCCGAGCTCAAGGCGATCATGGATTGCCGTGCAAAGCGCAAGGAAATCAAGGGCAAGCAAGACCAGGTCGTGGAACTTCTCGACGAGGTCGAGGGCAAGCTTGCCAAACTCCAGGCCGAGGAGGAGCGCGTCATCGCCAAGATCAAGGCCCTGCAGGAAAAGCTCGACACGAATGCGGATTACCGTGCCACCGCATCCATCACACGCGATATGGAGGGTCAGGTCAAGCGTCAGAAGAACATCGCCATCGAACAAGACGAGTTGCTCGAGCGCCAGATAAAGGTCGATAACCTTGCCGAGCAGGTGGCTCAGGCCCTTGCCAAGACCGATCACGCCGAGGCGCATCATACCGAGAGCTTCAAGCAGAAGGGCGGCGCGATCAAGGCGCATATCGGCGAGCTCGAGACCAAACGTGCTGAGCTCATCGCCCAGCTCGACCCGGCCATGGCGCAACGCTATGAGGCATTGCGTGCCGAGAAGAACGGCGTCGCCGTCTCCCGTCTCGAAGACGACCATTGCACGGCATGTCGCTCGACCATCCTCGATGGCATGCTCGCCAAGTTGCGCAAGGGCGACGAGATTGCCGAATGCCCCAATTGCCATCGCATGATGGTCGTCTCGCAAGGGGAGGGGGATGCCTCGTGATCTTGCTGGGCGTCACGGGCTGCATCGCGGCCTACAAGTCGTGCGAGATACTGAGGCTGCTCCAAAAGGCCGGTCACGACGTCAAGGTCGTCATGACCGAGCATGCCACCGAGTTCGTGGGCCCTACCACCTTTCGGGCGCTTTCAGGCCATGAGGTTGCCGTCGGGCTCTTCGACGAGCCGGGTGATCCCATCCATCACGTCTCCCTTGCCAAGGAGCCTGACGTATTTCTTGTCGCGCCTGCCACGGCGAACGTCATTGCGAAGATTGCGCGAGGAGTTGCCGACGATCTGCTCACCACGACGGCGCTTGCCACGAAGGCGCCACTTGTCATAGCGCCTGCCATGAATGTCGAGATGTGGCGCGATGTTGTCACGCAGGAAAACATCGCCACGCTCGAGGCACGCGGTTGCACCATCGTGTATCCCGATAGCGGCTACCTTGCCTGCGGAGATGTCGGAGCGGGACGTCTGGCCGAGCCGGAAGCCATCGTGCAGGCAACGCTCGACGTGCTTGCGCGCTCACGTGACATGGAGGGCATGCACGTTCTCGTAACGGCAGGCCCCACCCAAGAACCGCTCGATCCCGTACGCTATATCAGCAACGGAAGCAGCGGCAAATCCGGTTATGCTATCGCGGCGGAGGCACGAGATCGGGGAGCGCAGGTCACGCTCGTTTCTGGCCCTGTCGCGCTTACCGCTCCCGAGGGCGTCGAAGTCATCCCCGTGCGCACGGCTGACGAGATGCTTGAGGCGTGCCGGAGTCCTTTCGCCCATGCTGATATCGCCGTCTTCGTCGCGGCCGTCTCGGATTGGAAACCAGAGGCAGTTCGGGAGCAGAAGATCAAGCACGATGGGGAGGACCTGCTGGTCAAGTTCGTTCCCAACCCCGATATCGCGGCGACGCTTGCGGCAGATAAGGGTGCTACCAAGGTCGTGACCTACGCCGCAGAGACCTGCGACGTCCTCGCATCGGCACGCAAGAAGCTCGTCTCCAAGAACGCCGACCTCGTCGTGGCAAACGATGTCTCGGGAGAGCTCGGCATGGGCTCTGCCGACAATCGCGTCTGGTTCGTGGATGCCGATGACGTCGAGGAGCTCCCCGTGCTCCCCAAGCGCCTTATCGCCCGCACGCTCTTCGACCGGTTGCTTAATCGCCCGTAGACGGGCGTGATCGGGGGCAAACAATGCAACAAGAACTCGTCATAGGCTGTCATCTCTCGTCGAGCAAGGGTTATGAGGCGATGGCCCGCACGGCGCAGGACATCGGAGCCAATACGTTTGCCTTCTTCACGCGCAATCCTCGCGGTGGTGCCACCAAGGCCGTCGACCCCGAGGACATCAAGCGTTTCGAGAGTGCTTGCGAGGAGATCGGCATGGGAACGATCGTCGCGCATGGTTCCTATACGATTAATCCTTGCTCTGCCAAGGAGTCAGTACGTGAGTTTGCACGCGAGGCGCTCGATGATGATTTGGCACGCATGGAGTGCACGCCTGGACAGTACTTCAACATGCATCCGGGCTCTCATACGGGTCAGGGTGTCGAGGTGGGTATCGAGCAGATTGCCGAGACTCTGAACCAAGTCATCACGGTCAACCAGACGACGACGCTGTTGCTCGAGACGATGGCGGGAAAGGGGTCGGAAGTCGGCTCGACCTTCGAGGAACTTGCCGCGATTCGCGAGCGCATGGACCATCCCGAGAAGGTCGGCGTATGCCTCGATACCTGTCATGTCTGGGATGCGGGCTACGACATCAAGGATGATCTCGACGGCGTACTTGACGAGTTTGACAAGCTCATCGGTATCGACCATCTCAAGGCGCTACATGTCAATGATTCGCTCAACGTGTGCGGGGCTCATAAGGATCGCCATGCACGAATCGGCGAGGGCGAGATAGGGGCAGATGCCCTCGTCCGCGTGGTCAAACATCCCGCGCTGCAGGGTCTCCCGTGCATCCTCGAGACCCCCAACGAGCTCGATGGCTATGCAAAGGAGATCGCTTTCTTCCGCGATGCGGTGAGGAGATAGCGCAGCATAATTCGTCTGCGCTTTTGTCCATTAGCATCCAGACGTTTCTATATCACTGGCGCACATTCGAGCGCGATGGCATCGCGGTTCGCGAGGCTTGCGTAGTCGCCGCTGAACCAGATTGGCAGTTCTTCTTGACGCACGATGAGTGGCATGCGGTGATGCACCGGCATCATGCTTGCGTTTGCCTGCGTCGTCATCATCGAGAAGCAATCATCCTTCCAGATGCAGCCGATGAGCATGACATCGCTGGCGGAGGACACGAATTCGTAGGGACGCTTGATGGGGCGTCCCGTCTTGGGTGAGGAGACGGTCTCTGACTCGTGCGTCTCGAAGAACGAGCGTACGGGAAGTATGCAGCGACGATGCGTTATCGAGTCGTGCCACAGGGGCTTTGCGGCGCTTTCGATGCGCGTGTTGAAGATGACACCGGGCTTCCACGATTGGCCGAAGCCCCAGGATAGCTCGCGAGCGAGCAGGGCGCTGTTGGGGATGCTCCTGGAGCCGAGCGCGGTATCGAAGTTTGCCACGATGAGCGGGGCGTTTGACTGAGGATACGCCTTAATGGGCAGCTCAAGTTGGCGAGGCTCGACGCGCAGGGGCTCCCGAGCGGTGATTTCCTCTATGAGCTTGAGCACCTCGTCATAGGTAAGTATGTCGCATTCCTTGCACATGAACCCATGGTAGCCTTTTTTGATTCCCTGTCACGGCGGGCAGGCGCTCCGCTCCGCTCCGATGGTCGCTTCCCGACAGCCCGCTTCGCGGTCTTTACGGCGCGCTCCCTTGGACCTCCGCTTCACGGAGCGCCTGCCCGCCCGAGCTCGACTCTGCTCACTTTGCTCGAAATGACAGTGTGTCCGTGCTAGTATGACCTGGACAGTTCCAAACCTTTAAATGGCGGTCCTGCGAGGCCGACAAGGGAGTAGGTGATTATGTCAGATCTGACGAAGACGATCGTCATGGACGAGTCTGCCATCGATCGTTCGCTCACGCGCATCGCGCACGAAATCCTCGAATCCAATGACGGCGCCCAGAACATCGCGCTCGTCGGCATCGTGACGCGCGGTGATCTTCTCGCCGCGAGCCTTGCCAAGCGCATCAACGCGATCGAGGGGGTGAAGGTGCCCGTCGGCAGGCTTGACATCAGCTTCTATCGTGACGACGTCGAGAACTTCCTCGCGCCGGTCGTGCACACGACCGAAATTCCCTTTACGCTCGAGGGCAAGACGGTCGTGCTCGTCGATGACGTGCTCTATACCGGACGCACCATTCGCGCGGCCATGGACGCTCTCATGGACTACGGCCGTCCCGATCGCATCCAGCTTGCGGTGTTGGTCGATCGCGGTCATCGCGAGCTTCCCATTCGTGCGGACTTCGTCGGCAAGAACGTTCCGAGCAGCAAGGATGAGTCAGTTCGCTTTTTCGCCGACGTTATCGACGGTCGCACGAGCGTCGAGATTCTGCAGGCGCAGGGCCACATCGGATCGGCGCCCGTTCAGAGCACGGGCGAGCTTTCGCAAGCCTTCAACAAGGTCCTCGGAGGTGAGAGCTGATGTTGCAGCACAAGCACCTCATCGATATCGACGAATACTCCGCAGATGAGATAATCGAGATCCTCGACACGGCAAAGAGCTTCAAGGAGGTCAACGACCGCACAATCAAGAAGCTCCCCACGTTGCGCGGTCGAACCATCATCAACCTCTTCCTCGAACCCTCGACGCGCACGCGCACGAGCTTCGAGATCGCCGGCAAGCGTCTTTCGGGCGATGTCATCAACTTCTCGGCATCGAGCTCCTCGACCACTAAAGGTGAGACTCTGGCCGACACGGCCGAGACGCTCGACGCCATGAACTGCGACCTCATCGTCGTGCGCAGCAAGCAGGAGGGGGCCCCGCGCATCCTGACCCAGCACATGGGCACCCATGTGGTCAACGGCGGCGATGGCAAACACCAGCACCCCACCCAGGCGCTGCTCGACGCCTTCACGATTCGCGAGACGCTTGGCCACATCGACGGCCTCAAGGTCGGCATCGTGGGTGACATCGCGCATTCCCGTGTCGTCGGCTCGCTCGTTCCGCTGCTCAAGATCATGGGGGCTGAACCCATCGTAATCGGGCCGCCCACGCTCATGCCGGCACGCCCTGATGTCCTGGGAGCGCGTTGCTCCTATACGCTCGATGACGTTTTGCCGGAGCTCGACGTCGTCTACATGCTGCGCATCCAGCAAGAGCGCCTCGAGTCCGCCGCGTTACCATCGCTACGGGAGTACGCGATGCTCTACGGCATCAATCTCGCACGTATGGACGCGATGAGGGACGATGCGATCATCATGCACCCGGGCCCCATCAACCGTGGCGTCGAGCTTTCGCAAGATGCCGCCGATTCCGACCGTGCCGTGATTCTCGACCAGGTTAATTCGGGAGTTGCCGTGCGCATGGCTGTCATGTACCTACTGCTTGGAGGCGAAGACAATGGCGCTGCTGCTTAAAGATGCCCATGTGATCGATCCGCAAAACGGGATTGACGAGGTAACGAACGTCCTCGTGCGCGATGGTCTCGTCGTTGCCGTCGGCACGGATATCGAACTGCCCGAAAAGCTTCTCGTGAAGGATTGCGCGGGCAAGTACCTCGTCCCCGGCATGGTCGACGTGCATGTGCACTTTCGCGATCCGGGCCAGGAGTACAAGGAAGACATCATCACCGGTATGCGCGCTGCCGCCCATGGCGGGTTCACGGGTGTCGTACCCATGGCCAACACCAATCCCGTGATCGATACGGGCGCCATGATCGAGTATCTTCTCGAAAAGGGCGCCTGGGAGCCGGGACGCACGCGCATCTATCCACTTGGTGCCTGCACCAAGGGGCTTGCCGGCAAGGAGCTTGCCGAGATGGGCGATATGGTCGCCGCCGGTGCCGTTGCGTTTTCCGATGACGGTCATGGTATCCAGGACGGCGGCATGATGCGCCAGGTGCTCGATTATGCCAAGATGTTCGATGCACCGGTGCTGAGCCACTGCCAGATGGAGGACATCGTCGGCGCTGGCGTGGTCAACGAGGGCGTCGCCTCGACGCGCCTGGGCCTGGCCGGTTGGCCTGCCGCAGGCGAGGAAACGCAGATCATGCGCGATATCGAGCTTGCGCGCCTCACGGGTTGCCACGTCCATATCCAGCATCTCACCACGGCACGCGCTGTCGACATGGTCGCTCGCGCAAAGGCCGAGGGTGTCCCCGTCACCTGCGAGGTCACACCCCATCACCTCTTCTTGAACGAGGACGACATCAAGGCCGATAGCTATAGCACGAACCTCAAGATGAATCCGCCGTTGCGCACGAAGGAGGACAACCTCGCCTTGCAAGAGGCCCTTATCGACGGGCGCATCGACATGGTCGCCACCGATCATGCCCCGCATGCCGCTCATGAGAAGGCTCTCGAGTTCAACCGTGCGCCCTTTGGCACGACGGGTCTCGAGACGGCGCTGGGACTTTTGCTCACCGAGCTCGTGTTGCCGGGAAAGATGTCCTGGCAGCGCCTCGTCGAGGTCACGTCCATCGCTCCGCGCAATCTCATTGGCGTGGAGCAAGTCGAGCTGATCGAGGGCTCTACGGCTGACTACACCATCATCGACCCGGCTCTTGATTGGGTGGTCGAGGCCGATGACTTCTACTCGCGCTCCAAGAACTCGGCGTTTCTCGGATGGAAACTCACAGGACGTCCAACGGATGTCTTCGTGGATGGTTATGCCAGCATGGAAGATGGTGTCGTGACCTTCTAGCTTTTCGTTTCAAGTATGTGAACAAATGCACCCGCACTTCGATGCGGGTGCTATAGTTCCCTGCGGTCATACAACCTTTAACGAGCGGTCCCGTGAGACCGACAAGGGAGATGGACATGTCATTGCATAGCACTATGCCAGCCGTTCTCATGCTCGAGGACGGAACGACCTTTGAGGGTCATGCCTGCGGATGCGCGGGCGAGGCCTTCGGCGAAATCGTCTTCAATACCTCGATGAGCGGTTACCAGGAAATCCTGAGTGATCCCTCATACGCAGGCCAGATTGTGGCGATGACCTATCCGCATATCGGCAACTATGGTGTCAACGAAGCCGATGCCCAGTCACGGGGCTGTTTTTGTCGCGGTCTCGTCGTGCGCGCCATGTGTGACACTCCGAGCAACTTTCGTGCGGAGATGTCGCTTCCCGCGTATCTTGCCGCTCGCGACATCGTTGTCATCGAGGGTATCGACACGCGCAAGCTCGTGCGGCACGTGCGCGAGCACGGCGCGATGAAGGCGGTTATCTCGACGGAATGCGATGACATTCTCGCTCTCGCGAAGCGCCTTGAGGAATCTGACGGAATCATCGGGCACAACTTCGTCGCCGAGGTCTCCTGCGAGCAGCCTTATGAGCTCGCGTCGCTTTCCGGTGCCGGTCGTCATCATGTCGTCGCTCTTGACTGTGGCATCAAGACGGGCATACTCGATGGTCTACGCACGCATGGATGCGACGTGACGGCCGTGCCCTGGGACACGGCACTTGACGATGTTCTCGCCCTTAATCCCGATGGTGTCTTTCTCTCCAATGGACCGGGAGATCCGCAGGCGGTTGCGCCGGCCTACGAGCTTGCCCGCCAGCTTATCGGGAGGCTTCCGGTCTTCGGTATCTGCCTCGGTCACCAGATGCTCTCCATTGCCGCCGGTGCTCGTATCGAGAAGCTCAAGTATGGGCATCATGGTGGCAATCAGCCTGTCATGAACCTGCGTACGGGCGCTGTCGAGATCACGGCGCAGAACCATGGCTTCGGCCAGGTCTTCGAGAGCATCGGACCGCTCGTTCCCGAGCTTTCGGGTGGTCTTGCCGAGCATCCCGAAAGCTTGCTGTTCTGGAGCGAGCAGCGTATCGCGCCCGTCGTTGAGTCGCGTGAGTTTGGCCGTATCCAGCTTACGCATGTCAACCTCAACGACGGCACACCGGAGGGCATGGCGTTTCTCGACCACCCCGTGTTCTCGGTGCAATACCATCCGGAGGCAGATCCCGGTCCGCATGATTCTTCGTATCTCTTCGAGGCGTTCTCCCGCCTGATGGATGGCCGAAGCGACTATTTGGATATCGAGGTGCGAGACGTGCGAAGCACGGCATAGATTGCGAAGTAAGCGCCTTACCGAGGCTCGATCGCAGCATGGGATGCGAAGCCGAGGTCCAAGGGAGCGAGCCGTGAAGACCGCGAAGCGGGCTGTCGGGGAGCGACCGTCGAGGCGAAGCGCCCATGCTGCGACCTGTTCGAAAGTTGATTTGAAAGGTTTCATTACATGCCACGTAGAGACGATATAAAGAAGATTCTCATCATCGGCAGCGGCCCCATCGTCATCGGACAGGCTTGCGAGTTCGATTACTCGGGCACCCAGGCGTGCAAGGTGCTCATGGAGGACGGATACGAGGTCGTCCTCGTGAATTCGAATCCGGCGACTATCATGACCGATCCCGCCATGGCAACGCGCACCTACGTCGAGCCCATCACGGCTGCGGTCATCGAAAAGATCATCGAGAAGGAACGCCCCGATGCGCTTCTCCCCAACATGGGCGGACAAACCGGTTTGAACTGTGCGGTCGAGCTTGCCGAGTCGGGCGTACTCGAAAAGTACGGTGTCGAGATGATCGGCTGTGACCTCGCCGCCATTCAGAAAGGCGAGGATCGCAAGCTCTTTGCCGAGGCCATCAAGCGCATCGGCTTGGAGGTTGCGCGAAGCGGCTACGCTTATTGCGTCGCCGATGCCGAGAAGCTTGCCGACGAGTTCGGCTTTCCGGTCGTGTTGCGCCCGAGCTTCACGCTCGGTGGCGCCGGCGGTGGCATCGCATATGGCATGGATGATCTGCGTGATATTGTGCGCGAAGGCCTCGAACTCTCGCCCGTAGGAGAGGTGCTCGTGGAGGAGTCCATCATCGGTTGGAAGGAATACGAGATGGAGGTCATGCGCGATCGGTGCGGTAACGGCATCATCGTGTGCTCCATCGAGAACTTCGATGCCATGGGCGTGCATACGGGCGATTCGATTACCGTTGCCCCGGCCCAAACCCTCACGGATGTCGAGTACCAGCGCATGCGCGATGCATCGCTTGCCATCTTGGAGGAGATCGGCGTTGCCTGCGGCGGATCCAACGTGCAGTTTGCCGTGAATCCCGAGGACGGTCGCCTCATCGTCATCGAGATGAACCCGCGCGTGAGCCGTTCCTCCGCGCTTGCTTCCAAGGCCACGGGCTTTCCCATCGCGAAGATGGCGGCCAAGCTCGCGGTTGGCTATACGCTTGACGAGATTCAAAACGACATCACCAGGGCCACGCCCGCGTGTTTCGAGCCGTCCATTGACTATGTCGTCGTCAAGATTCCGCGCTTTGCCTTCGAGAAGTTCGCGGGAAGCGATGCGACGCTCTCGACGCGCATGAAAGCGGTCGGTGAGGTCATGGCCATCGGAAGCACCTTCGAGGAGGCACTTGGCAAGGCGCTGCGCTCGCTCGAGAACGGCAGGAGCGGCCTTGGGCGCGATGGCAAGGACGAATTTGACGAGACGCACTTCACGAGCCTCGTCTCGACGCCGACCGAGCATCGCATCTACTACATGGCAGAGGCCTTGCGTCGGGGAATGAGCAAGGAGGAACTCGCCTCCCTTAGCCTGATTGACCCGTGGTTCATCGACCGGCTTGCTGACATGGTCGAGGTCGAGACCATGTTCGAGGGCCGTGATATTGCGAGCGTTGACAGGTGCCTCATGCGTCTCGGCAAACGCTACGGGCTTTCCGACGTGCAGATTGCGCAGCTCACGGGTGCGACCGAGGAAGAGGTACGTGCGCGGCGCAAGGAGCTCGGTGTCATAGGGGTCTTCAAGACGGTCGATACCTGCGCGGGGGAGTTCGCCTCGCAGACGAATTACTACTACAAGACCTATGGGGACGAAAGCGAGGTGCGTCCTTGCGACAAGCCCAAGGCCATGATCATCGGTGCCGGTCCCAATCGCATCGGGCAGGGCATCGAGTTCGATTACTGCTGCGTGCAGGCGAGCTACGCGCTTTCCGCGATGGGCTACGAGACCATCATGGTGAACTGCAATCCGGAGACGGTATCGACCGATTACGATACCTCCGACCGTCTCTATTTCGAGCCGATTACCTACGAGGATGTCATGGACATCGTCGATGCGGAAAAACCCGACGGCGTCATCGTGACGCTCGGTGGGCAAACGCCGCTCAAGCTTGCCCAGATGCTTGCCGACGAGGGAGTGCGCATCATGGGCACGCAGCCGGCGGCAATCGATCTTGCCGAGGATCGCGATCGTTTCTCCGCCTTACTCGATGAGCTTGGTATTCCCTATCCGGTTGCCGGCGTCGCCGAATCGCTTGACGAGGCACTTGCCGTTGCCGAGCGCATTGGCTATCCGCTACTCGTGCGTCCAAGCTACGTGCTTGGCGGACGTGGCATGGTCATCGCCTACGACGAGCATTACCTCGAGCGCTATATGGCCCAAGCCGCTCGTGTCACACCCGACCACCCCGTCTATCTCGATGCGTTTCTCGAGTCTGCGACCGAATGCGATGTCGATGCCCTCTGCGACGGAGAGGATGTTTTCATTGGCGCGGTTCTCGAGCATATCGAGGAAGCGGGGATACATTCGGGCGACTCGGCCTGCTGTACGCCGCCCTTCTCGTTTTCCGATGCCGTGCTCGACAACATCACCGACTACACGCGCAAACTTGCGCTTGCCGTCCAAACGCGGGGTCTTGTCAACATCCAGTTTGCGGTGAAGGACGGCAAGGTGTATGTCATCGAGGTCAACCCTCGTGCAAGCCGCACCGTCCCCTTTACGAGCAAGGCGCGTGGCGTTTCGCTCGCGCAATATGCCGCACGCATCATGACCGGGGAGAAGCTTGCGGATCTCGACCTACCCGCAATCGGCGACGAGATGGGGTATTACGCCTGCAAGGAGGCTGTCATGCCCTTTGGACGCTTTCCCGGTGCCGAAACCATGCTTGGGCCCGAGATGAAGTCGACGGGCGAGGTCATGGGCATTGCCGCGGACTTTCCGAGCGCATATGCCAAGACGCAGCTTGCCATCGACTATTCGCTGCCCAATGCGGGCAAGGTCTTCATTTCGGTGTGCGATCGTGAAAAGCGTAACATCGTTCCCATCGCCCATGCGCTTCAGGATCTGGGATTCTCCATCGTGTCAACAGGGGGGACGGGGCGCCTGCTGCGTGCCAATGGGCTCAAGGTCGAGGTCACGCGCAAGATGCAGGAGGCACGTCCCAACATTGGCGACATGATTGCCAACGGAGAGATAAACCTGCTCGTCAACATTCCCTTCGGCCAGGAGACGCGTGGCGACAGCTATCATCTGCGCAGCGCGGCCGTGCGTCACGGCATTTGCTATGTGACGACGCTCGCCGGTGCCAACGCCTTCGTCCAGGCTATCAGCGCCGTGCACGATGGCCGTCTTACGCCGGTTGCATTGCAAGACTTGTAGGCGGTGAGGCACAGGGTGAGACACATTGGACAGGTACATCTGTCTCATTTTGCGCAAAATGAGACAGATGTACCTGTCCAATGTGTCTCACCCCACGTCTGCGACTAGACGGGGCAGCCAATGGCGATATGCGCAAGAAGTGCGCTATCATGAACAAAATCATGTTGAACCAGGCGTGGAGGGAAACGCGAAAGCATGGTCCAGAAGCTTCAAGAGAGTGGCCCGGTCCTCTTCAACAGGCAAATTGCCGAGGGAATCTATCATCTGTCCGTGCTGGCTCCCCGCATTGCCGCTACCGCACATCCCGGTCAATTCGTTCAAGTCAAGGTTGCAAGCGAGCCTTCGGTTCAGTTCTTGCGCATGCCCTTTGCCGTCTTCGATGTCGATGTAGACGCAGGTTCCGTTGACATCTGCTATCAGGTCGTCGGCGACGGGACCGAGCAGTTGACGCATGTTGGCATCGGTGATGAGGTCGATCTTGTTGGCCCCATCGGTAACGGCTGGCATGTTCCCACGGGTACAACGCATGCGTTGCTTGCTTGCGGCGGTGTGGGTACTCCTGCTCTCAAGCTTCTTGCAGACGAGCTCGCCGCGCAAGGTGCGCGTGTTGATGTCGTCATCGGGGCTACGACGGCCGATCGCGTCGCCTGCACGGAACAGTTCGAGGACAGTGTGCGCCGATCGCAGGGCGCTCTCTATATCGCAACCGATGACGGATCGATGGGCGTCAAGGGCTTCGTGAACGCCGTCACCGACGAGCTCCTCGCCACGAATGACTACGATTACGTCGCCGTGTGCGGGCCGCCCCTCATGGAGCGTTCCGTGGCGCTTCCCGCCATCGAACATGGCGTGACCTGCGAGATCTCGATGGAGCGACTCATGGCCTGCGGTGTTGGCGCATGTCTTGGTTGCGTTGTCGAGACGACAGGCGGTCTCAAGCGCTGCTGCGTCGATGGCCCCGTCTTCGATGCAAGCGAGGTGATCTGGTGATGAGCATGCCCGATATGCATGTCGACGTTGGCGGCTTGTCGATGAAGAACCCCGTGACGGTTGCCTCGGGAACTTTTGGCCATGGCGAGGAATTCGCCGATTTCCTTGACGTCTCGTTACTGGGTGCCGTTACGACGAAGGGCGTCTCGCCCAGGCCCTGGGATGGCAACGCAACGCCGCGCATCGCCGAGGCGCCGTGCGGCATGCTCAATTCCATCGGTCTGCAAAACCCCGGTGTCGAGGAGTTCTGCGCGAGCCAACTGCCGTGGCTTGCGACGCAGGACACGGCCGTCATCGTGAACGTTTCGGGCCATACGCTCGACGAGTACGTACAGGTCATAGAGCGCCTCGAGGATGAGCCTGCCGTCGATGCCTACGAGGTGAACATTTCGTGTCCCAACGTGGACGCTGGTGGCATGACCTTCGGCACCGACCCGGAACAGGCCGCGCAAGTGACCGCAGCCGTGCGCCAGTGCACGAGGCGTCCCCTCATCGTGAAGCTCACTCCCAACGTTACCGACATCACCGTCATCGCCAAGGCCGTCGAGTCGGCTGGTGCCGATGCGGTGAGTCTCATCAACACCCTGCTTGGCATGGCGATTGATGCCAAGCGTCGTAAACCCAAGCTGGCACGTGTCGTAGGTGGTCTGTCTGGCCCCGCCATCAAACCCGTTGCGTTACGCATGGTGTGGGAGACGCATAACGCCGTCGACATTCCCATCATCGGCATGGGAGGTATCTCGTCTGGTGAAGACGCGATCGAGTTCATGCTTGCCGGTGCGACGGCGGTGGCCGTGGGCGCGGCGAACTTCGTCGACCCGCTTGCGAGCGTGCACGTACTCGACGGAATGATTGCATATTGCGTGGAAAATGGCGTTTCACGAATAAGCGAGCTCATTGGAGCATTGGAGGTATAGCGCATATGGAATGGAAGAGCGAAGCTGCCAAAGACCGCATCATCGTCGCACTCGACTGCTCGGGTGATGAGGCCGTCGTGCTCGGCGAGAAGCTCGCGGGGCATGCCCGGTGGGTGAAGATCGGCATGACCTTGTATTACGCAGTCGGCCCCTCCATCGTGAACACGATGCACAAGCTCGGCTTCAAGGTCTTTCTCGACCTCAAGCTGCATGATATTCCCCATCAGGTCTATGGTGCTGCCAGTTCCATCGCGCAAGCTGGTGCAGACCTCTTCACCGTGCACGCGAGTGGCGGCGAGCTCATGCTCGAATCTGCCGAGCGCGGCGCACGCAAGGGCGCTGCCGATGCCGGCCATGAGGACAACGCCCCGGCGCTCTGTGCGATTACGGTGCTCACGAGCATGGACGCCGATCAGCTCGCCTCCGTCGGCATCGACGTGTCGCCTGCCGAGCAGGTCGAGCGTCTCGCCACGCTTGCGTCCGAGGCGGGGCTTGACGGCATCGTGTGCTCTCCCATGGAGGCAAATCAGATGAGGGAGCTCCTCGGTCCTGATGCCATTATCATCACGCCGGGCGTCAGGCCCAAGGGCGCTGCGTTGGGCGATCAGAGCCGAGTTGCCACACCCGCCGAGGCTTTTGCGGCAGGCGCCTCGCATCTTGTCATCGGTCGTCCCATCACGCGTGCGGCAGACCCCGTCGCCGCGTTCGAAGAGATTGCCGCCGAGCTCGACTAGAGACGGATGTATCCATGGATCAAGGAACGCTCTATGTCATATCGGGCCCTTCGGGAGCGGGCAAGGGGACGCTCGTCTCCGCACTGCTGAAAGAGTGCCCTCACATCGTGTTGTCGGTTTCCGCCACGACGCGTCAGCCCCGCGAGGGCGAGATTGATGGCGTGCATTATCATTTTCTCACCATCGAGGAGTTCGAGAACACCATCGAAGAGGACGGCTTCATCGAGTGGGCCAAGGTGCATTCCAACTATTACGGCACGCCGCTCGCACCCATCGAGGAACACCTCGCGAAGGGGGATACCGTCCTGCTCGAGATTGACGTCCAAGGCGCCTTCCAGGTGCTCGATAAGATCCCGCAGGCCAAGCTCATTTTCATCGCTCCTCCGTCAATCGAGGAGCTCGAGCGCAGACTGCGTGGCCGCGGGACCGAATCCGAGGAAGTCATCGCTCAGCGTCTTGCCAATGCGGCTGGCGAGATGGAGGCTGCGGATAGGTACGATTACGTCATCGTCAACGATGATGTGCAGGGGGCTACCAAAGAGCTCGCGCGCGTGTTAGAATGCTAGGTCGATTCAAAAACAACTCGTTCATTTGAGGAGCTTACCGCATATGTCTATTGTCGAACCACGTATTGACACCCTTCTCGATAAGACCCACGAAGACAAGTACCTGCTTTGCGCTATCGCTTCCAAGCGTGCGCGTGATATCAACGACATGATGCGTGGCCAGCGCGATCGTGCCGTCGCTCTGCAGTCTGTCAGCGAAATCGCCGAGTTTGCGGGTCGCAAGCCGCTATCTCTTGCCATGGAGGAGATTGCCCGTGGTGAGGTCTCCTACGACAAAACGGCCTTCATGAACGACAAGAGCTAGGAGGAGCGCTTGTTCGAGCGTATCTGCCTCGTTCATTATCACGAGGTCGGCCTCAAGGGTCGCAATCGTGCCTCTTTCGAGCACCGTCTCCTCAGCAACATGGAGGCGGCGCTCGTTGCTTTTGACACCAAGGAGATATGCCGTATCTCCGGGCATCTTCTCGTCGTGTTCGAAAATGCGGACGATCTTGAACCAGCTGCCCGGATTCTGCTGCAGGTTCCCGGCGTCGCACGCGTGTCACGTGGCTGGCGCTGCGCACGCGACCCCGAGGAATATAACCTTTGCGCTGAGCTTGCGATGATGGATTGCGGTGAGTTCGAGTCTTTCAAGGTCGTCGCGCGCCGCTCAAACACCGATTATCCCATCGACTCCATGCAACTCAACCAGCTCGTCGGTGCGCATCTGTGCGCTTTTGCCCCCGACAAGAAGGTCAAGATGAAGGACCCGGACGTCAAGGTTCACGTCGAGATCATCCAGGGCAGTGCCTATGTCTTCTCGCGTAGCGATCGTGGCATTGGCGGCTTGCCCGTGGGAACGGCCGGCAAGGTCGTGAGTCTCATGTCAGGCGGTATCGATAGCCCCGTTGCCACCTGGAAGCTCATGAAGCGCGGTGCCGTCGTCGTGGGCGTCCACTTCTCGGGTGCCCCCGTGACCGATGACGCGAGCGAATACATCGTCGATGACCTTGCACATGCGCTTGCACCGGCGGGTGGTATCGGCCGCATCTACACCGTGCCCTTTGGCAACTACCAGAAGGCCATCGCGAGCGAATGTCCGCCCAACTTGCGCATCGTGCTCTATCGACGCCTCATGTTCCGTATCGCACAGGGTATCGCGCGCATCGAAAACGCGAAGGCGCTTGTCACTGGCGAGTCACTCGGTCAGGTTGCGAGCCAGACTCTCGAGAACATAGCCGCCGTTAATGCCGTTGTCGATATTCCGGTGCTGCGTCCACTCATCGGAAGCGACAAGCTCGAGATCATCGACGTCGCCAAGCAGCTCGGCACCTTCGAGATCTCCTCGCGTCCGGCCGATGACTGCTGCACGCTGTTCATGCCTCGTTCGCCCGAGACGCATGCGCGCATCAAGGATTGCGAGACGGCCGAGGCCCTCGTGCCGATAGACGCATGGATCGACGAGATTCTCGATAATCTCAAGTACCGCGACTATCCCTGCCCATCGTACAAAGCGCCGCGTAAGATGCGGCGAGAGGGGAGTGACTGATGCATTCGAGCCAAGTTACGCTTCCCCTGCCCGACGGCATTGACCTTGCCCTCTTCTGCGGTCCCCAGGATGCCAATCTACGTGCCATCGAAGATCTCTTCGATGCGACCATCGCGTTGCGCTCCGATAGCATCGTCATGACGGGTGATGCCCTCGAGGTGCCACTCATCTCGGCGCTTGTCTCCGACCTTTTTGACATGGTCCAGGCTAACAAAGCGCCGACGGTCGAGGACATCCGTCGCGCCGTCGAGGTGCTGCGCAATTCCGATTACTCCCCGAGCTCCCTGCGCGAGGACATTCTGCTTACCTATCGAGGGCGCGCAATCCGTCCCAAGACGAGTGGCCAGAAGCGCTACTGCGATGCCATACGCGACAGCACCGTCACCTTTGCCATCGGTCCGGCTGGCACGGGTAAGACCTACCTCGCCATGGCAATGGCCATCGCCGCACTCAAGCGCAAGGAGATCGGTCGCATCATCCTTACGCGTCCCGTCGTCGAGGCGGGCGAGAACCTCGGTTTCTTGCCGGGCACGCTCGACGAGAAGGTCGATCCTTACGTACGCCCGCTCTATGACGCGCTCTTCGATCTGACCGACATGGAGAAGGGCAACCAGCTCATCTCGCAGGGCGTCATCGAGATCGCCCCACTTGCCTTCATGCGCGGACGCACCTTCAATGATGCCTTCCTCATTCTCGATGAGGCGCAGAACACCACACCCGAGCAGCTCAAGATGTTCCTCACCCGTCTGGGCTTCGGCTCCAAGATGGTCGTCACGGGTGATATCACGCAAGTCGACTTGCCGGGTGGTGTCTCGGGCCTGCATGGCGTGCGTGACATCCTCAGTGATATCGACGAGATCTCATTCATCGACTTGACCGGTGCAGATGTCGTGCGTCATAGCCTCGTTGCGCGTATCGTGCATGCGTATGACGAAGCAGCTCGCGGCGCGCGTAACGATTCCGGGAGGTCGAAGTAGCATGCTCGTGAACATAGACAGCCGTGGCGGTGCGCTAACCTGGGATGACGCCGCTATCGAGAGGCTCGCGTGCTTCGCGCTCGAGTACATGGATGCTCCCGATGCCTGTGAGGTTTCGATTAGCTTGGTTGATGCGGATGAGATTCACGAGCTCAATCGCACGTACCGAGGCATTGACAAGCCCACCGATGTCCTTTCTTTCGAGTGCGATGACCCATGGGATACATACGAGCCGGGTACCCCCATCGAAATCGGTGATGTCGTCATCGCCCTGGATGTCGTTGATGGACAGCGTGCCCAATTTGGCACGAGTCTTGAGCAGGAGGCATCGCTCATGCTCGTGCACTCGTTGCTGCATCTCCTCGGCTACGATCACATCGACGAGACCGAGGCGCTCGAGATGGAGGCGTTCGAGAAGGAGATTCTCGACGCCTATGGTCTGACGGGGATACGCTGATGAAGAACCAGTCACAAGCCAAGAGCTTCGCCGTTGCGTTCGTGGGTATTGGCAGGGCCTTCATGAGCGAAGTTCACATGAAGGTGCATCTCGTCTTCGCGCTCATGGCACTCATCGCCTGCTGGGTCTTGCAGGTCGAACCTTGGGGCTGGTGTGCCGTCATCGTTTGCATTGGGATGGTCGTATCCGCCGAGGTGCTCAACACGGCAATGGAAGCGTTGTGCGACAAGGTAAGTCCCGATTATGACCACCTTATCGAGATAGCCAAGGACGCGGCCGCAGGCGCCGTGCTCGTACTCGCGATTACCTCGGTTGTCGTCGGCCTCATCGTCTTCATCCCGGCGCTCATGAAATTCATTGCGTAATAAGGAGAGACCATGTCCGATCTGGATGAGATGCTCAAAGCCGCAGGCATTGCCGATGATGCGTATGCGGCAGTCAATCCCGAGACCTTTCGCAGCGGCTTCGTGACGCTCGTCGGTCGGCCCAATGCGGGCAAGTCAACATTGCTCAACCATATCATGGGCACCAAGCTCGCCATCACATCGCGTACGCCCCAGACCACGCGTCACCGCTTCCGCGCAGTATACGATACCGATGACATGCAGATGATCATCGTCGACACGCCGGGCATCCACAAACCGAAGGACGCCTTGGGTGCCGAGCTCAACGAGTCAGCCCTGCAGGCGCTGGCGGATGTCGATGTCGTCGCCTTCCTCATCGACGCATCGCAGCCTGTTGGCACGGGGGATGAGTGGATTGCCAACCACATAAACGAGCTTTCGTGCCACAAGATCCTTGTTATCTCCAAAGCCGACCTCGTCAAGAAACCCGTCATCGCCGAGCGCCTTGAGCAGGCACGTGGCCTGTGCGATTTTGATGCCGAGGTCGTCGTTTCCGCCAAGCACAACCGTGGTCTCGATGACTTCATCGACGCCGTCTACGATCTGCTTCCGGCAGGTCCACGCTGGTTTCCCAAGGATACGGGTGTCGATCTTTCTGACGAAGTGCTCATTGCCGAGTTCATTCGCGAGAAGATCCTGCGTTCGACCTTCGATGAGGTTCCCCATTCGGTCGGTGTCGTTGTCGAGGACATCGAGCGCATCGAGGACAGGCGCCTCATGCGCATCTGGGCGGTCATATATGTCGAACGCGATAGCCAGAAGGGCATCATCATCGGTGCCAAGGGCAGCAAGATCAAGCAAATCGGCATGCAGGCGCGTGAGGATCTCGAGCGCATCTTTGGCTGCCAGGTGCATCTCGACCTCACGGTGAAGGTCAAGAAGGACTGGCGTCAGAACGCCGCGCAGGTCAGGAAATTTGGCTATGGCGAAGGCCTATAACGAGCGCTGCATCGTCCTCAAGCACACGAAGCTTGGAGAGACCGACGTCATCGTCACCATGCTCGGCGGGGACGGACGTCAGATACGAGCCGTTGCCAAGGGGCTGCGCAAACCCGGCAACCGCATTGGGGCACGCCTCGAGTTATTCGCCGAGGCAGATTTGCTCTTGCATGAGGGAAAGTCCCTCGACATCGTGCGCGAGGTCAAGACGATTGCCACAAACGCGTCGATACGCGAGGAGCTTGAGCGCACGGCAGCTGCAAGCGTCGAGACGGAGTTCCTCGAAAAGCTCGGGCGTGAGGGCGTTGTCCTGGGTGAGCGTATGTACGAGATGAGCGCGGCGTCAATGCGCACCATAGCTGAGCTACCGGCACGTAGGGCGGCATTCATCGCAGCGGCCTTTCTCTTCAAGGCGATGGCCATGCAGGGCTTTGCACCCGCGACGCGCGAATGTGCGCTCTGCGGAACGTCCATCGAGCAGGTGAAAGCCTTCGACGTGAGCTATGGAGGCGCGCTCTGCGATGATTGCCTTGGGCGACTCGGGATCTGCACGACCATCGACTCGCGGGCTGCGGCTTGGATCGAGGCTTTGCTGTTCTCGACCTTCGCCCAGATTGCCGATATCGAATCCTATCCCGAAATCGAATTGCTCGATCTTGCACACATGTGGGTCTGCGAGCATGCAGGTTTCGAGCTCAAGAGCATTGCCTTTCTCAAGACGTTGCTGATGGGATGAATGTGTCAAGGGGTCAGACCCCCTGACACATTCACGGCGAATTCATGCTTCACCTACACCGCAATTAGGCTACAATGCCACGGTACGAAACTTTACTACGCTAGAGTGATGTAGGGAGAGAAAGATGAAGAAGAAACTCGTATCGATTGCGCTTGCATGCTGCATGCTCTGTTTTGGCGCCCTTGCCCTGACGGCATGCGGTGGTAGTGCTGCATCTTCGAGCAGCGCGGCTGGAAATAACGCACCTGAAGACAACGTCTTCATTGTCGGTTTCGATCAGAGCTATCCGCCGTATGGCTTCAAGGACACCACGACGGGCGAATTCACCGGTCTCGATCTCGATCTTGCCAAGGAGGTTTGCGATCGTAACGGCTGGACCTTCCAGGCCGAGCCGATTGACTGGGATGCCAAGGACGCGCTCATCAACCAGGGCAACATCACCTGCATCTGGAACGGCTTCACCTACGAAGGCCGTGAGAACGATTACTCCTTCACCGACATGTACATGATCAATGGCCAGGTCATCGTTGTTAAGGCTGACAGCGGTATCAACTCGCTTGCCGATCTTGCCGGCAAGACCGTCATGACGCAGGTCGATTCCGCCGCCCTCGAGGTACTCGATGGTGACGAGAAGAGCCTGCAGGACACCTTCGCCGGTGGCAAGGTCGAGACGATCGGCGATTACAATAATGCCTTCATGCAGCTCGAGAGCGGCATGGTCGATGCCGTTGCCTGCGACCTGTCCATCGCGCAGTATCAGATGGCCGCCAAGCCGGGCGTGTTCAAGATGCTTGACGAGCAGCTCTCCAGCGAGCATTACGCCGTTGCCTTCAAGAAGGGCAACGATGGTCTCGCCGATCAGGTTACCATGACGCTCAAGGAGATGGACGCCGACGGTACGGTCAAGGAGATTTGCGAGAAGTACTCTGCTGACGGCATCAGCTACGAGAACTGGTGCCTGGGCAAGTAAGCTCGCTTCATATTCTGGAATCTGCGGGGCGGTCGTCTTGAGGCCGCCCCGTCGTACGCTGTAGACGAGGTGATGCGTGTGGATCCTGCATTCATGCAGATGATGTCCGTGGTCCTGCCCGATCTTGGGGCGGGTTTTGTATTGTCGCTCGAGATATTCGTCGTGACGCTTGTCGGAGCGCTGCCGCTTGGCATCGTCATTGCCCTTGCGCGCATGAGCAAGTTCAAGCCGCTTTCGCTCATAGCACGCGTTTACATCTCGTTCATGCGCGGCACGCCGCTTATGCTCCAGCTCATGGCCCTCATGTTTGGACCGTATTACCTTTTTGGCATCAACATGGGTTCGGGCTGGAAGTTTGGGGCCTGTGCTATTGGCTTCATTCTTAACTACGCGGCCTACTTCGCCGAAATCTACCGCAGTGGCATTCAGTCCATTCCCGTGGGACATTACGAGGCGGCCGAAGTGCTCGGGTACTCGCGTGCCCAGACTTTTTTCTACATCGTGTTACCCCAGGTCATCAAGCGTATCCTGCCGGCAATGGGCAACGAGATCATCACCCTGGTCAAGGACACCTCACTTGCCTTCGTGCTCGGCATCGCCGAGATGTTTACCGAAGCCAAGGCGCTTGCCGCGTCCTTCGTGAGCATGATTCCCTACGTCATCGCCGCGATCATCTACTGGGTCTTCACGCTCGTCGTCGAGTTCATACTGAACAAGGCCGAGAAGAAACTCGCGTACTACCATGACTAGGGGAGAGGAGATAGCACCCATGTCCAAGGAGATTCTCTCCCTCAGAAACGTCGAGAAGAGCTTTGGCGACACGATGGTCCTCAAGGACATTAGCCTCGAGGTCACGCAGGGCGAAGTCGTGAGCATCATCGGATCGTCCGGTGGTGGCAAATCGACGTTGCTTCGCTGTGCGACGTTGCTCGAGACCTTCGAGCGCGGTTACCTGGCTTACGAGGACATCGTCGTGGCCAAGCCCGGACCCGATGGTCGAGCGGTCTATGCAGACAAGGCCACGCTCAAGAAGGCGCGCTCGAAGTTCGGCCTCGTGTTCCAAAACTTCAATCTCTTTCCGCATCGCACGGTGCTGCAAAACGTCATGGACGCGCCCGTACGCGTGCAGAAGGTCGACAAGGAACAGGCGCGCATCATGGCGGTCGAGCTTCTCGAGAAGTTTGGCTTGGCTGGTAAGGAGAATATGGTTCCAAACGAGCTTTCGGGAGGCCAGCTTCAACGTGTTGCCATTGCCCGTGCGTTATGCACGAAGCCCGACATCCTCTTCTTCGACGAACCCACGAGTGCGCTTGACCCCGAGCTTACGCAGGACGTACTCAAGATTATCCGCGACCTCGCCGAAGAGCACATGACCATGGTCATCGTCACGCACGAGATGACCTTCGCGCGTGACGTCTCGGATCGCGTCATCTTCATGGACAAAGGCGTGATCGTCGAGGAGGGCTCGCCCGAGCAGGTCATCGACCATCCGCAGCACGAGCGTACCAAGAGCTTCCTCAGAAAGATTTACGACTGACGGTGACCAGTATTTCATTGCCGCAGGTGAGCAGCTATGGTACGGTTGCACGGTTTGAAAATGCGTTTCTGATTTGCAGTTTCGAGTAGTAAGGGAGAGAGATGTTGAAGGGGAAGTTTTCTAAGATTGCCGTGTTCGGCCTTGCCTGCATCGCCGTCGTCGGCATGCTCGCGCTGAGCGCCTGTGGTGGCTCTTCGCAGTCCAGCTCTGCGAGCTCCAGCTCCGCCGCTTCCGACGAGTACACGCTCGTCACGCCGGGCACCCTCACGGTTGCCACGAGCCCTGATTACGCTCCGATGGAGTATCAGGAGAACGGCGAGATCAAGGGTTACGATATCGCGCTCATCAAGGAAGTCGCGAAGCATCTCGGCCTCAATGCCGACATCCAGAACCAGGCCTTCGATTCGCTCGTGACGCAGGTCGCGGGTGGCAAGACCTTCGATTGCGCCATCAGCGCCATCACCATCGATGACGAGCGTGCCGAGCAGGTCGCCTTCACCGACGCGTACTATGACTCCAACCTCGCCATCGTCGTCCTCAAGGGCTCCGATGTGACGAGCCGCGACGCGCTCAACGGCCAGGCCGTGGGTGCCCAGTCCGGTTCCTCGGGCGAGGCTTGGGCCAAGGAGAACCTGAAGGACATCGCCTACACGCCGTTCCAGGAGACTCCCGACATGCTCGCGGCTCTGCGCACCGGCAAGATCAAGGCCGTCATCTACGACGAACCGGCTGCTGCCTACAGCATCGCGCACGAGTATGACGACTGCGACATCCTCGAGGTCATCCCGACGGGCGAGCAGTACGGCATCATCGTGAACACCTCCAACGTCGCGCTGGCCGAGGCCATCAACAACGCGCTTGCCGAGATGCAGGCCGATGGCACCATCGCCAAGCTCCAGGAGGAGTGGTTCGGCGCGGCCAAGTAGTCCGTTCTCGAACAACCGAATTTCTCTTCGGTTTCAATAAGGCAAGGGCGTATAATTCGTCCTTGCCTTATCTATTTTATGCATATTTACGGGGGATTCATTCATATGGCAGCATACCTGAAGCCCGTGCTCAAGCATGCGCTCGTGACGGCACTCGCGCTCTCGCTCGTGCTGACCTTCGTCTCGCCGCTTCTCGCCGGTGCCATGTCCGTCGACGTGACCACGGCCAAGAGCAACGAGACGGGTACGGGAAGCGTGCTCGGCGGCGAGCCGACGCGCGTGACCTGGGAGGCGCTCGTCGGTGACGGCGAGCAGGTCTCGTCCGTGCGCGTCGAGCTTCCCGAAGGCTCCTCGATCACCGATGAATCGTCGGTCAAGGTGACGGTGCTCGAGGGCACGACCCGTCTGAGCCCCGAGAACGTTGCGACGATGAACAAGGGCGATGCCTCGATCGACGTGAACTTCTCCGCGCCGCTTCAGCCCGGTCAGCGCCTGCGTCTCGAGATGTACAAGGTGTCGCTGCCCAACGTGAACGGCGAGGTCACGCTTTCCGGAACGTATACGCTGGCTAACGGCCAGACCCTCGACTTCGCGCCGTCGCCCGCCATCGAGGTCACGCACGCTTCGACGGCCGAGAAGATCTCCAACTGGCTCGGCGAGCAGCCTGCCGTCCAGGCCTGGAACTCGGTTACCTTCCTGCGCCTCTTCTTCCAGCCCGAGCTCATCGTCTCGTCTATCCCCATCGTCGCGGTTGGCTGGCTCATCTCGCTTGGCCTTGTGCTCGTCGGCTTCCCGTTGGCCATCCCCATCGGCCTCATAGCCGCGTTCATGAAGATCGCACGTGCGCGCATCCTGCATGTACTCGCCGCCGTGTACACCGGCGTCGTGCGTGGCACCCCGCTCTTCTTGCAGATCTACATCGCGTTCTTCGGCCTGCCGCTGCTCGGCATCGACATCAACCAGTACGTGCTCGCGATCATCGTGCTCGCGGTCAATTCGGGCGCCTACCTCTGCGAGATATTCCGCGCAGGCATACAGTCCGTGCCCACCGGTCAGTTCGAGGCGGCACGCTCGCTTGGCATGACCGGCCCGCAGACGATGTTCTACGTCATCATTCCGCAGACCATCCGTCGCGTCATCCCGACCATGACGAGCGAGTTCATCCTGCTCTACAAGGACACCTCGCTGCTCGCGGCCGTCGGCGTCATGGAGCTCATGCTCTACTCACGCTCCATCGTGTCGCTCACGGGTAACATGACGCCCTACATCGTCGCCGCGTGCTTCTACCTCATCGTCACCTTGCCGCTCATCCGCGTCGTCGGTAACCTCGAAAAGCGCCTCGCGCTCGCCGATTCGGGCGGCAGCGCTCCCAAGAAGAAGCGCCGCAAGAACCGCCGTGGCGCGTTTAGCCAGATGTGCGAGGAAATCGCCGACAGCACTGACGATGCACGCGACGAGCTTCAGGAGCAGACGCGCCTTGAAGCCGGTCTTACCGGTGACCTTTCGTCAAAGGACATGGAGCAGGCTATTGACGAGCTCCAAGAAGAGGTAGCTCGCGATGCTCAACTTGATTCCACCGAAGAGAAGGGAGGCGCGCGATGAGCGGACAGGATTCCATGATTTCGATCCAGCACCTCTCGAAGAGCTTCGGCGACAACGAGGTCTTGAAGGACGTCAATATCGAGGTCGCCAAGGGTGAGGTCGTTGTCGTGCTCGGTCCTTCGGGTTCTGGCAAGTCGACGATGCTGCGTTGCATCAACCTGCTCGAGAAACCCACGGGTGGTCACATCTTCATCGAGGGCAAGGAAATCACCGACCCGAAGACCGACGTGAACAAGCTCCGCGAGCACGTGGGCATGGTGTTTCAGCAGTTCAACCTCTTCCCGCAGCTCACGGCGCTCAAAAACGTCATGCTCGCCCAACGCAAGGTGCTCAAGCGCTCCAAGGAGGAGGCCGAGCGTATCGCCCATTTCGAGCTCGACCGTGTCGGGCTGGGCGATCGCGCCGATTACTTCCCCGCGCAACTGTCCGGCGGCCAGCAACAGCGCGTCGCCATCGCGCGTGCTCTGGCGATGGAGCCTCACGTGATGCTCTTCGACGAGGCCACAAGCGCTCTTGACCCCGAGCTCGTGCGTGGTGTTCTCGATGTCATGCGCTCCCTTGCAGAGGAGGGTATGACGATGGTCGTCGTCACGCACGAGATGCAGTTCGCCAAGGATGTGGCGGATCGCGTCATCTTCATGGAAGGCGGAGTCGTCGTCGAGGAGGGTACGCCCGACGAGGTCTTCAACCATCCCAAGCACGAGCGTACGAAGAACTTCCTCGGACATATTCAGTGATGCTCTACAAGTTTCTCATCGTCCTGGCTACCCTGATTTGGGGCAGCTCGTTCGTCATTGTCAAGGATACGACTGATGCCGTCTCTCCGGCATGGATTCTCGTCGTGCGCTTTGGTCTAGCGGCGCTCATCCTTGCGTTGGTGTATCTCAAGAAGCGCGAACTCTATCTTCGCAAGGATTACATTGCCCTCGGAGCGCTCTTCGGCTTTCTGCTCTTCATGGGCTATTATCTGCAAACCATTGGCATCACGGATACGACACCGGGCAAGAACGCCTTTCTGACGGGAACGTACTGCGTCATGGTGCCGTTCTTTGCCTGGGGCATATCCAAGCGTCGTCCGCACGCCTTCAATATCGTTGCCGCATTCATGTGCGTCGTCGGCATCGGACTCGTGAGCCTCGGATCGGGCTTTTCGATGAGCTTCGGCGACTTGCTCACCTTATGCTGCGCGGTTTTCTACGGCCTGCATATCTGCTTCGTCTCGAAGTTCTCGCAAGACAGGGATATCTACGTGCTGACGATGTGGCAGTTCTTCTTCGTCACGGTCTTCTCGTTATGTTCGGGGGCCATCTTCGAGCAGCCTCCGCACTGGGAAACGCTGTCGTGGGAGACCTGGGCAAGCCTGCTCTATCTGGGTATCGCTTGTACCGCGCTCGCCTTGCTCTTCCAGAACATCGGCCAGCAAAAGCTCCCGCCTTCAACTGCCTCGCTGCTTCTGTCACTCGAATCGCCTTTTGGCGTGGCGTTCAGCGTCGCGTTCGGCGCGGAGGTGCTGACGGGACGTATGGTATGCGGTTTCGTGCTGATCTTCGCGGCTATCTTGGTCTCCGAGCTTGCTCCCGGCTTGCTTGCCAAGCGCAAGCAAGAATGAGCTTTCGTGTAGCGCGTAGGGAAGCCGTTTCGCTTCGACGGTCGCTTCCCGACAGCCCGCTTCGTGGGGGCGTCGGGCAGGCCACTCGCCTCGATGGTCGCTCCCCGACGGCCCACTTCGTGGTCCTTTCGGCTCGCTCCCTTAGACCTCGGCTCGACGGCCTGTCCGACGCCAGGTTACTCGCTATTCTTTTAGTTAGTAGCTGCTTCGTAGAGCGCGATGAGTGCGCCGATGGAGACGTCCTGCGAGTACTTCTCGCGCGCGTAGGCGGCGACCTCTTCGCGGTCGAAGTCGATGTCGCCATCGAGCACGAGTTGCACCTCACACGCCAGGTCCTCGGGGTTTTCGCTTTGGAACAGCAATCCGACTTCCGGCGTGATGATGTCGAGGGGACCGCCCTCGTTGCTCGCGATGACAGGCGCTCCACAGGCAAGCGCTTCGATGGCGACGAGCCCGAATGCCTCGTTGCGTGAGGTGAGCAGTGACACCGTAGCGCAGCTGTACAGGCGACGTAGCACCTCGTGCGGCTGGTTGTGCAAGAAGTAGACGTGCTTGAGTCCGAGCTGGGTGGCAAGCGCGGTCATCTCGTCGAAGAGTTCGCCATCGCCGGCAAGTAGGGTTGCGACACCATCTCGCTCGTATAGTGCGGCTGCATTGAGCAGTATGTCGATGCCCTTGAAGTACGTGAACTTGCCCGCAAACGACACGATGCTGTCGTAATCGCCCTCGATGTCGAAGTGGTCGAGCACCTCGCGCACGCTGCAGGTTTCCGGATAGAACATCATGGGGTCGTAGCCATTCTGTATGAGATGCACCTTCTCGGGGCTGCCGAAGAGCTTCTCTACGAGCGCGGCGCTGTCCTTCGAGATGGCGATAACGGCACTGGCGGTGTCAAACGCCTTCTTCGCCTGTTCGCGAAAGCGTTCTGACTTTTCGAAACCGATGAGGTCCGTGCCATGGGCGGTGATCACGAGCGGTATGCCGTAATCGGCTGCGTAACTTGCCTGGACCCAGATATGACCGCAATGAATGACGTCGGGATCGAAAGCGGCAATCTCGTCTTCGATGGCAGCACGAAACGCGCCCTCATAGGCGGCCATCTGCGCATCGTCAAGTTCATAGAAGGTCGTGATGCTGCGGGATGCGTGGTAAAGCAGGGAAAATCGAAGCCCAGAGCATCGTCAACACAGGAGTTGAAGTAAACGGGATGCAGGCGTACACCATCTATCTCGAGCTCTGCAAGCTCTTCGTTCTCGGGCATGATGATGCAGACTTCGTGACCCTTGCGAACGAGCGCGCGGGCGATGTTGATCGTGTAGACGCCGCTGCCCGAGCCCTGGAGCGGAAAATGGTTCATGAGTAAGATGCGCATGCCGTAATCCTCTCTTCGCATAGCCAACGTCTAATTATACGTTTTTATTGCATGTGATGGACCTGACATGGGCTTACCAATGCATGCAAGGCGTGCTATCCTCTCTGCGGCAAAATGATGACAGAAGCATTCGAATATGGTTTTATCTCATATGAACGAACACAAAGCAGAAACTCCTATGCCCGATCAGAAAAAACTCGAGAAGCGCGAGGAAAAGGGGGAAGACAAGGTCACCCGTATGGGCACGGCGCCCATTGGCAAGCTCATGCTCGAGTTCTCCATTCCCGCCGTCGCAGCCGTCGTCCTCAATTCGCTCTACAACGTCATCGACTCGATCTTCCTCGGGCAGGCCATGGGCGAAATCGGCCTTGCCGCAACGCAGGTCGCGTTTCCCATCATGACCATTGTCAACGCGTTTGCGATTCTCGCGGGTAACGGCGGAAATTCGCTCGCGGCCATCTTGCTCGGCGAGGGACGCAAGGATGATGCCGAGCGCGCGCTTGGAAATTCCGTGACGGTCATGATCATCGTGTCCATTGCCGCGGCCATCTACGCGACGTTCTGGATCGACCCGCTCCTCATCCTCGTGGGCGCAACCGACGTGACGCTTCCGTATGCGCGCACCTTCATCCAGATCATCATCTACGGCATGATGATCTGCAACATCAGTTTTGGCGTGAACAACTTCATCCGTACGGCGGGCGCTCCCAACTTGGCGCTTTGGACGACGGTCGTGGGAACGGTCGTCTGCGTCGTCCTCAACTACGTCTTCGTGCTCGTGCTCGGTTGGGGCGTGGCGGGCTCGGCGAGCGCGACGATCATCGGCCAGGCTGTCACGGCGGTCATCGTGCTGTGGTATTTCGTCTCGTCTCGCTCATCGGCGCCTTTCAAGCTCCACCTGCGCAATCTGGCAATAGACCCCAAAATCTGCAAGCGCCTCATCGAGCTTGGTCTGGCTCCTTTCGGCTTGCAGGCGGCAATGGCCGTGACGCAGGTCATCAGCAACATGTTGCTCGCCTCGCTCGGCGCGGCTGACCCGATCGGCGTCGATGGCGCACTCGCGAGTATTGGCGTCGTCTCAAAGATCACGGGCGTCGTCTTCTTCCCGGCCCTTGGCATCGCGATTGCGGCACAACCCATACTCGGCTTCAACACGGGTGCGCGCAAGTACCGGCGCGTGCTCAGGACGCTCTATGTCGCCTTGGGGGCGGCAACAGCGATTCTGACGGCGTTCTTCGTGCTCATTCACGTATTTCCCGAGCAGATTATCTCCGTGTTCGGCATCGAGCCTTCGCTCATGAGCTTTGCGGTATGGGCGCTCATCGTCCAGACGGCGCTCATTCCGCTCATTTCCGTCCAAGTTATCAGCTCGAACTATTTTCAGGCTACCGGCCAGCCGCTTAAATCGGCGTTTCTTTCGCTCACACGTCAACTCATCTTTCTGCTCCCCGCGTTCCTCATTACCCCAACGCTTATTCCAAGTCTCTTTCCGGGGATGACACCGCTCATGGGCTACTGCTTTGCATTCCCGGTTGCCGACGGTCTCTCGGTCCTGCTTTCGGCCGTTCTCATCATCGCCGAGGTTCGCAAGCAACATCGTCGTATTGCGGATGTCGAGGCAAAGGGCGCGGTGACACAATAACGTGCAGTTACAGTAATGACAGGGGACGGATGACGGGGGACAGATGACGGGGCAGATGACGGAGGACGGGGATAATGTCACCTGTTTCAGGTGACATTATCCCCGGGCGGATTCTAGCGGTCATTGCACGCATGGAAAGGATGTGGTGCAATGGCTAAATACTCTATCGATGATTGGACGGCGGTCAAAGAGAGGCTTCGCGCGGGTGATTCGATCAGGGAGTGCGCAAGGCGGACCGGAATCGGACGTGGTGCCGTTTTCAAGTGGAGCCGAATGGACCGCCCTCCGGATCGGATGGTGCTTACAATGGACGCCGCGAGCTGCCCGACCCCGAGCGCAAGAACATCGCCCAAGCAGCGCCTGACATACGAGGACCGCTGCTTTATCGCGGCCCTTCTCGATGTCGGGCGCACCAACCAAGAGATTGCCGATAAAATGAACATCAGCAGGACGACCGTCGCTCGCGAGCTTTCCCGGGTGCAAGGACCCTACGATCCGAGGCACGCCCAGCTTGATGCGAGGAAGAAGGCGAAAAGGCCAAAACCCCGCAAGCTCGATGCCCGAGGCCCCCTCAGGGCCTATGTGCTGCAGATGCTTGCCAGCAGATGGTCGCCCGAGCAGGTCTCCAAGCGGATCGAAGAAGACTTCCCGGATGACGAGGAGATGCGCATAAGCCACGAGACGATATACCAGTCCCTTTATGTGCAAGGCTACGGGACGCTGCGCCATGAGCTCGGCGTCGAGTACGCCTTGCGCACCAAGCGCCGCGGTCGCAAACCGGCATCCAAGCTCCCCGCAAAGAACAGGCCCTGGCTTAAGGATGCGCATATATCCAAGAGGCCCCCGGAGGCGGGTGACCGCTCCATCCCCGGGCATTGGGAAGGGGACCTGATCATTGGAAGCGACCTGTCGAGCTGCCTCATAACCCTCGTGGAGAGAAGGTCGCGCTTCCTTTTGATGTCGAGGCTGACCTGCCATGACGCGGACACGGTCGCAGAGCGCATGGCGCAGATGGCCGAGGGGATCCCCGAGGAGCTCAGGCGCACGCTCACCTGGGATCAGGGGTCGGAGATGGCATGCGTGGACAGGTTCAAGCTCTCCTCTGGCTTCGAGGTGTATTTCTGCGATCCGCACTCTCCTTGGCAGCGGCCCACCAATGAGAATGTGAACGGGCTGATCAGGGAGTTCTTCCCCAAAGAGACTGACTTCACGGAGGTGTCGGACGAAGAGGTGGGCAAGGTGCGGTGGCTGCTCAACAACCGTCCGAGGAAGGTCCTGGGCTGGAAGTTCCCTTCCGAGGCTATGCAGGAAGTGTTGGCGGAAGGTGCAATGATCGCCTGAACCCGCCCCGTCCCCCGTCATCTTGTCTGCTCACAGCAAAGAAAAGGGAGCTCCGACATTTGCCGGAGCTCCCTTTCGCGCAAGGTGACAAGCGAGAGATCACTCTCCGTTGTACATTTCCTTGAGCTTGAGCAAATGAGCATGACGTGCCATGGCGTTTTGCTCGTTCTTCTCGAAGAGCTCGGTTGCGCGCTCGGGGAACTCGCGCGTCAGGCGGCTGTAGCGGGCCTCGTTCATGAGGAACTCCTGGTATCCACCAGCCGGCTCCTTGGAGTCGAGGGTGAACTTCTTACCAGGTTCGGCAGCCGGGTTATAGCGGAAGAGATTCCAGTAACCGCAATCAACGGCTTTCTTCATCTCGGTATCGCAGCAGGCCATGCCGCCCTTGATGGAGTGCATCTCGCAGGGGCTGTAACCGATAATGAGAGAGGGGCCGTCATAGGCCTCGGCCTCGTTGATGGCCTTGAGCGTCTGGGCCGGGTTGGCGCCAATGGCAACCTGTGCGACGTATACGTAACCGTAGGTCATGGCAATCTCGGACAGGCTCTTCTTCTTGATGTCCTTGCCCGCGGCTGCGAACTGAGCGACCTGACCGAGGCGGGACGCCTTGGAGGACTGACCGCCCGTGTTCGAGTAGACCTCGGTATCGAAGACGAAGATGTTCACGTTCTCCTTGCTGGCGATGACATGATCGAGACCACCGTAGCCGATGTCGTACGCCCAACCATCGCCACCGAGGATCCAGAAGCTCTTCTTGGTGAAGAAGCTCTTGTCCTCGAGTAGCGACTTGGCGAGATCGGATCCATCGGCTTCGAGCGCGGTAACGAGGGCTGCGGCCGTCTCCTTGCTGGCCTGTGCATCGTTGCGCGCCTCAAGCCAGTTCTTCGCAGCGAGCTTGACGGCATCATCTGCATCGCTCGAGTCGATGAGAGCCTGCGCCTTGACGGCAGCACGCTCCTGCTCGGCCATGTAGCCGAGATACATGCCCAGACCATGCTCGGCGTTGTCCTCGAACAGCGAGTTGTTCCATGCGGGACCATGTCCATCGCGGTTGACCGTGTATGGCGCGATGCCACCAGGATTACCCCAGATCGAGGAGCAGCCGGTTGCGTTCGAGATATAGAGACGATCGCCGAAGAGCTGGGTGAGCAGGCGCGCGTACTGCGTCTCTGCGCAACCAGCGCAGGCACCGGAGAACTCGAGCAGCGGTTGCTTGAACTGGCTGGCTTTGACGTTGGTCGTACCGGCAAGCTCGGGCTTCTCGGTAATGTTGGCAACGCAGTAGTCGAAGACCTCCTGTTGAGGAAGCTCGTCCTTGATGGGCATCATCGTGAGCGCATCACGCGGACAGGCGGTTACGCAGACGCTGCAGCCCATGCAATCGAGCGGACTGATAGCCAACGTGTACTTGAGACCAGCTTCCTTGGCCTCCTTGCCGTTGGCATCGAGCAGCTGCATGTTGGCGGGAGCAGCCGCGACCTCGGCGGCGTCGAGCGCGAAGGGCCTGATGGCAGCGTGTGGGCAGACATAGGAGCAGTTGTTGCACTGAATGCAGATCTCCGAGTCCCAGCGTGGAACCGTGACGGCAACGCCACGCTTTTCGTAGGCCGAAACGCCCAGCTCGAACTGGCCATCCGCATGGTCTACGAAGGCTGAAACCGGGATGTCGTAGCCGTTCATCGTGTTGATGGGCTGCATAATCTCTTTGACCTGCTTGACGAGGGCCGCGGGGCCCTCGATCTGCTCCTCGACGGGGTCGCTTGAGGCGCTCTTCCAACTGTCGGGGATATCGACCATCGTGAAAGCGGTGGCACCGGCGTCGATCGCCTTGTGGTTCATGTCAACGACATTTTGGCCCTTCTTGAGGTAGGACTTGGTCGCCGCGTCTTTCATGTATTCGATCGCCTCGGCCTGCGGAAGCACGTTGGCGAGTGCGAAGAAGGCGGACTGCAGGGTAGTGTTGGTGCGCTTGCCCATACCGACACTTGCCGCAAGATCGATGGCATCGATCATGTAAAGCTTGATGTTGTTGTCGGCGATGTAGCGCTTGTCTTTGCTGGAGAGGTGGTTCTCGAGCTCCTCGAAATCCCACTGGGAATTGATGAGCAGCGTACCACCCGGCTTGACGCCGGCGACGATGGGGAAGCCCTTGGTGATGTATGCGGGCACATGGCAGGCGACGAAGTCGGCCTTCGTGATGTAGTACGGCGAGCGAATGGGGGAATCGCCAAAGCGCAGATGGCTGATGGTCACGCCGCCCGTCTTCTTGGAGTCGTACTGGAAGTATGCCTGGATGTACTTGTTGGTGTGATCGCCGATGATCTTGATGGAGTTCTTGTTCGCACCAACCGTACCGTCGCCACCCAGACCCCAGAACTTGCACTCGATGGTGCCCGGTGCCGCCGTATTGGGGCTATCCGGATTCTCGGGAAGGGAGAGATGGGTGACATCATCGTTGATGCCGACGGTGAACTCACGGGCGGGATTGTCCTTTTCGAGCTCCTTGTAGATGGCGAAGGCACTCGAAGGCGGCGTGTCCTTGCTACCGAGACCGTAGCGGCCGCCGACGACGGTGATGCCGGTACGGCCTGCCTCGAAGAGCGCGGAAACGACATCTTGGTACAGGGGCTCGCCGATGGAGCCCGGCTCCTTGGTGCGATCCATGACGGCAATCTTCTTGACCGTGCTGGGCAGAACGTTGACGAAGTGATCGATGGAGAAGGGACGATAGAGCCGAACCTTGATGAGGCCAACCTTCTCGCCATGCGCGTTGAGGTAATCAACGACCTCCTCGACGACATCGCAGAAGGAACCCATGGAGATGATGACACGGTCTGCGTCAGGTGCACCGTAGTAGTTGAACAGGCCGTAATCCGTACCGAGCTTCTCGTTGATCTTGTTCATATACTCCTCGACGATTGCGGGAAGCTCGTCGTAGGCGGCGTTGCAAGACTCGCGATGCTGGAAGAAGACGTCGTCGTTCTCATGCGAGCCACGCGTGTGAGGATGCTCGGGGTTGAGGCAATGGTCGCGGAACGCCTTGACCGCGTCCGTGTCGACCATGTCTGCAAGGTCGGCGTAATCCCACTGGGCGACCTTCTGGACCTCGTGAGAGGTGCGGAAGCCATCGAAGAAGTTGAGGAAAGGCATGTGACCCTTGATGGCGGCAAGATGCGCCACCGGCGCAAGGTCCATGATCTCCTGAACGTTGCTCTCTGCGAGCATGGCGAAGCCCGTTTGACGGCAGCTCATGACATCGGAGTGATCGCCGAAGATGTTGAGCGCGTGAGTCGAAAGCGTGCGTGCACTTACGTGAAAGACGCCTGGTAGCTGCTCGCCGGCAATCTTGTACATATTGGGAATCATGAGGAGCAGACCCTGGGATGCCGTGTAAGTGGTGGTGAGGGCGCCCGTACCGAGCGAGCCATGCACCGCACCTGCGGCACCTCCCTCAGACTCCATCTCGATGACCTTGACCTCTGTTCCGAAGATATTCTTGGTACCATGTGCGGACCATTGATCGACGAGGTCTGCCATGGGGCTTGACGGGGTGATGGGGTAGATGGCTGCGACTTCCGTAAACGCATAGGACACGTAGGCGGCGGCAGTGTTGCCATCCATCGACTTGAATGTTCTCTCCATGTCTTCCTCTCTCCTTGGGTCATCTTAGTTATGTGCAATTCACATAAAGCAATAGCATAGCGTATTGAGAACACGGAGATTGTGTGACGAGCTATAAACCGGTGCGCGTAAGTTCAGAGTCGGCGAATTTACCAACGTGGTACATCCGCACATTTCATCTACCGAACGGGGAAGTTAAGACAAAAGACGCTATCGCAAAAAGGCTTTATGCGTATAATTTTTTGGGCTGAAATGTCGCCAAGCATTTTCAGTTAGCAAGACCGTGAACGTTGCGGGGGTGTGAAGATGGCGCATATCCAGATCGATCATTTGACTTTCACTTATCCTCATTCTTCCAAACCGGCTCTCGATGATGTGTCTCTTGATTTAAAGCCTGGTTCTCTTCTCATGCTGGGAGGAAAAAGCGGGTCTGGGAAGAGCACGCTGCTCTCGCATCTTACGAGTGCGACAACTCCTGCGGGACAGCGTTCGGGTTCAATTCTGGTTGATGGGGTCCCGCTCGAGGATATGACGACGTTTTCCCAGATGAGCAGCATCGCCCTTGTTCCCCAGCATTCCGATTTGCGCGGCGTCACCGGAAAGGTCATTGACGAGCTTGCGAGTGGTCTCGTTCGCATTAACTGCGAGCAGTCGACCATGCGCTCGCGTATCGCCGAGGCCACGGCATACTTTGGCATCGAAAGCTGGCTCGATCGAAACGTCGAGGAGCTTTCCGATGGCCAGAGAAGACTCGTCAGCCTTGCATCGGCCATGGTGGTGAGCCCGCGTGTCCTTATCCTCGACGACCCCATTTCCCAGCTCGATCCGACTTCCGTGGCAAACTTCCTCTCCATACTCTATGACCTCTATAAGGAGCTCAAGGTCACTGTCATCATGAGCACGAGTGTCTTTGGTGAGATTTACGCGGGCGCCGATGAGATCGTTGTTCTGGATGCTGGCAAGATTGCCTACGAAGGCACACCGAGCGACATCGCCTGTTCCCTTTACCGGGGAAACGACCAGTTCGTCTATGCGCTTCCCTCGTCCATACGCATCTATCATGGGGTGCATCCTCAATCCTCGCCAGACGCGCTTCCCTTGACGGTAGGTGCGGCACATAACTGGATGAAAGCCGAGCTCGAGACAAAGGGGGCTACCGCGCGACACCTGCCCGACAAACGCATGGGAGGCTTTTCCGAGCAGCCTGTCATCAAGTTCGAGAACGCCTCTTTTTGCTACGGCGGGGAACACGAGGTGCTTAAGGACGTTTCGCTATCCGTGACCAAGGGCAGCGTCCATGCCATCGTCGGAACGAACGGAGCGGGCAAGTCGACCATGCTCAGGATGGTTGCCGGCCTCGTTCCCTGCGATCGAGGCACGGTGATGATACATGACAGCAGAAGGGGCAGGTGGGCCAAGGCGAACCAGTCCACCTACGAGGTTGCACTCTTGCCCCAGGACCTTGACGGGTTTTTCACGAGGGAAACCGTGCGAGCCGAGCTCGAGAGCATGGTGGCGGATAGTCATTTCTCGCAGGACGAAATCGAACGATACGTGGAGGATTTCTCGAAGACCATTGGGATCTTCTCCTACCTGGATGTCAATCCTCGTAGTCTCTCGCTCGGAGAGCGTCAGCTTGCCGCCATTGCCAAGGTCATGATGCAGGAAACCCCCATACTCCTGCTGGATGAGCCTACGGAGGGCATCGATCCCTTTGCCCAGCGCAAGGTTGGCAAGCTTCTGCACGAACTTGCCAAACGCGGCGTCGCCATTCTCATCGCTTCTCAGGACCTTAGGTTCTGTGCCGAGTACGCCACCGGGGTTTCGCTGCTTTTCGCGGGCGATGTCGCCACGACCGAGACCCCGCAGGCGTTCTTCTCATCGAATGTTTTGTACACGACGCAGGCGAGCCGTATCAGCAGGGGCGTTTATTCCAATTGCGTGACCGACGACGAGGTCATCGTCCTGTGTCTGGAAAATGGTTGGCAGAAATCCTAAAGCGGCATTATCGGAGGTTAGACGTGCAAAACAACGGGACGAGAGGGTCTTCGTCAGATAACGTAAATCACTACTCACGCGATCGCTACAGGGCTCGTTCGCATGATGATGCGCCAGAAGCGAGCCAACATCGAACGTCTCGTCCGCGTGTGACTCGTCAGGAGAGCCCGCATCCTGCCAATTCCCGGCGATCTCAGCAAGGGGCCGCGTCATCGCGTCGCCCCGTTCACCAGGATGCGCCCTACATGCAGGTGCAATCGCATCGGCGCAATACCTATGCAAGCGGAGCGGCATCGTATTCGCTTTCAACCGGCAATGCCGCTGCCTTTCAAAAGCATGGTAGCAAGCGCTTTATCGTGATTATCGCGCTTGTGCTTATCGCCATTGCCGTTGCTGTCTGGTTTGTCTTCTTCCCGCCCATGTACGATGTGAACGTGAATGGCAAGACCGTGAGCGTTCCGGCAAACGCGACGCTTCAGAAGATTGTCGATGACGGGCATGCCGCGCCTGTCGCAGGAGACCTTCTCGCCGTTGATGGCAGCATCGCCAAGGCGGGGGAGGGAAATCTCCTCTCGGCTACGATCAACGGCGAGGCGACGAGCGATCCGCAGGCGCGCGTCTCGAAGGACGACGTCATCGTCATAGAAAACGGAGACGACGTGACCGAGGAATACGAGGAGACAACGACGCGCCTGCCCTATGAGGCATCCACGATGACGGCGACGCCGGATTCGTACTATCGCGGTTCCGTGCATTTGTATTCGGCGGGTGTCGATGGCGTTCAGGCGGTGCGCACGGGCAAGGTTTCGGGCAAGACGGTGACGAGCGTCGTCGAGCAACCTGTCAACGCGGGATTCACGGCGTATTCGCCCGATACCAAGGGAGAAAAGGTCATTGCACTGACCTTTGATGATGGCCCATGGCCTGAAAGCTCGCGCGAGATACTCGACATCCTTAACGACAACGATGCCCATGCCACCTTTTTCGTCATCGGAAACCAATGCAAGGACAATGCGACGGTGCTCAAGCAAATCGCCGATGCGGGCAATCAGATCGCGACGCATTCCTACGACCATGCGGATGGCTCGGGCCAGGGCGTTAACATGACGCTCATGTCAACGGACGAGCAAATCGCCGAGGTGACCAAGGGTTTCAAGGCCATCGAAGACGTGCTTGGCTACCAGGTAAGCCGCGTGATGCGCGCCCCGGGCGGCAATTACTACGGGCCGATGGTCGAAACGCTCGCCTCGCATGTCACGGCCGAATTCGGCTGGGATGTCGACACGCTCGACTGGAGTCGTCCCGGCGTCGATGCGATCGTGCAACGCATACTCTCGGTACAGCCGGGGCAGATCGTGCTCATGCACGATGGGGGAGGCGACCGCAGCCAGACTGTCGAGGCTCTTCGCATCGCGCTTCCGCAGCTCAAGGAGCAGGGTTATCGCTTCGTAACCGTCGACGAGATGCTCGAATACGGCGTTGCGGGTGGTGCAAGCGAGGGCTAACGGCGCGCCGCACATGCATATGCAACTGAACTGTTGATTTACGCGACGCATCTCAATCTATACTTGTGAGCGAACATACACACGTCGATCAGGAGCACATACTATGAGCACGATCAAGCTTGCAGTTCCGACCATGGGCCAGGCTGGCCTTGATTCCGAGCGTAGCGGCCACTTTGGCAAATGCGATTGCTTTACCCTCATCACCATCGAGAACGGTCAGATTGCCTCGGTTGCAAACATCGACAATCCGCCTCATGAGGAAGGCGGTTGCATGCGTCCGGTCATGCTGCTTTCCGATGCAGGGGCCGATGCGATTGTCGCAGCCGGCATGGGCATGCGTCCGTTCATGGGCTTTACCGAGGCGGGAATCGACGTTTACTTCGAGAACGAGACGCCCAAGGTGGGCGATGTTGCCGAGCTCATCGCGCAGGGCAAGGTCGAGAAGATGACGGCTGACAACACCTGCCATCACTAGATCTCGAGCGGGGCGCACAGGGGAAGGATAGCCGCATGGAGCGCACGGGCATTGTCTGCGGTGGCGAACACGATGGCGAATCCATCTCCTGCGAGCCCTTTGGTTACACCCCCGACACCATGAAGATCTGGTGGCTTCCCGAGACCAAGGAGAAGTTTAGCTACGAGGATGGCTGCTTCTATCCCTATGATGGTCCCGTGATTCACGGGACGGGCTACACCTTCTAGGACTCGATACTATCTCTCTAAAAGTATAATATATCCATTGCGATTCTACTCAGGGAGGTAGCATGAACAAGAAAGTCATTCTTGCAGCGATCGAGGCATTGGAGCTCGGGGAGACGCCAGTCTTCACCACGGAGGATGTTCCTGCATTCAGCGAAGATGCCACGCGCGGTAACGCGCATATGTCGCCTGCATCTCTCGATACCATCATGGCCTCGTTGACGAAAGCCGATATCCTCACGCTCGAGCGCGCCGTGCGTGCCATTGACGATGAGGAACTCGCCTGGCTCGGCTTCAAGGTCGTCTATGATCCGGCGTTGGCCGTGAACAACGTCGACAACGCCGTCACCAAGAAGTACGGCGATGTCGGTTCGGCCGATGGCGATCCGCTCCTTTTCTTTTGCAACGACGCCAAGGAGATCGTCTGCTCGCGCCCTGTTTCCGACCGTGACGTTTTCCAGATGAAGGACGTCACGCGTGGTCCCTCCATGCACAACGAGCAGTTCGAGGGATTGACCTGGGCAAGCGTCGCGCTCTTCGAGCCCGTGCGCGTGTGGTTGCTCGGTGCCTCCGACGTTGCCGTCGAGCTCGCAAAGCTCGCCACGCACGTCGGCTTCGAGGTGACGGTCGTCGACAACGATGTGGCCTATCTCAACGAGCGCCGCTTTCCCGACGTCGAGCGTATCTTGCTGTCGACGGAGGACTTCTCGGCCCTCGACGAGCTTACCGCAAGTCCGGCCGATTACGCGTGCGTGCTGACGCGCGGTCATATGTACGATCCCGAGTGCTGCGTCTGGGCCGAGCGCTGCAACGCCCACTACGTGGGCATGATGGGGTGCGCCGGCAAGAATGGCACCGTGTACGAGATCGTCAAGGCATCTGGTCTCACCGACGAACAGTGGGAGCACATAAAGCGTCCCATTGGCCTGAAGTTCGGCGCCAAGACGCCGGCTGAACTCGCCATCGCCATCGTGGCCGAGCTCATCGACGTTCGCTACATCCAGCGCTACGATGCCGAGGCACGCGAGCGCCACGAACGGGGTCTGGGCCGCGAATAATCCGCATTGCGCAAAGGCATTGCGCTACAATGATGCGGTTTTGTATTCGTCACTTGCGGAATGAGTATCGTGCAGGCATGCTGATGAGCTAATGTGTCAAGGGGTCTGACCCCCTGATACATGCCTGCACGGATTCGTGACCGCACGCGTATGGAGACGTGTTGACCCAGCTCTACTCGCTACAGTTCGTGAGCTTTCTCGCGCTTGCGCTCATCGTCTACTTCATGGTGGGACGCACGCGCTATCGTCGCTTCCAATGGGTCGTCTTGCTCGTGGGAAGCCTCGGCTTCTACCTCTTTTCCGGATGGGAAAACCTCTTCTTCATCGGCATCACGGCGCTCTCGGTCTGGCTTGTGGGCCTGCGCTTCGACAAGCTCGACCAGCTCGAGAAGACGCTCAAGAAGGATGCAGCCGATCGTGCGGCAAAGAAGGCGATCAAGCAGAGCATCAAGCATCGCAAGTGGGTGTTTCTGCTTCTCGTCATGCTGCTCAACTTCGGCATCCTGAGCTACATCAAGTACTGGAACGTCATACTTGGCATGTTCGGTGCCGCAGACGGCTTTCTCGCATCGCAGCTTCTTTTGCCGCTTGGTATTTCCTTCTACACGTTCCAATCCATCGGCTACATCATCGACTGTTACTTCGGCAAGTATCCTCCCGAGCGCAACTTTGCGCGTTTCCTGCTCTTTGTCTCCTATTTCCCCCAGCTCATCCAAGGCCCCATTAATCGCTTTGATGCGTTGGCAACACAGCTCTACGAGTCTCATCACCTCGACATCTACAATGCGCGCAGGGCGCTTCTGCTCATTGGATACGGCATTTTCAAGAAGTATGCGATTGCCGACGTGCTCGTTGGGAGCGTGTCGAGCGCGCTGGACTCAATCGACGCCTCCACGCCGGGAAGTATCATCGTCTATGGCATCTTCTTGTATGCGATTTACCAATACGCCGATTTCTCCGGTGGCATCGATATGGTGCGCGGCGTCTCGCAGCTCTTCGGCATCAAGATGGCCGAGAACTTCCGCCAACCCTATTTCTCGATCTCCATTGCCGATTTTTGGCATCGTTGGCACATCACGCTCGGTGCCTGGATGCGCGACTATGTCTTTTATCCGATGGCTTTGCGTCCATCCATGAAGGCGCTCACCGCGTGGGCAACGACACACATCAGCAAACATGTGGGTCGCACCATTGCCGGTTGCCTTGCCAACATCGTCGTGTTCTTCCTCGTGGGCCTATGGCACGGCGCCGAGATGCACTATATCTTCTGGGGTCTCTATAACGGTTTGCTCATCGCCTCTGCCGATTTGGCACGGCCGTTGTTCGCCTGGCTTATCGAAAAGCTCAAGATCAACGTCGAATCAGCGCCGTATCACGTGTTCAGGATCATACGCACCTTCATTCTCGTATGCATCGGCTATTACTTTGACCGCCTCATGCATGCAGACGATTTGCCCATTGCGTTCTACAACACGCTCTTCAATTTCCAGCCTGCCAACTTCGTGCCCTATCTCCAGCTACACCCAACGGCAAACTTTACGCTCTGCATCTTGCTTGCCGCTGTCTCGTGCCTCATTCTGTTTACCGTCAGCGTTATGGCCGAGCGCGGAATCGACGTGAAGGGACGCATCTTGGCGGCACCGCTCGTCGTGCGCTTCCTCATCTATACCGTCTTTGCCGCACTCATCCTCTTCTCCTTCACGCTCGTACAGTCGTCTGGAGGTTTCATGTATGCAAACTTCTAGACTCAAAAAGCTCCTCTCCGCGATCGTCATCGCCGCCCTCATGATCGGCCTGTTCGGCGCGCTTAACTTTGCACTCGAGCTCAAGGGAACGAAGAGCAATATGGTCTGGACCAATTTTGCACAGGCCGAGGACCTTGACACGATCTACATCGGTACTTCTGTCGCGGCTTCTTCCTTTAACCCCAATCTCATCGATGATGAGCTCGGTACGAGTTCCGCCAACATGGCCTCACCACTTCAAAAGCTCGATGAGACCTACCTTGGCATTCAGAGTGCGTACGAGCGCTTCGGTATCAAACGTGTCGTGATGACGCTCGACTTCACGACACTACAGCTCAACGAGACACCGAACCTGGGATCGGCTTACCTTACGCAACGCGGACGCGTCGTCGGGCCTTCGCAGTACCTTTCCTCGGCTGCGTGGCTTATCGCGGAGAAGGGAGCCGCGAGCGCACCGGGGTCAATCAACATGCTCTTTCCCTGGATATCCAACCATCCGGCCTGGAAGGATGGCATTACGGGAATCAAGCGCAACATCGGGACGAAACTCGATGGCTCGTCGGTCGCCTCGGCCGTCGAGGCAATGGAGCCGGGCTGGATCTACTTTGGCAAGGGCTATGGCAACAAGTACGCGCAGCTCGACTACAACAGCAAGGATGTTGCTCTCTTCGGCGAACTCGAGAAGATCGAGACGCTTTCCTTTGACGAGGCCGCCCTCGCGGGCGTGCGCGAGATATGCTTCTACTGCGCCGATCATGACATTGAGCTTATCGTCGTCAATGTTCCCATCCCCGTCTTCAACATCCACGGCTACGGGCAGTTCTACGTGGATTCGCAGGAAGCGGTCGCCGAGATACTCGGCGATATGGGCGTCAAGTACTACGACTTCGTCTATGCCAAGCCCGAGTTGCTGCAGCTTGCACCCGAGGACTTCTACGATAACCAACATCTCAATGCGGTGGGCGCAGACAAGTTCAGCACGGCGTTCGTCACCTTCATGCGCATGCTCGGTGCGGGCCAGGACACGAGTGCCCTCTTCTATTCGCCCGTGGAATACCTTGCGACAATCGACTACGTGTCGGCGGTCAAGGCGAGCGCCGCTTCGGGCGATGACGGCATCCACATTACGGGCAAGGCTTTTGCCGGCGCAAACGTCGAGGCCGAGTATCAAATGCTCGCCAAGCCTGCAGGCAGTGACGAGTGGCAGCTCGTGCGTGAGTACAGCCCGGCAAGCTCCGCGATTTGGAACCCGGATGCGCGAGGAACCTATGACATACGTGTAAACGTCCGCGCAAGGGGAAGCGACGTCGACTACGACCATTTCAACACGACCCAAGTCATATACTGATTTCGCTCGTGCTATATTGCTAAAGTCTCTCGGACGATTTTGCAGAAAGGTAAGCATTATGGGTGGATTTTGTGGCGTTGCCTCCAAGCGCGACTGCGTCTTGGACGTGTTCTTCGCGGTCGACTACCATTCGCACCTCGGGACGCGACGGGCGGGAATGATATTCCACGATGAGGAAGGTTTCCAGCGTCAAATCCATTCGATCGAGAACACGCCGTTTCGCACGCGCTTCGAGGATGACCTTGCCAAGTTCCACGGCAACTGCGGCATCGGCTGCATTAGCGACACCGACCCGCAACCCCTGCTCGTCCGTTCGCATCTGGGTGTCTTTGCCATCACGACCATCGGCTGCATCAACAATGCCGACGAACTCGTTGACGAGTATTTCTCCAAGGGAGACCGCCAGTTCATGGCGATGAGTTCGGGGAAGGTCAACTCGACGGAACTCGTCGCTGCGCTCATCAACCAACGAGAGGACTTCGTCGCGGGCATCAAGTTCGCCCAGGAGGTCGTGGACGGTTCGCTTACCCTCCTTATCATGACCGATGATGAGCATATCATCGCCGCGCGTGACAAGATGGGGCGTCTTCCCATCCTCATCGGCAAAAATGCCGATGGTTATTGTGCTTCGTTCGAGTCATTTGCCTATGAGAAGCTTGGCTATATCACCGACTACGAGCTCGGTCCCGGAGAGATCGTCGACATCACCTGCGAGGGCTATCAAACGCTCGCGGAGCCAGGCGATGAGATGAAGATCTGCGCCTTCCTGTGGATTTACTACGGGTATCCCAATTCCAAGTACGAGGGAGAGAACGTCGAGGTCGTGCGTAATCGCAACGGCGCCATCATGGCACGCGACGAGAAGGCCCGCGGCATCCTGCCCGACGTCGATTCCGTTGGCGGCGTGCCTGATTCCGGCGTAGCGCATGGCATCGGCTATTCTAACGAGTCGGGCCTGCCATACGCCCGTCCCTTCATCAAGTACACGCCAACTTGGCCGCGCTCCTTCATGCCACAAGACCAGTCCATCCGTAACCGTGTCGCCAAGATGAAGCTCGTCCCCGTTCCAGAGCTCATCGAGGGCAAGAAGCTGCTCTTCGTCGATGATTCCATCGTGCGTGGTACGCAGTTGCGTGAGACGGTCAGCTTTCTCTACGACGCAGGGGCCGCCGAAGTGCATATGCGCAGCGCCTGTCCGCCCATCATGTACGGGTGCAAGTACCTTACCTTCTCGCGCAACAAGGATGATATGGACCTGCTCGCGCGGCGTGTCGTTCAGCAGCTCGAGGGCGACGAAGGTCAGGAGCATCTCGACGAGTACGCCGATGCCACGACCGAGCGCGGCGCCTGCATGCTCAAGACCATCTGCGAGGAAATGGGCTTCGATTCGCTGAGCTATCAGTCGCTGCCAGGCATGCTCGAGGCCATCGGCATCGACCCGTCCACGGTCTGCACCTATTGCTGGGACGGAAGAGAATAGAGGGCTGTAAGCGAAGCGCGCTGACGCATCTCGCGTCAGCGCGCTTCTTGAAGATCAATTGTTCTCGTCTTCGTCCCAGAAGGCCGCATCGGCCTCTTCCTCGAGACGTAGCTGACGCTCGCGCTCGGCCGCTTCTTCCTCGATGCGATGCAGGACGCGCATGGTGTCATCATCATAGCGTTCGTGTTCGAACAGGTAGTCGTAGAGGGCCTGCGCGTTGTTCGCGTAGCCGTAGAGCTTCACCTGCTTACCGCCCAAATCGAAGATGAAGTAGGCGTTGCGACCCGGATGAAACGAGACGCTGACCTGATCCCATGTGTAGCTTTGCTTCTTGGCCATCCAGCTGGTGTAGACGACGCCTTCGTCAGACACGGTGATCTTCTTGTTAAGAAAGCAGCATATGTAGTAGAACCCCAACACGATGGCGGCGATGCCGCAGATGCAGGCAAAGAGCATCCCGAAATTGACCGAATCGTTATTGAGGACGGAATAGAGCATGATGGCGTCGCCACCGAATATGAAAAGCAAGCCGAAAATCGCATTCATGCGAACGCGTTCGGTGCAGGTGACGGATGGGGGCACGTTCATCTAGAGCGCCTCTCGTATGGCCGCAAGCAGCTCGTCATAGGTCTCGAGTGCGGGAATCTCGGGATGGGCCGCTTTGAGCTCGTCAGTGGTTCTGAACAGGAAGCCCGCCTTGGCATCCTCGATCATGCAGATGTCGTTGTGACTGTCACCCGCGCAGATTGTCTCGTAGCCCATCTCGTTGATGAGACGCGTGACCTGGACCTTTTTCTCTGCCTTGCGCATGCTCCAGCCCGTGATGCGTCCATTCTCGTCGACGATGAGCTCGTTGCAGAGGATAGTCGGCCAACCAAGCTTCTTCATGAGCGGAGCGGCGAACTGCGAGAAGGTGTCGCTCACGATCATGACCTGCGTGAGCGAGCGCAGCTCATCGAGAAACGCACGTGCTCCATCAAAGGGGTCGAGTGTCGCGATCGTTTCCTGTATCTGGGAGAGTTTCAGGGCATGCTCATCGAGTATGTCGAGACGGTACTGCATGAGCTTGTCGTAGTCGGGTTCCTCTCGTGTGGTGCGCGTGAGTTCGGGGATGCCGCAGGCTTCGGCAAACTCAATCCAGATCTCGGGAACGAGCACTCCCTCAAGGTCTAGGCATACAACGTTCATGGTCATGATCTCCTCTCGTGATCAGTTTATCCGCAATAGTAAGCGCAGTTATTAGGCGTTTCGTCTACTTCGACCTTTGCCACGGGAAAGCCCATCCCGGCGAGCCGGTCGAAGAAGTAGCGTGCAAAATTCTCGCTCGTGGTACGCCAGGGGACCACGAAGAGCTTGAATGTCTCGGACTCGAGTGCGGCCATGGTTGCCGGAGCAAGCGAGCCTTCCTCGACGATGAACATGTGGTCGAACTCCTCAGTGAGCGAACGAAGGGCATGCTTGAAATCCGAGAAGTCGACGACCATGTCAAGTTCCTGGCCGCTTCCTTGCAGATGCTCGACTTCAATCCAAGCGATGACACGCCATCGATGACCATGGAGGTTCTCGCATTTTCCGTCATAGTTGGTGAGGAAGTGCGCGGCGTCAAAGGAGCTCTCTGTCTTGAGTCCGTACATGGATGCATCCGTTCTCGAGGCTATTTGACGATGATTTCCTGGTTCTTGAGCACGACACGCGAATGTGGCGGCACCGATTCGGTGACGAAGCTATTTCCGGCGATGACCGAACCTTCGCCGATGACCGTGTCGCCACCAAGCACGCTTGCACCCGAGTAGATCGTGACGTTGTCCTCGATCGTCGGATGGCGCTTGGTGCCCTTGAGCTTCTGGCCTGCGCGCAACGAGAGCGCACCGAGCGTGACACCCTGGTAGATCTTGACATGATTGCCGATGACGGTGGTCTCGCCGATGACGACGCCCGTGGCATGGTCGATGAAGAAGTACTCGCCGATTTGCGCGCCTGCGTTGATGTCGACACCAGCGAGCTCGTGGGCATGTTCGCTCATGATGCGCGGAATGAGGGGCACGTCGGCTAGATAGAGTTCATGGGCAATGCGATAGACGAAGGTTGCGTAGAAACCGGGATAGGAGAAGATGACCTCCTCTTTGGATTGCGCCGCTGGGTCGCCATCGAAAGCCGCCTGCACGTCCTTGAGCAAGAGGCGCTGTATCTCGGGAAGGCGATAGAAGAAATCGGAACATATCTTGCTGGTCTGTTCACGCACCTCTTCCTTGGAGAGACTCTCGTCTCGGAAGAGCAGTGCCTCGCGCACCTGCTTGCGCAGAGAATGCTCGATGCGCGTGAGCGTATCGCCGATGAAGTATTTGGGGCCCGTCTCGCAGGGGACTTCCCAGCCGAAGTAGCGAGGAAACATGATGCGCCGTATGTCATCGAGAATCTCGATGATCCGATGCTTGTTCGGGAAATGCCAGTCCTGCTTGGTGAAGAAGATTTCCTCTGCTTCGTAGTAGTTCTTCTCGAAGTCTTCGACGATATCGTCAAGTTTGCGGTTAAAAATGGCCCTGCTCCTTGCTTACGAAGAATGTCTGTTGCACACGATACCAATAAAACCACGCACATGTTTGCCACGTTTCGATTTTGTCAGCTTTTCAGGGGTTTCATGCCGCATGCAGAGGCAAAACGGATGCAAGCTGATGCTATAGTTGTTCGGTTCACTTCATTTGCGACGGGGAATGAGTATGCTCGAAGAGAGAGACATCATCAGACATTGCGAATCGCGCATGCTACGCCGCGCTCGCAATATCGCCCGCACCGATGACGCGATCTTCGATAGACGCTGCAGCTACGATACGGGTGAGAAGCCTATCACGCGTCTGCGTGCGCGGGTCAAGAGCACGGCGGATTGGCGTACCAACTACGAAGTCGAGCTTGCCTTCGACGAGGACCAGGGCAAGGTCATTGACTACGCCTGCACCTGCGCCGCCTCCGTATCCAACCCCGGCATGTGCAAGCATGTCGCAGCTGTCGCCCTCATCTTCCTCGAAGCCCCTGCGAGCTTTACCGGTCACATGTCCGTGCGCGTCACGCAGTCTTCGGCGGGTGTCAAGAAGGCCCTCAAAGAGGCGGTCAAGAACCTGCATGTCGAGGATGCCCTCACGGGGGAGCCCTCCCTGCAGGGTCTCGTCGACCTCGATCCTTGCCTCGTGTGCGTCAAGGAAGGCTGGGGCCTGCGCTTGAGCGTTGCCGGGCTCGAGGGCAAGTACGTCATCAAGGACATTCCGCTGTTTCTCTCATTGTGTCGTCAGGGCAAGTTCTACAGCTACGGCGAGCGCCTCGCTTTCGAGCACGAGCGTGCTGCATTTACGCCGGCTGCCTGGAAACTCGTTTCCTTCATCGAGCGATCCATCGACATCCGCGAGCAACTGAGTTCAGATGCTTTCAGTTCGTATCGTAGCATGCAAGCCGACCTGCGCGGGGCGCTGATGCTCTCGACGCCCGAGCTTGTCACTTTGCTGCATGTTCGCAACGGCGAAACGCTCTATGTTGATGACTGCACCAAACTCAACCATAAGCCCGTTCACACGCGCATCATCGAGGGGAATCCGCCTCTGCACATCGTTTGCGTACCTCAGGGAAACGGTGGCTACGTGTTGCAAAGCGATGTCGATGCTCGCATCATCAAATACGATGACGATATCTACGTATGGGCCGATGACTTCTTCTACCACTGCGATGCCGGTTTCGTGGATTGCCTGCCTTTCCTCGAGAACGTCTATTGCAACAAGAGCGAGCAGGCATATCTGAGCTCTGGGGATGCCGCGACTTTCTGCAAGGCCCTGCTTCCCGCTATCGAGCCCTTCGTAGAGCTTGACCTGCCCAACGAGCTTGCCATGCTGCGTCCGCGTAGCTGCGAGATCGAGATATACCTCGACCGTGACGGTGCTGCCTGCGTGTGCGAGGCCTATGCGGTCTATGACGAGGAACGCATGCCGATTGTCGAGCCCGCGGGATCGGCGCATGCGCTCTCGTATGGCCTGCGTGACGAGGAGCGCGAAGGGCGCGTGCGCAAGACGCTCAATCGCTACTTCCCGATTGTCGCGGAAAGCTCCGCAAGCGATGCAGAGCATGGCCTGCGCGTGTCCGATGATGCCGACATCGCGCGCATACTCTCGACCGGCACCGAGGAGTTTCGTGCACTGGGCACCTTGTTCACGACGCCAGGCTTCGATTCCTTCATCTCGTCACGTCGTCCCAAGGTCGTCTTCGGGCTCTCCATTCAGTCCAATCTCGTCAACCTGACGGCATCGGTCGATGATCTTCCCAAGTCCGAACTTGCCGCGTTGCTTCACTCGTACCGACGACGCAGGCGCTTCCATCGTCTCAAGGACGGCAACTTCGTCGATCTGTCCGAAAGCGACCTTTCGCGTGCCGAGGAGTACGCCGGCGAACTCGGAATGGATGCCGAGGCATTGCTGGTTAACGGAGCGCATCTGCCCCTATACCGCGCCTTTCAACTTGACGGTCTTGTCGAGGGGGCACGTCGCGATCATGCTTTCTATGACTACGTGCAATCCATCGAGCAAGCCGCACAAGTCAAGGCGCACATACCCACTGGTTTCAACGGCGAGTTGCGCCCTTATCAGATCGAGGGCCTGACGTGGCTCAACACCATTGCGGCCATGGGCCTTGGCGGCATTCTTGCCGACGAGATGGGTTTGGGCAAGACCATACAGCTCATTGCCCATACGCTTGTCGATCTCGACGGCATACGAGGTTACGGTCCGGCGCTCATCGTCTGTCCCGCATCGGTCGTCTACAATTGGGTTGCCGAGTTCGAGCGTTTTGCGCCGAGCGTGCGCGTCGTTCCCATCGCGGGAAGCAAGGAGGAGCGCGAGGCAACACTTGCGTCCTGCGCCGTCGATTACTCCGAGGGGTCGGAGCTTCCGGACGTCCTCGTGACTTCGTACGACTTGCTCAGACGCGATGTCGAGTGTTACGAGGCACTCAATCTGCACACGGTGACGCTTGACGAGGCCCAGTACATCAAGAACCATGCGACGATCTCGGCGCGTTCGGTCAAGAGCCTCGATTCCCTCCATCGTTTCGCGCTCACGGGCACGCCCATCGAGAACAGGCTCTCGGAGCTTTGGAGTATCTTCGACTTTCTCATGCCCGGCTTGCTGAGCACGTACGAGAACTTCCGGACTCGTTACGAGCAGCCCATCTTGGACGGTGACGAACGTGCGCTCGAACGCCTGCAGGCACTCGTCGGACATTTCATCCTGCGCAGGATGAAGCAAGACGTCCTCACCGATCTGCCCGATAAGGACGAGTCCATCGTCTATACCCAGCTTGGCGACGAGCAAATGCGTCTGTACCGCGCGCTCGAACAGCGTCTGCGCGAGAGCATCAATTCTCGTTCGCGTCAGGCGTTCAGCGCCGACAAGATTGCCGTACTCGCAGAGATCACGCGGTTGCGCGAGCTCTGTTGCGACCCCGCTCTCCTCTTCGAAAACTACGAAGGGGAGGCGGCCAAGCTTGATACCATCATTGAGCTCATCGAAAGTGCTCATGATTCGGGCGAGAAGACCCTCGTGTTCTCGCAGTTCGTGCAGTTCCTTGACATCATCGCCGAGAGCCTGGACAAGCATGGCATCTCGTACTTCGTCATCACGGGTTCGACTCCCAAGCGTCAACGCATTCAGCTTGTCAATGAATTCAACGAAGACGATACGCCCGTCTTTCTCGTCTCGCTCAAAGCTGGCGGTACGGGCCTTAACCTCACCGGCGCATCCGTCGTCATCCACTCGGATCCCTGGTGGAACCTTGCCGCTGAAAACCAGGCCACTGATCGCGCCCATCGCATCGGTCAGAAGCGCGCCGTATCCGTCTACAAGGTCATTGCAAAGGACACGATCGAGGAACGCGTCGTCGCCCTGCAGCATGCCAAGAGCAAACTCGCCGACAAGCTCGTGCGTGGCGACGGAACGCCACTGGCATCCCTCACGCGTGACGAGCTGCTCCAGCTACTCGATCGATAGGATACGCACGCGATGGGTGATGAAACGCGGACGAGTCGTCTGGAACGGCTGCTGGGTGCACAGGGAGTCGCAAAGCTCGCTTCTGCGCGCGTGATGGTCATCGGCATCGGAGGCGTGGGTTCCAACTGCGTCGAGGCGCTCGCACGTGGCGGCGTGGGATCGTTCGTCATCGTAGACGCCGATTGCGTGCAGGAAAGCAATATCAACCGCCAGGCCATCGCCTTCTCGAGTACGCTTGGCAGGCTCAAGGTCGATGTCATGCGTGACATGATTGCCGATATCAATCCACAGGCTCATGTCGAGACGCTCGAGCGACGCGTCTTGCCTGATGGCGTCGAGAACCTCTTCGAGGAATGTCCGGTCGACTACTGCATCGACGCGCAGGACACGGTCACGACCAAGCTCGCCATCGCCGCATATTGCGATGCGCATGACCTGCCGCTCTTGAGTTCGATGGGGGCTGCCAACACCTTCGATCCGACCAAGCTCGCCTTTGCCGACATATACGAGACCAGTTCGTGCCCCTTGAGCCGCGTCGTGCGCAAGCAGGCGCGCAAGGCCGGCATCAAGCGCATGCGCGTCCTCTATTCGACCGAACAGCCCGCGCAGACGCAGGCGCGCGAAGGTGCCGAACGCAGCGAGCGCAGTGATTTAGGCACTATGTCCTATTTGCCCGCCATCATGGGCCAGATGCTCGCGGCGCGTGCGATATGCGATGTGCTCGGAATCGAGTGGGCATGATCGAGCGCATCGAGGATGTGAATGACGATCGGCTGCGCTTCTACTCGAAGTTCACGGATGCCCAGCTCATGAGCTATCCCGAAGGTTCGCCCGGCATGTTCATCGCCGAGTCGCGCCTCGTCATCGAGCGCGCCATGAAGGCGGGAGCGCGCCCTGTCTCGCTCTTCGTCGAGGATCGATGGTTCGAGCCCTCTCGTGACCTGGTCGACGCCATCGAGGCGATCGATCCCGCCACGCCCATCTTGCGTGTCACGCACGCGCAAATGCAGGAAATCACCGGCTATCAGGTCACGCGCGGACCGCTTGCCGTCTTCATGCGCCCCGAGCTGTCTGGCCTCGACGAGCTCGTGCGTGATGCGCATCGCGTCGCGGTTCTCGAGGACATCACCAATTTCACGAACATCGGCGCGATATTTCGCAGCGCGGCAGCTCTCGGTATGGACGCGGTTCTCATCACGCCAGGATGCCATGACCCGCTTTACAAGCGTGCGTCTCGTGTCTCCATGGGCACGGTGTTCCAGGTGCCGTGGGGGAGGGTTGAAAGCGTCAAGGAGTTGCGGGCACGCGGCTTTACCGCAGCGGCACTCGCGCTCGAACCCAATGCGATTACGCTCGATGACCCTGTTCTCAAGCGTATCGACAAGCTCGCCTTGGTACTGGGAAGCGAGGGCTACGGGCTAGACCGCGCCACAATTGACGCTTGCGACATGAGCGTCATCATTCCGATGGAGCATGAGGTCGATTCACTTAACGTCGCCGCTGCGAGCGCTGTCGCCTTTTGGGAGCTGCGCTACGGGAAGGGAAGGTAGCCGTGGAGCTTCTTGCGCCAGCAGGCGGACTCGAGCAACTGCAGTATGCGGTGCGTTTCGGCGCTGATGCCGTGTACCTGGCATGCGACCGCTTCGGTATGCGCCAGCGCGCGAGCAATTTCACACTCGAGGAGATTCCTGCGGCAATCGGCTATGCTCACGCTCATGGCGTCAAGGTCTACGTGACGCTCAACATCGTCATGCACGACGATGATGTCGAAGCGCTTCCCACATATCTGACTGCCCTGCGCAACGCGGGTGTCGACGCCTTCATCATCGGGGATCTTGGAGCAGCCCGTCTTGCCCGTGAAATCGCTCCGCAAGTTGCCTTGCACGTGAGTACGCAAGCGAGCGTCTCGAACGCTCTGGCAGCGCAAACCTGGTACGAGTTAGGTGCTAGGCGAATTGTCTGCGCCCGTGAGATGTCGCTCGCTGATATCGCGTCGATGCGCAAGCAGATTCCCGATGACTTGCAGCTCGAGGCCTTCGTGCACGGGGCAATGTGCATGGCCTATTCGGGCCGCTGCCTCATCAGCGATTACCTGACGGGTCGCAGTGCGCTTTCAGGGCATTGCACGCAATCGTGCCGCTGGCACTACACGCTCGAGGAGGAAAAGCGTCCCGGCGAGCATTATCCCATCGAGGAAGATGAGCACGGCACGTACATCATGAACGCTGAGGACCTCAACATGCTCGAGCATCTGGAGGAGCTTGAGGAAGCCGGAATCGATTCGATCAAGATCGAAGGACGCAACAAGAAGGCGTTCTACGTCGCGACCGTCGTCAACGCGTACAGAAACGTGCTGGACGGCAAGCCCGTGGAGGACTTTGCACGCGAGCTCGAACTTGTCTCGCATCGACCGTACTCGACGGGCTTTTATTTTGGGCCGGCGCATCAGGCGCAAGCGACTGACGAGCGCACGCAGCTCGTGGAATGGGCTGCAGAGGTGCTCACCTGCGACGAGCGGGAGCCGGGTACATGGTCAGTTGAGGCACGCTGCCGTAATGGTTTTGACGAGACGACGCCGCTCGAGGCACTCAGTCCCCACCAGCCCGTTCGCACAATCGCGATTTCAGACTTGCAACACCTCGAGGACGAGCCGTCCATCCCCGTCACACGTGCGAACCGCGCCATGGAGCGCTACCGCTTCGACTGCGACATCGAGCTCGCGCCCCATACCATCATCCGCATGCCAAAGTAATCGTGGCGCTGACGTCCGGTTGCTGGCTTGCTCTCGTACCCGACTCGCATACGGCACGAGGCCGCTGCGGAACTCGCGTGCAAAGGTCGCACGCTCAAACAGTCCTCGCAAGGTCGCCTCGTGCCGTATGCGAGTCTACTCGAGATGCCAGCAACCGGACGTCAGCGCAAATATTCATGCTCAGTGTGTCACGGGGTCTGACCCCATGACACGTTTGGTGTTGGACGGGGCGCGCGATCGGAGCGAATGGGTTTCTGAGCTCCGACGCGCACCCCGTCCAACGTCTCTAGGAGTCAAGAGTCGTGATGATGGCGTTATCCACGAGGTAGCGGCTGGCGGCATAGCGCGCAGCGACCTCGCGCAGCGCGAAGCCGCGGCCACTCGACTCCATCTCCTGGCGCACGAGAGCCGGATTCATGGGGTTGAGCTCCGTGCAGGCGCCCATGATGTCGTCTTCGCTCACGACAAGTCCCTCATGCTCGAAGAGCGCATCGAGGGCGTAGTCGCAGCGCAGGGTCTGGCGTGCCTGCATCATGATGCCGACCTTGTAGTTTTGCTCGCCGCCTTGCTCCTCGATAAAGTCCGCCATCGTAATGCCCTGCTGCGAGAGCTGATTGCGCAACGTCGCCTCGATCGAGGTTGCCGTCGAGTCAAATGCGGCGTCGGGAATCTCGCCCTCCAGGCGCTTGGCGAGCTCGGTTTGCGCAATCGTGATGATTTGCATGTCGTAATCGTGGAGTGCCTGGGTCTCGTAGGAGAGGCGGATTTCCTCGCGCAACTTGTCGATGGAGTCGTAGGTGGGCATGACGCGCTTGACCCATTCGTCGGTGAGTTCGGGGAGTACCTCTTGCTTCATCTCCTTGATGGTAACCGTGCATTCATAGGTGCGCATGGTGCGCAGGCCATCAGAATCGTAGCCCTCGCCCTCGAAGGAGAAGCTCTTGGTCTCGCCTACGTCCATGCCAAGGAGCTGCTCGTCGAAACTCTCGGGCATGAATCCACGCCCCATCGAGTAGACACGGCTATCGGTGCTGATACCGCTGAGGCGCTCTCCGTCGAGGTAGACATCGATGGCAATGAGAAAGCTGTCATCAGGACCGACGGGATGAGGGTCTGCGGTCACGAAGTCGGAATACATGTTCATGTTTGCGCGTATCTCGGCATCCACATCGACCTCGATGGGCTTGAAGGGCGGCACCGTAATCTCGACGGGGTCGTATGAGCTCAGCGTGAAGTGCGGCTTGGGTTCGACATCGATTTGGAAGCTGAACGCATGGTCACGCATGAAGCCAGGGGAAGGCTGAATCTTGGGTTGAGCGAGTGGCGTAATGCCACGCTGATCGAGCGCATAAGGCACGAGCATGTTGATGGCCTGGGATTGCAAGACGGAGTCAGCGTCGTTGATCTTGAGGTGTTCGGCAAGGGCTTCGGTGACGGACTTGGTCGGATCGGGTCTAAGGCCGAATCTGCTCGCGATTGCCCCCTGCGCACGATCAAGCGCGGCATTGACCTCTTGGGGAGTTGCCGTGATGCTCAGTCGAATCATGCCGTTTTCGAGCTGCTTTTCCTTGACCTTCATGCTGCGTCCTTCCTAGTCCGAAAGCCCCATCTGGAGCAGATATATCTCTTCGCGCATCTCGCGGGCGATCGCCTGGGTTATCTTACCCGACTCGTACATCTCCTGGATTTCGTCGAGCTCGAGACGCAGGCCTTCCGCCTGTACATCGGCAAAGCCCGGCAGGTCGCTCTCGTCAGTTTCGCTTGCCTCGAGGCGCAGACTTCCCGTATCGGTGCGGATGATGCTGTGCTGACCGGCACCTTCCGGTACGTCCGTGATGATTCCTTGGGCACTATCGAGTGCGCGAAGCTGAGAGCGCAGTGCGGAAAGCAGGGATTTGTGCTCGCTGAGTAGCGCGAGTGCCGCCTGGACGCGGCCCTCGTCGGGCTCATGACTCACCACCTCAAGGTAATCGACGGCGACACGTTCGACGTCGATCTTGAATTCGAGCCGCTTGCGTGTCTCGTTCGTGCTCGCGACCTGGTTCTGGATCTTTCCCATCGTAGACGTCGATCCTGCGAGGGGCTGGGCTTGACGGCGAGCTGTGAGCAAGGTCTTCTTGCGCGTAAGCAACTTGAGCATGCGGTCGATGCGTTTGAGGTACCTGGTGCCAAGGCGCTTATCGACATCGTCATGTGCAATGGCGTCTTTGATGAAGTCGCGCTGGTGCAGGAGAACTTCCTGACGCAGGTACCGTAACTGGCGTGACGAGACCGAACGACGCCGCGCGGCGGTGAGTCTGCGATAGTACATGCGCATAACCCTGCCCGTTGCCTGCTTGTTCTCTGGAGTTTGCTGACGCTTGAGACCCGAAATGACGTTCTCGATCATCTCGATCTCATATTCGGGGTCGATCTCGTCGGACTCTTCCTCGTCTGATTTGTGAGCGATGAGGGGAACGACGAAGTTCGCGAGCAAGAGCGTGACGACGATGACGCCGCAGACAAGGAAGAGCAGAAGGTCGCGTTGGGGGAAGACGGCACCCGAGGCAACCGTGAACGGAATGGTCGAGGCAATGGAAAGCGAGACCGCTCCCTTAGGTCCGCACAAGGTGGTGACCAGGGCCTTTCGGACGGCGGAGCGCCCGAGTTTCATGCGCTTTCCAGCTTCGGGATGATTCGAGAGCAGGTCGCAACAGAGAATCCAGATGAAGCGGACACCGACAATGACGGCGGTAAGTATGAACACGAGACCGACAATCCACACGAGGTCAGCAGAGTTCTCCTTGAGTGCCGGGGCAAGCGTCGAGGAGAGCACGATGCCGAGATTGGTGAAGATGACGCCATTGAGGACGAAGGAGAAAAGGCTCCAGACGTTTTGGGATGCGATGGAGAGCCGCGTCGAGAAGGTCGAGAAGGAGCGCGAACGCGGCGTGAGGAGCTGCGAGGCGTAGGAGAGGAAAAGGCCTGCTGCGACGACCGCGAGGATGCCGCTGACATGTGCCTGCGTCGCGACAAGATAGATGAAGAAGGGAAGGAAGAGCTCGAAGCATACGTGGACCGTGGCGCTCTCCACGCCCGCACGTCTCAGACGGCGCATGATGAAGAAGGAGACCACTGCGATTGCGAGACCGAGCGCGATACCCCCGAAGAATTCGACGACGAAGGCCCAACCGGCATCGGCAATCGAGAAGTAACCGGTCACCGCCGCGGCAATCGCAAACTGGAACGAGACGATACCAGAAGCATCGTTGAGCAGCGCCTCGCCCAGCAGAGAGGCCTTCTGGCGCGTCCCGAGCTTGATAGTCTTGCCGAGCGATGCGACGGCGACGGCATCGGTGGGACCGAGGGCCGCACCGAGGGCGAACGCAGCCGCAAGCGAAATGGACGGAACGAGCCAGTGCAGCACGAAGCCAACGACGAGGACCGAGACGACGACCAACCCGATGGCAAGCGAAAGAACCGTGTTGCGATTTTCCCAGAGTATGCGGTTGCTGATATTGCGCGACTCATCGAAGAGGAGCGGTGCGATGAACATGACGAGGAAGAGCTCGGAGTTTATGGTGACGTCAATGGGAAGCTCGACGAAGAAGTAGATGGCAACACCAACGGCCATCTGAACGAGGGGAAGCGACACGCCACGCAAAAACTGGTCAAGAACTGAGGAAACGAGAACGGCACCGATGTAGAGCAGGGCTATGACCAGATATTCCATGGGGTCTTTCGAGTCCTTTCACGATGACGCCTATTTGCACCTTAAGATATTGGTAAGGTACCGCATATCGCGCCGTCATGTGCGCACAGATATGAAAAAGCGGGTATATTCCCGTCAACGCATCCTTGTACTACAATTACGCATTCACGTATAAGAACACGATCGAGGATTTAACAGATGTTCATAGAGGCAATCAAGGCGTTTGTCATCGGCCTTGTCGAAGGACTGACCGAGTGGCTCCCGATTTCATCGACGGGCCACATGATTCTCGTCGACGAGTTCATCAAGCTTGATGTCTCGTCCACGTTCCTCGAGCTGTTCCTGGTCGTCATCCAAATCGGCGCCATCATGGCCGTCATCATTCTGTACTTCACCAAGCTCAACCCCTTCTCGCGCAAGAAGACCCCCGTCCAACGCAAGGAGACCTGGCGTTTGTGGGGAATGGTCGTCATCGGTTGCATACCAGCGGCAATCGTCGGCCTGCTCTTCGATGACTGGGTGACCGAGCATCTTCATAACGCCTGGGTCGTCGCAGCGATGCTCATCCTCTACGGCATCGTCTTCATTGTCCTGGAGCGTCGTAACCGTCGTCGCTATGTGCAGTTTGTTCACGACAGCGGGCAACTCGACGACAAGCCGAGCCCCGACGAGATGTTCCCGATCAAGACCGTTGACGAGATCGGCCCGGCAGCCGCCATCAAGATCGGCCTCTTCCAGTGCCTTGCCATCGTACCCGGTACGAGCCGCAGCGGTGCGACCATCATCGGCGGCATGCTCACGGGATGCTCGCGTACGGCCTCTGCTGAGTTCACCTTCTTTCTTGCCATTCCCATCATGTTTGGCTGGGGCATCGTCAAGGCCTTCAAGGCGTTCTTCACGGCCGGTCTTGTCATGACCGCGACCGAGGTCGTGGTGCTTGTGGTCGGCATCGTCACCGCCTTCGTCGTCTCCGTGCTCTCGATCAAGTTCCTCATGGGCTACATCAAGAACAACGACTTCACGGCGTTTGGCGTGTATCGCATTATCATCGGCATCATCGTCTTGGGTTACTTCGGCATCAAGCTGATGATCGGCTAAAGGGTAGGACAGGGTTACGATGGAAGCTACCATACTCCTTGCTCTTCAGTCGCTGCGCTTTCCCGTTCTCACGCAGCTTGCCGCGCTCATATCGGCACTCGGTAACTACGGATTCGTTTGGATCGTGCTCGGCATCGTCTTCATCGTCTTTCTCGGAAGAAACGACGTCGGTGTCACCCTGCTCTTCACCGTCGTCTTCACGGGTATCATCGTCGGTTTCATCCTGCAGCCCATCTTCGCGCACGTGCGTCCCTATGACGCCGGCATCGGCGTGAGCGCCGTCATGGGCGTGAGTCGTACGGGCTACTCGTTCCCAAGCTTTCACGCGGCGACGTCCTTTGCGGCGGCGACGGTCATCGCGATGCTTGCCGGGCGTCGCTGGGGGACCTGGGCCTTCGTCGGGGCCGTTTTCATCGCATTGTCTCGCATATACCTAGGTGTCGAGTGGCCTCTCGACATCCTCGTCGGCGCTCTTGTCGGTGTTCTCGCTGGCGTTGTCTCGGCTTGGGTTTACAATCAGTTCCTGCACGACCTCATTCGAGATTACCCCGGTATGAATCGCGCCAAGGGGCGACGCAAGTCCGTCAGCGAAAGCCCTGCGGCTCGCCGCAAGAAATAGCATCTCAATGATGATCGTCCGGATCGGAAAGGAAGAAGCATGACAGAAGACCAGAACGCAGAAATCGAGATCGGGAAGCATCGCGCCGTCATCGACTCGCTTGACGAGCAGATTGTCGCGCTTCTCAACAAGCGTGCGACCGAGTCGCTTGCCATCCGCATGCTCAAACCGCAGGCGCAGATGGGCCTCTATGACCCAAAGCGCGAAGAGGAGATCTTCACTCGCCTTGAAGCGCTTAATGACGGTCCCATGTACAGCAATGACATTCGCGAGATCTATGCGACCATTCTCAGGGTGATGAAGGAGATTCGCGCATGAGCAAGACCTATGTTCCCAATCGCACATCTGATGAGGTCATCATTTTCGCCGGTCCCTGTTCCGTAGAGAGTGCGGAGCAATTCGATACGGTTGCTCGCGGCCTGAGCGAGCTGGGTCTTTCCTGGATTCGCGGCGGCGCTTTCAAGCCACGCACGAGCCCGTATTCCTTCCAGGGCCTCGGCATCGAAGGTGTCAAGATCATGGAAGAGGCTGGCAAGACCTACGGCCTCAAGACCATCACCGAAGTCGTCGACACCACGCACGTCGTCGAAGTGCTCGAGCACGTCGATGGCATCCAGATCGGCACGCGCAACATGGCCAATTTCGAGCTTCTCAAGGTCATCGGCAAGGCAACCGAAGAATCGCATCAGCCCGTGCTCTTCAAGCGCGGTATGGCCGCCACCATCGACGAGTGGCTCTCCGCCGTCGAGTACATCACGCAATACGGCAATCCCAACGTCATGCTCTGCGAGCGTGGCATCCGCACCTTCGAGAACGCGACGCGCTTCACGCTCGATATCGCGGCCGTTCCCGTCGTGCACCAGCGTTCGATGTATCCCATTTGCGTCGACGTGAGCCACCCCGCCGGCCAGACGGCTCTCGTCGGCGATCTTGCCAAGGCCGCTATCGCAGCCGGCGCCGACGCGCTCATGATCGAAGTGCATCCCGATCCAAAGGTCGCGAAGTCCGATGCATCCCAGCAGCTCACGCTTCCGCAGTTTGCCGAGCTCCTGGACGAACTCAAGCAGATTGCAGCTGCCGTTGGCAAGAAGGTCGTCTAGTGCTCGACCTATCTTCACTCAACGACGCACAGAAGGAGGCGGTCCTTACATGTGAGGGGCCGCTTCTCGTTTTGGCGGGTGCGGGAAGCGGCAAGACGCGCGTGCTCACCTACCGCATCGCGCATCTGGTCGAGGATTGCGGCGTTGCGCCCTGGAACATCCTTGCCGTCACCTTCACCAACAAGGCGGCTCGCGAAATGCGCGACAGGCTTTCGACACTCGTACCCGGTCGTCTGCGCGGTATGTGGATATACACTTTCCACAGCATGTGCGTGCGCATACTGCGCGCCAACGCTACGGTCCTAGGCTACGGCGATGACTTTACCATCTACGATACCGATGATTCCAAACGGCTTATCAAAGACATTATGGCCGACTATGGCTATACGGGACGGAGCTTTTCCGAAAACGCGATGCGGGGACGCATATCCGCCTGCAAAAACGAGCTCGTGAGTCCGGCGGATTACAAACCACGTGTCAACGACCAGCTCGATAAGGCGTTTGCCGAGATATACAAGGCATACCAGCAACGTCTCAAACGTGCCAATGCGATGGATTTCGACGACTTGCTCGTTAACGTATACACGCTGTTATCCGAGCATCCCGACATATGCCAGGAGTACGGCCAGCGTTTCCATTACATACTTGTCGACGAGTATCAGGACACGAACAAGGCCCAGTACGAGATAACGAAGCTGCTCGCTTCAGGACATGGCAACCTCATGGTCGTGGGCGACGATGACCAGTCGATCTACTCGTGGCGTGGTGCCGATATCCGCAATATCCTCGATTTTGAGCGTGATTGGCCCGATACCAAGACCATCAAGCTCGAGGAGAACTATCGCTCCACTTCCACGATCCTACAATGCGCCAATGCGGTCATCACGCATAACCAATCGCGCAAGAGCAAGGAACTCTTCACACGTGGCGAGCAGGGAGAGAAGGTCGCTGTCTTTCTCGCAGCAGATGAGCGCGACGAGGGCCGCTGGATTGCCGCCATGGCAGATGACCTCCACGCGAAGGGGAGTCGTTATAACGATATCGCGGTCTTCTATCGCACGAATGCGCAGTCGCGCATACTCGAGGATATGTTCCTGCGCGCGGGCGTGCCCTATCGTATCGTCGGTGGCACGCGATTCTTCGATCGTGCGGAAATCAGGGACGTCACGGCGTATCTCAAGCTCATACTCAATCCAGCCGATGATGTGAGTTGCATGCGCATCATCAACACGCCGCGTCGTGGCATTGGCAAAACGACGATCGAACGCATTTCTCTCACCGCACTGCAACGCGACATCCCCTTTCTCGAAGCCGCGCGTGAGGAAACGCTCGACCCGGCCTGTCGAGCTGCCACACGCCGTGCGCTTGAGAGCTTCATCTCCCTCATTGACGAGGCAAGCTCCTACGAGGGGGACCTCTACGCCGTCGTTGACATGATTGTCGAGAAGACCGGACTCATAGAGGCGCTCGAGGCACAGAACACCGACGAGGCACGTGGTCGTATCGAGAACATACGCGAGTTTCTCGGTGTCGTGCGCGAATATGCCGATGATCATGAGCTTGTCTTCGACCCGGATATCCTCGTCAAGCTCGACGAGGGCAACGACGAGCTCGCATTCCATGCGCCCACGCTTGGTGACTTCATGGAATGGCTGAGCCTGCGAACCGACCTCGATTCCCTGGGAAGCGAGGAAAACGATGCCGTCACCTTCATGACGGTGCACTCCGCCAAGGGCCTCGAGTTCGACAACGTCTTCGTCGCCGGCATGGAGGAATCCATCTTTCCGCATACGGCTTCCATGCTCGAAAACGGCGTGGAGGAGGAGCGTCGCCTGGCTTACGTTGCCATCACGCGCGCTCGCAAGCGGCTCTTCCTCACGTGTGCGGCACGTAGGCGCATCTTCAACGACCTACAGGCCAATGCACGGAGCCGCTTCATATCCGAGATGCCCGCCGAGCTCCTCGCCTCCGAAGGCGTCGGATCGCTTGGCTATTCGGGCACGGGCTGGGAGAAACGCGGTGACCGGCGCGGTATATCCGGAAGCGGACAAGGCGAGGAGATGTACGGTGGTCGCGTCTATGGCAGCGGCGGCTATGCCGCCGCACACGATGCAGGCGCTGACGATGCGGGCAAGATGTCATCTGCCGCTTCATCGGCCGAGTTTGCCGAGGGAGATCATGTCGAGCATAAGACCTTCGGCCCAGGCGTCGTCGTTGGCATAGAGGGAGACAAGATCTCGGTCTACTTCAAGAAGAGCGGCAAGACAAAGACGCTTCTCAAGGGATATGCGCCCATCGTGAAGCTCGGATAAAGGTATAATCGCGATATTTCGATTTCGAGGAGAGACTCTCATGGCACAGATTTACGTAGTTGGACATAAGAATCCCGATAACGATTCAATCATGGCGGCGTACGCCTACGCCAACCTCAAGAACATTACCGATGCCGATAACGAGTACATCCCCGTACGTCTGGGCGAGTTGCCAGCCGAGAGCGCGATGATTTTCGAGGAGTACGGCATCGAGGCACCTGCCCTCATAGAGCGGGTGGGCGAGGGCGACGTGCTCGTGCTCGTCGATCATAACGAGATGGGCCAGGCCGTCGATGGCATCGAAGACGCCGAGGTCGCCGAGATCATCGACCACCATCGCATCGCCGATGTCTCCACCTCGGCACCCATCACCTTCATCAACCTGCCCTGGGGTTCAACCACCTCGATTATCACGAAGCTCTACGAGTACTTCGGCATCGCGCCTGACAAGCAGATTGCCGCATGCCTGCTCTCGGCCATCCTCACGGACACGGTCATCCTCAAGTCGCCCACGGCAACCGAGGTCGACGCCAAACACGTCGAGAGGCTCGCGCAGATTCTCGGCGTCGATCCCGTCGAGTTCGGCATGAAGATCTTTAAGTCCCGTGGTGGCGATGACGATGTCTCGATCGAGGATATTTGCAGCCGTGACTCCAAGGAGTTCAACTTCGGTGGTAAGAAATGCTGGATCGCCCAGTACGAGACCGTGGACCTCGAGGGACTGCGTGGGCGCACGGACGATATCGCCGCGCAGGTTGCCAAAATTCAGGAAGAAGGCGGCTATGATGCGGCCCTCATGCTCCTGACCGACATCATCGTCGAGGGTAGCGACTTCGTTGCCGCCGGTGACACTGACTTCATCGCCGATGCCTTCGAGATTTCCTTCGCCGATGGCCCCGTCTGGATGCCCGGCGTGCTTTCCCGCAAGAAGCAGGTTGCCGCCAAACTCATCGATTACGCCGGATAGCACGAAGAACGCGGCGCACGCTCGTGGAGGCCATCGAGAGCACATATCTATACCATCACGGCGGCTACGTCCTCGTTGCCGCCGTTGCCATTCTCACCATTTTGGGGACGATGCTGGTCGCACACCTTCTCGTCAAGGTGATGTACCGGACGCTCAAGAAGACGACGGGGGGTGTGGTCGGTGGCTCGATCGTTGCCAACATCATACGCGTCGTCATCTGGTTCGTGAGCATCTCGTGCATTCTCAAATGGTGCTTCAACTACAACACCTCGGTGCTATGGGGAGCCCTGGGCGTTGGCGGTATCGCGCTCTCCCTCGGTCTGCAGAACACGATATCCAACCTCATCGGTGGCTTGCAGGTTTCCTTGTCACGTGACTTCAAAATGGGGGATTGGATCTCGATTAGGGACATTACGGGCAAAATCGACGACATCACCTGGCGTGTCGTGAAGATGGAAGATGCTGATGGCAACAGCTATATCATCCCCAACGCGGTCTTCAACTCAAATGCGGTGACCGTCCTTCCGCCCTTCCAGACGACGGATCTGACATTCGAGATCTCGAGCATGGCGGATTTGGAGGCGATAGGGGAGAAGTTGCCCCAGCTTGCATACGATGCGCTCAAGAAGGCCGGTTATCTCTATGAGGACATGAAGCCTGAGCTTTCCCTCGACAGCGCATCGCTCAACGCCATCAACGCGACGCTCGAGGTCTATACCGAATACACGTATGAGACGATCGACATCAGGGAATGTGTCATGTCTGCTGTCCTTGCGTATCTCAAGTCAAACAACGCACTTGCAACCTATACCGAATAACCCAAGCTACCTTGTACTTCTCGCGTATAACGCCCTCGTGTTCAGCTAGAATAGTTGCTTCGTATGCAATTAGCCTGAAAGGAACCGAGCATCCGTGCGTACGTTAGTAGAAGACATCATCACATCCGCTATCAAATCCGCCATCGAATCTGGCGAGCTTCCCCTCGATGACCTGCCATCGGCACAGGTCGAGCGTCCTCGTGACCTTGCGCACGGCGATTGGGCGAGTTCCATTGCCATGCGATGCGCCAAGCAAGCGCACATGAATCCCCGTGACATCGCGCAGATTATCGTCGCGCATATTGCCGACGCGCCCGAAGTCGCCTCCGTCGAAATCGCCGGTCCCGGTTTCATCAACATCAAGCTCTCCGATGCCGCATTGCAAAACGTGTTTCGCGTGGTGCGTAGCGAGGACACGCGCTATGGCTCAAGTCATGACGGCGATGGCATCAAGGTCGACCTCGAGTTTATCTCCGCCAACCCGACAGGCCCCATGCATTTGGGGCATGGCCGTTGGGCGGCACTCGGTGATGCGATGGCAAACGTCCTTTCCTTTGCAGGCTACGATGTGACCCGCGAGTTCTACATCAACGACGCGGGCAACCAGATGGACATCTTCGCGGAGTCCGTGGCACTTCGCTACCTGCAGGTCGCACGCCTCATTGCCGAAGGCGCCGCCACGGATGTCGATGGCGCTTACGAGATCATCATCGAGAACATGGATTCGTATCGAGCCGAGCTTCCCGAAAACTGCTATGCCGGCGCCTACGTTATCGATATCGCCGGCATCATCTACGATGCAGAAGGCGCCGCCTGGGTCGATGCCGATGCCGACGAGCGCGCCGCGTACTTCAAGGAGCTCGCTTACAAGACGGTCTTCGAGCACACGAAGGAGCTGCTCGCGGGTTTTGGCCTCGAGTTCGACGTGTGGTATTCCGAGCGCAGCACCTATGCCACGGACGCCGACGGGGGCTCTCGTCTTACGCGCGCTCTCGATGCGCTGCGCGAGAGGGGATACCTCTACGACAAAGATGATGCCGTGTGGTTCAGGACCACGGAGTTCGGTGACGACAAGGACCGCGTGCTCGTCAAGGCCGACGGCAGCTATACCTATTTCGCGCCCGATATCGCCTATCACAAGAACAAGTTCGACCGCGGTTTCGATCGCTGCATCGACATCCTCGGTGCCGATCATCATGGCTATATCAAACGCATCCAATCGGTTGGCCATGTCTTCGACCATCCCGGTCAGCCCGAGGTCGTCATCGGCCAGATGGTTAACCTCTTTCGTAACGGCGAGCCCGTACGTATGTCCAAGCGCACGGGCGAGATGGTGAGCTTTGAGGAGGTCCTTGACGAGGTCGGAGCCGACGCCACGCGCTTCCTCATGCTCGCGCGCTCAACCGACCAGGCAATTGACTTCGATATCGAGCAAGCCAAGAAGCAGGATTCGACCAATCCCGTCTACTATGTTCAGTATGCTCATGCACGCATATGTTCGATCCTGCGCAAGGCCGCTGGTATCGAGGATGCAAACGCATCCGGAGCAAACCCTGATGCCATCGCCGCATCCCTTATCCCAGCCGATGCCGACCTCTCGCCGCTTACGCATGAGACAGAGCTTGCCCTTGCACGCCGCATCGACGAGTTTGGCGAGCTCGTCGCAGGATGCGCGCGTGACCTTGCCCCGTTCAGACTTACGCATTACGCGACGAGCCTCGCAAGCGAGTTCCACCAGTTCTATACCCAATGTCACGTCATCGGCGATGACGTGCGCCTCACGACGGCACGTCTCTACGTCTGTGACGCGACGCGTCGCGTCCTGAGAAACGCCCTGTCCCTGCTCGGTGTGTCGGCACCTACGAGCATGTAACAAAAGGAGAAGTTCAGCATGTCAATTGCACCAACACGCGAACATGTTCTGCCCGACTACATGAAGGCATCCGACCTCCTCAAGGTTGCTCCCATGAGCATGGAGGTCGAGGGCGACAAGGTGACGCTCGACGGCATCGATTTGCGCGATATCACCCGCGATTTCGGTACCGCTCTCTATGTCTACGACGAGGACCATATCCGCAAGCAGCTTTCAAGCTATCGCGATGAGTTCCGCACCTGCTATCCGCAAAGCGACATCGTCTATGCCGCCAAGGCCTTCTGCTGCGTTGCCATGGACAAGATCGTCGCCGAGGAGGATTGCTACATCGACGTGGCAAGCGGGGGAGAGCTCGCCATCGCCAAGGCGGCGGGATTTCCGATGAAGCATGTCTTCGCGCAGGGCAACAACAAGTCCCAACGCGAGATCGAGGAGTACATCGACGCCGGTGTCGCGTGCTTCGTGGTCGATACGCATGAGGAGATCGAACGCATCTCGACCTACGCGAGCGCACAGGGTGTCACCCAACGCATCATCATTCGCGTCTGCCCCGGTATCGAAGCTGACACGCATGCCTATATCCAGACGGCCAACGAGGATTCAAAGTTCGGCTTCAACATCCGTAACGGCGCGGCTGAGGAAGCGCTCGTCTACGCGTTGACGCTGCCCGGAGTCGAGGTCGCCGGGTTCCACTGCCACATCGGCTCGCAGATCTTCGAACTCACCTCCTATGTCGAGGCCATTAACACCATGTTCGGCTTCATGAACGACATGCGCCAGGCCCATGACTTCGTCGCGCAGATCTTCGACATGGGCGGCGGCCTTGGCATTCCCTACACCATCTACGATCGCCCCTCGACCATCGCGCAGTTCGCCCAGATTGCGACGGGCGCCATCCACGCCAATTGCAGCGAATACGATTACCCATATCCGCACATTTTCGTGGAGCCCGGTCGCTCCATCGTCGCGAACGCGGGCATCACGCTCTACACCGTCGGTTCGGTCAAGACGGTTCCCGGCATCTGCACCTACGTCGCCATCGATGGCGGTATGACGGATAACATCCGCACGGCGCTCTATGGGTCGAAGTACGAGGCGTTCGTCGTGGAACGTGCTGACAAGCCCCGTGACGTCATCTGCGACATCGTCGGCAAGCATTGCGAGTCGGGCGACGTCGTCGTGAAGAACGCCCCCCTGCAGGCATGTGAGGCTGGTGATCATATCTGCGTACTCGGCACCGGCGCGTATTGCAACGAGATGGCGAGCAACTATAACAAGCAGGTGCGTCCTGGCATCGTCTTCGTCCATGATGGCGTAGCTCGCGAGGTCGTGCGCCGTGAGACTTATGACGATCTGCTCGCACGTGACGTATGCTCAAATGCGTAGGCATTTTCAAAAGGAGATATGCATGAAGCAAGTGAAGCTCGGTCTGGTGGGATGCGGAACCGTCGGTGGCGGATTCATTCGCATATTGCAAAAGCACCACGATGATTTCATGAGGCATGCGGGCGTTGACATGGTGATTGCCAAGGCAACGACACGCACGCGCTCCAAGCTTGAAGCCCTTGGCATTCCCGATGGTGCAATCGTCGATTCATATGAGGATATCGTCAATGATCCGGATATCGACATCGTCATCGAGCTCATTGGCGGGACGGGCATGGCGGCTGACGTCGTGCTTGATGCCCTGCGCGCGGGGAAAAACGTGATCACCGCTAACAAGGCCCTCATGGCGACGCGTGGTGCGGAGATCTTCCATACCGCCGATGATCATGGCGTAGAAGTTGCCTTCGAGGCGTCCGTAGGCGGCGGCATTCCCATCATTCAACCTCTCAAGCATTCTCTCATCAGCAACGAGATCAATACCGTTCTTGGCATTGTCAACGGAACGACCAACTACATGCTCACCGAGATGGAACAGGGCCTCGATTACGACACGGTGCTCAAACGCGCGCAGGAACTCGGTTATGCCGAGGCTGATCCGACGGCCGACGTTGACGGCTACGACGCTGCCGCAAAAATCGCGATTCTCGCCTCTATCGCCTTCAACTCCCGCGTGACACTCGATGACGTCTTCACGCAGGGCATTCGCTCCATCGAGCCCGTGGATTTCAGGCATGCGGAGGATATGGGATACACCATCAAGCTGCTTGCCATCGCCCACAAGATCGATGGCGAGATTGATGTCCGCGTCCATCCGGCCATGATTCCCACGGACCATCAACTTGCCAATGTCAACGGTGTCTATAACGCCATCTACGTGACGGGCGATGCCGTGGGTGACTGCATGTTCTTCGGTGAGGGTGCGGGCGCAGGTCCTGCCGCATCGGCCGTCATGGGCGATGCCATCGAGGTTGCGCGTCACGTCGCCAACGACGTCAAGCCCATCGTCGGGTGCACCTGTACCGATAACCTGCCCTTGCGTGGCATCGGAAAGCTCGAGACCAAGTATTATCTGCGCCTACTTGTAAAGGACGAGCCTGGCGTGCTTGCTGCCATCAGCGAGATCTTCAGCCAGTACGATGTCTCCATTCGCAGCATGGTGCAACCCACGACGCATGGTGACGGCACCGCAGAGCTCATTTTCATGACGCATACGGCCAACGAGGCTCACTTCGAGGAAGCCCTCAAGGAAGTCAAGGCCCTGGCATGCGTCGCCCAGATCGGTACCATGATTCGCATCGAGGAGGACTAAGGTGACTCTGACCGAACAGGATGTGCGCGACATCGCCGAGTATGCGCGCATCGGCCTTACGGATGACGAGCTATCCGCGATGACGGTCGACCTCAACAACATCATCGAGACGCTCAAGCCCATCACCGAGTACGAGCTCGAGGGTGTCGAGCCGACCTTCCATCCCATCGGCAGCCTCTCAAACGTCATGCGCGAGGACGAGGTGGGGGAGTCCTTCGAGCGTGAGGTCGCGCTGTCGAACAGCGATTCCACAAGCGAAGGATGCTTCGAGATTCCCTCCATTCTTGGTGAGGGAGGCGATCGCTGATGCAGAACTATCCTCAACTGAGCGTTCGTGAAATCCACGAGGGCCTGCTGAATGCCCAGTTCAGCGCCCGCGAGCTCACGACGTCCGCCTTCGACGTGATCGATGCGCTTGACTCGAAGGTCCATGCGTTTCTCGAGCTCACCCCCGAGCTTGCCTACGAGCAAGCCGATGCCATCGATGCGGCTATCGCCGCCCGTGAACCCATCGGCATCCTCGCCGGCGTCCCCATCGCCTTCAAGGACAACATGAACCTCGTCGGCACGCACACGACCTGCGCATCACATATGCTCGAAACCTACGTGAGCCCGTTCACGGCAACCTGTGTCGCCAAAGCACTCGACGCAGGCGGCATCTGTCTGGGCAAGACGAATATGGACGAGTTCGCGTTTGGCTCATCGACCGAGACCTCGTACTTCGGGACGACGAGCAACCCCTGGGATCTCGAACGCGTGCCCGGCGGGTCTTCGGGTGGTTCGGCGGCTGCCGTTGCCGCGGGCATGGCGACGTTGTCGCTCGGCAGCGATACGGGCGGATCCATCCGCCAACCGGGAAGCTTCTGTGGCACGGTCGCCCTCAAGCCGAGCTATGGCGTGGTCAGTCGCTACGGCGTGGTTGCCTTTGGCAGCTCGCTTGATCAGGTCGGTCCCTTTGCCCGTAGCGTCGAGGATGCGGCATATGCGCTCAACGCGATTTCTGGACGTGACCCGCTCGATTGCACGAGCCAGCCCTGCGATATCGACTTTACCGCCAATCTCGATGCCGGCGTCAACGGCATGCGCATCGGCATCGTGCCCACCCTGCTCGAACTCGACGGCCTCACGTCTGAAGTCAAGCATGCTTTCGAGGAAAGCGTCGCGAGGCTCGAAGAGCTGGGAGCCACGATTGTCGAAGTCGAGCTGCCCAATGCGGCAGCCGCTATCAGCGCCTATTACGTGCTCGGGCCCTGCGAGGCGTTCTCGAACCTCTCGCGTTTCGATTCGGTGCGCTACGGACATCACGCCCACGGCAAGAATCTCGAGCAGCGTTACGAGGATAGCCGTGCCCAGGGCTTTGGCCCGGAGGCAAAGCGTCGCATCATGCTTGGTGCCTGGCTACTCGCGAGTGGCGTCTATGACGAGTACTACATCCCCGCGCAAAAGGTGCGCACGCTCATCACGGCAGATTACACGAAGGCGTTCGAGAAGGTCGACGCAATCGTGCTGCCCACGAGTCCGCGTACTGCCTTCAAGTTCGGCGAGGTGAGTGACCCTGCATCCATGTACCTCTCGGACATTTACACCATCAGCATCAACATCGCGGGTAACGGCGGAATGAGCCTGCCCGTTGCACTCGGCGAGGATTCCGGCCTGCCCATCGGTTTGCAAATCGTGGGCCCGCAGTTCCATGACGAGGTCATCCTGCGCGTGGGTGCTGCACTTGAGGCTGCGACCGTCGTTCCCCGCATCGCGCCGCTCGAGGAGGGAGGTCTCTCATGAAGGAACTGACTGAGGTCCTCAAGGACTGGGAAGCCGTCATCGGCCTCGAGGTTCATGCCGAGCTCACCACGCTCAAGACCAAGATGTTCTGCTCGTGCCCGATTGAGTTCGGCGCAGATCCGAATACGCACACTTGCCCGGTTTGCCTCGGCATGCCCGGCGCCCTGCCCGTGCCCAACAAGGCCGCCATCGAGAGCATCGTGCTCGCCGGCCTGGCGACCAACTGCGACATCGAGAAGCACACGATGTTCTATCGCAAGGGCTACTTCTACCCGGACATGGCCAAGAACTTCCAGACCACGCAGGGCCCACTCGCGTTCTGCATGCGCGGTCATCTTGACCTCGAACTTTCCGCCAAGGGCGCTGCCGAACGTGTCGATATTCCCAAGGACGAGGACGGATCGTATACGACGCGTATCGGCATCACGCGCATCCACATGGAAGAAGACGCGGGAAAGATGACGCATCTGGGTGGCTCGGAGGGCCGTATCGATGGCGCGGAGCGCTCGCTCGTCGATTACAATCGCGCCGGCACGCCGCTCATCGAGCTCGTCACCGAGCCCGACTTGCGTACACCGGAAGAAGCTCGTGCCTTCATGCAGAAGCTGCGTCAGATTTATCTCACGCTCGGCATCTCGGATTGCTCGATGGAAGAGGGCTCCTTGCGCGCCGATGGCAATGTCTCGTTGCGCCGTCGTGGATCGACGGAGCTTGGTACGAAGACGGAACTCAAGAACATCAACTCGTTCAAGAACCTTCACGATGGCCTTGCCTACGAGATCTGCCGCCAAGCCGAGGTGCTCGAGAGCGGTGGAGTCATCCGCCAGGAGACGCGTCACTGGGAGCCTGGCGCCAAGCGTACCATTGTCATGCGCGTCAAGGAGACGGCAGATGATTATCGCATGTTCCCCGATCCCGATCTGGCCCCCTTTGACCTTTCCGACGAATTCATCGAGACCGTGCGTGCCAAGCTTCCCGAGTTGCCTGATGCCAAGAAGCAGCGCTTCATGGAAAGCTATGGTCTGCCCGCCTATGATGCCGGCGAGCTTGCCGGTGATGTCGAAATCGCCGAGTTCTTCGAGGAGGCTGCCCACGACGAAGACGCGGCTGTCGCCAAGAAGATCGCAAACCTCATCATCAATGACGTGAGCGCGTGGACAAACGAAAACGCCACGACCGTCTCGAAGTCCGGTATCGCCCCGGCAGCGCTGGCAAAGCTTGCCAAGCTTCTGGCCGATGACACGATCAGCTCCAAACAGGGTAAGGAAGTTCTTGCCGCGCTCATCGGGGATGGCGTCGATCCCGAGGAGTACGTCAAGTCGCACGGTATGGAGCAGACAACCGACACAGGCGCCATCGAGCAGATGGTCGAGGAGCTCATGGCGGCAAATCCCGATAAGGTCGAAGCGTACCGTGGCGGAAAGACGGGTCTGCAGGGCTTTTTCATGGGGCAGGTCATGAAGCAGCTTGGCGGTCAAGGTAACCCCAAGGTCATCTCGGCGATCGTCACCGAAAAGCTCGAGGGATAGCCTTTCGCACCTATGATGGAAGCATGCGCCATATGCCCTCGTCATTGCCATGTTGATCGTACGAGAACACATGGCGTGTGCGGCGAGGGCGATGAGGTGCGTCTTGCACGCGCGGCGCTTCACTTCTGGGAGGAACCGCCCATCAGCGGTGAGTCGGGGAGTGGCACGGTGTTTTTCTCGGGCTGTCCGCTTCGCTGCGTCTACTGCCAGAACAAGGACATCGCACGTGGCAAAATAGGTCGCGCCGTCTCCATCGAGCGCCTGGCTCGCATCTTTCTCGAGCAGCAGGAGCGCGGAGCCCTCAACATCAACCTCGTGACGCCGACGCACTTTGTTCCGCAAATCAAAGCAGCCCTCGATCTTGCCCGTTCAGACGGGTTTTCGAGCAGACCGCTTGCCTTGCCCATCGTCTACAACACCAGTGGCTACGAGCTGCCCGAGGCCGTCGCTGAACTCGATGGCTACGTCGATGTCTTTCTCACCGACTTCAAGTACGCTTCGTCTGAGCTTGCCCAGCGCTATTCCGCAGCACCTGACTATCCGCATATCGCCTCTCGTGCTCTCGATGCCATGTTCGAGCTCGTGGGGCCGCTGCGCTATGACGAAACCGAGAGGGGGGAGGAGCGCCTCGTACGCGGCGTCGTCGTACGTCATCTCCTGCTCCCAGGACATCTCGAGGATTCCAAACGCGTTATGGAGCTGCTTGCCGCAAAGCCCTATCGCGATGACATGATCGTGAGCATCATGAACCAGTTCACACCTTCCGAGGAGCTTATTCGGGATTATCCGGAACTCGCCTCTCGTGTGAGCGAAGACGAATACGACGAGCTCATTGACTACGCCCTTGATTTAGACATCATGAATAGTTTTATGCAAGAAGGCGATACGGCTGACGAGTCCTTCATACCCGACTTCGATTACGAGGGGATATAGCCGTGCGCCATATCGACTATCTCATCGTCGGAGCTGGCCTTGCGGGGGCGACTTGCGCATATCTCCTGCATAAAGCAGGTTGTGACGTCATGCTCCTCGAACGTCTCGACGTCTTGAAAAAGTCCAAGCTCTGCGCTGGCCTTGTCACGCCCCGCGCCATGCGCGAACTCGACATGATATTCGACAATTGGTCTAATAAGCTTGTGAAGTCACAGTTCACGTCCATGCGCTGTGATGCAGCAGGCATCACGGTCGACCTCAATGGCATCGAGATGTGCAGTGTCGAGAGACGCGAGCTCGATGCGTTCGTACTCGATGCCTTTCGTGAGTGTGGGGGAGAGCTCGTCGACCGTTTTCATGTGCGTGCAATCGACTTCGATCAACATCGCCTTGAGGGAACGCGTGACGACGTGCAGGAGATTCTTGGCTATGGCACGCTCATCGCCGCCGATGGGGCGCTTTCATACGTACGAAAGGCGCTCACCGGTAGCACACCCGACGCGATTCTCTCGCTTGAGACTATGGTCACAAACACGGGTGCGCCGCTTACGATGGACTACGAGGACGGCTTCATCGGGTACTCCTGGTACGCACCTTGCGGCGACGTCGCCAAACTCGGCTGCTGCGCCTATGCAGGCGAGCCCGACCTCGACGTCCGCCTTCGGGCATTCGCCAACCAGATGGACGTCGAATACGAGACGCGGCGCGGCGCCTTCATTCCAACCGGAAGCGACATCCTGCTCGAGCGTGACGGCGTCTATTTCATCGGCGATGCGGCGAGCCTCATCGCGCCACCTTCTGGCGAGGGTATCTACCATGCGCTTCATTCGGCACGTATGCTCGCGCGTGCGCTCGTCAACAAGGCAAGCTACCGTGCACTCATGCAGCCTGTCGTCACCGAGATACGCCGTCAGTACAAGTTGCGCAATCTCTTCTTCGACACGCGCTTCATGCGTTGCGGCATCAGACTTGCGGATGCCACGCCTTACGGTGCCGAGCGCGCCGTCAAGTTCGCCCTCAAGCATTTCGCGGGGTACTAAGAAGGGGTCCGGATAAACCGGACCCCTTCGCTTATGCAATGCATGTCGCGTAAGGCTACTCGCGTTTCTTCTCATCTTGCTCCTGATCGAGAAGCTCGATCTCCTCGACATTGGCGCCCGCGACGATCTCGCGACGCGTGCTTGCCTTTGCATCGGGCATCGCCTCGATCTCGGCATAGAGCTCGCGATCGGTACCGGACTCGGGACTCGGCGGATTGACCTCGAAGGGCACTGCCCTGGTGAACAAGCTCACGACCGGCACGATGATGATCGAGAGAATCATCGCGATGGCACCGGCATTGATGGGGGAAGCAATGAGCGGCGTGCCGACAAAGCCCATGATCATGTTCACGGTCGTCAGGCCCACACCGACGATGAAACTCGCCCACACGGCGGCCTTGCTGATGCGCTTGCTGTACAGACCCCACAGCATCGGGCCGAGGAAGGCGCCGGCCAAAGCACCCCAGGAAATGCCCATGAGCTGTGCAATCCAAGTTACGGAACTTTGGTACTGGAACACCGCGATAAGAGCGGAGATGGCCACGAAGACGACAAGTAGCGCGCGAATCCAGACGATTTGCTTCTTCTCGTTCATGTCCTTGACGATGTTACCCTTGATGAGGTCGAGCGTGAGCACCGAGCTCGAGGTGAGCACGAGCGAAGACAGCGTGCTCATCGACGCCGAGAGCACGAGCACAATGACGAGGCCGATGAGGAAATCGGGCAAGTTCGACAGCATCGTCGGGATGATGGAGTCGTAGACCGGCGTGCCGTTGGCAGCATAGGCGATCTGGTCGCCGAAGAGCTGGCCGAAGCCACCGAGGAAGTAGCTGCCACCGGCGATTACGAAAGCGAAGACCGTGGAGATGATGGCGCCCTGCTTGATGGCCGGACCAGACTTGATGGCATAGAACTTCTGCACCATCTGCGGCAGGCCCCAGGTGCCAAGCGATGTCAGGATGACGACACCCATCAAGTTGAGGAAATCGGGGCCGAGGAAGCTCGTGAAGGCACCCAGCTGTTCGGTACCTGGTGCCTGAATCTGGGAAAGCTGAACGACGGCTTCGGAAAGTCCTCCCTGCGTTTGCAGAACCGCGATGATGACGGCCGTGATACCGACGAGCATGACGATGCCCTGCAGAAAGTCGTTGACGACCGTGGCCATGTAACCGCCCAACACGACGTATATGCATGTCACGACGGCCATGCCGATGACACACCACTCGTAGGGTACGCCGAACGCCATCGTGAACAGACGCGACAGGCCATTGTATACCGACGCGGTGTAGGGGATGAGGAACACGAAGATGATGGCTGCCGATGCGATTCGCAGTCCCTTGCTCTGGTAGCGCTTGCCGAAGAACTCGGGCATGGTCGAGGCCTTGAGTCGCTGCGTGACCTCGCGCGTGCGCGGACCGAGCACCCACCAGGCAAGCAAACTGCCAATCACGGCGTTGCCAATACCCGCCCAGGTCGCGGCCATGCCGTACTTCCAGCCAAATTGGCCAGCGTAGCCGATGAACACGACGGCGCTGAAGTAGGCGGTGCCGTAGGCGAAGGCCGAAAGCCAAGGACCGACGTTACGACCACCGAGAATGAAGCCGTCGACATCGCGTGAGGCGGCACGGCGCGTGTAGATGCCGACGCCAACCGCGATGGCTATGAATATGATGATGAGTAGTATTTTGACGAACATGCTCTTTCCTTCTCACGGTAGTACAACGAACAGGCGGAGGCGCACACGACAAGGACATCAAGCGCACGCGAGACATGGAGTGTCGGCACGTGCATCCCGCCGTGTGCTAGAGGTATCGATAATAGGAAAAGATGGAGGCAAACGAGAGCGCGCTGGCATGCACGGCCGCACCGTGATGCCTCGGTATGTTCACTCGATCGTTCAATGGTCCTCCAAATCAGATTGCGAACACTATAGACCACTTTTGCACGCTGTAGTAGTAAATTACTCGATTTTTTTGCATATTCGCCTTCAGAAGATATGATGGACGACATGAAATGGAGCGTCTGGTGCGAGGGAGGTGACGTGCGCGCTCTCAAAGTCACATTGAGCATGGGCTTGACCCTTGCGATTATGGTGCTCATCTTCTGCTTCTCGGCACAAAGCGGAGGAGAGTCGGGATCGCTGAGCGATTCGATTGCACGCATGCTTGCATCCACCTTCGTCGGAGGATTCGACACCATGCCGATTGAGCAACAAACGCAGATCATCGCCCAGATGTCCTGGCCCATACGTAAGACCGCACACGCATCCGAGTATGCTTGTCTCGCCATATCGCTCGTGATCACATGTTGGCAGCTTTACGCCTGGCGCTGCGATAAGAAAGCGGCCATGTCGTCGCTTGGACGACGCGTGGCGCTTGTGGGTGTTGCGGCATTTGTCATCGCGGTGCTCTATGCGTGCAGCGACGAGATTCACCAGCTTTTCATCGACGGACGTGCAGGACAAGTTGCCGACGTGCTCGTGGATGCCTCGGGAGCGGCCATCGGCTGCCTGCTAATGTGTCTGGTAATGCATGCGTTCCTGAAGAGGCGTCTCGCGAAGAGGGAGAGCGCCTGTTGATTCAGCCTCGTGTGATGCACTTTGTGTCGAAATACATAAGTTCCCATAAGATACATTATCAGACATACAGTAATTGAAGATAGAAAAGCTCCGAACATGTAGAGGCGCACGTAAGCGGCTACATGTTCGGAGCCTGTGAGAATACGCTACTTACCGGTGGAGCCGAATCCGCCAGAAGAACGCTCGGTTTCGTCAAGCTCGTTTACCTCGAGCAGCTCGACAACGGGAACCTCTTGAATGACAAGCTGCGCAACGCGGTCTCCACGTTTGATGGCAATTTCGCTCTGCGTGTCTGTATTGAGTCCGATCACGCCGATCTCTCCGCGATACCCGCTATCTATGAGTCCCGGTGTGTTCACGATGGAGAAACCCTGCTTGGCAGCCAAACCGCTACGCGGCTGCACGAAGCCTGCATAACCCCGAGGAATGGCAATGGCAATGCCCGTTGGAATCATAACGCGCTGTCCTGGCTGCAGGGTCACGTCCTTGGCTGCATAGAGGTCAAGCCCCGCATCACCCGGATTTGCGTATGCGGGCGTTGGCAGCCCTTCATCAAGCTTTTTGAGTTTAAGCGTGATGGTCTTACTCATCTTCTAGCTCCTGAACGTCGGTGGCCGATGCTGCGTCAGCTGCGCTTTCGGTCAGGCTCTCAAGCTCTTCGCGCAGCTCGTCGATATCCTTGAAGTCCTTGTAGACCGAGGCGAAACGAATATATGCAACCTTATCCAAATCACCCAATCTTATGAGAACTTGGTCTCCCAAGGACGAAGAAGGGATAGGTCCTCGATATGTGTTGCGAATATCATTTTCGACCATGTCGACAAAGGCTTCGAGTGTATGAAGCGAAACATTGCGTTTGGCGGTTGCCGAAAGCAGGCTCTTGAGAAGCTTGGAGCGATCGAAAGGCTCGATGTGCTCGTCTCGCTTGAGAACCATGATAGGTTCCTCTTCCCTTCTCTCGAAGGTCGTGAAACGTGTTCCGCACTCGAGACATTCTCTCCTGCGTTTTATGCTTGCTCCGTCGTCAAATGAACGCGAATCGATTACCCGGGATTCTTTACAGCTGCAGTTTGGGCAAAGCATCCGTTCTCCTCACTTTGCGTTGAATTATCAAGTAGCGTGATTCTAACAGAGAACGACGGTCTTACGGCCGAGCTTGCACGAGCGTTTGCCCCAGCTGCCTCCCCTTTTTACATGAAGGAGAAGACGAAAAGAGCGCCTATGGCTACGGTGCATGCAGCGAAGGCAAAGACTCGCTCACGCATGCCGTTGAGGAAAACGTGACGCATGCGCGAATCGAGCACGTCGTGCACATCCGAGGAAAAATCACCGCCGTGTAAATAGCCGAACGCCATATCTGCCATACGGTCTAATAGCGATTCACGTGTGCGTGGCATGCCCTGGATAACGGTAAGCTGCGGCTGTACATTGACTGATGTGAGCATCATGCTGGCTTCTTGCGTGCGGAGAGCGTTCATGTTGACCTCCTATTTGCTTCATTTACGTGCTCGTTTGTTATACCCGTTACCTGTGACACGGTTTTAAACCGAACATCTGTTCTCGATATATAATATACGAACATTTGTTTGATGCCAATAAAAAAACGAACATCTGTTTGTAATTAACGAGAGTTTCGTCTAAACTCTTCGATAACGAGTCCAGGAGGATGGCATGGATAACGAAAAGCTCACCAAGCGCCAACAACAGATACTTGATTACATTCGAAAGTGCATCGAGGTAAAGCACTATCCCCCATCCGTGCGTGAGATTGGTCAGGCCATTGGCCTGTCTTCACCCTCCACTGTGCATGCGCATCTCAACGCGCTTGAGGCAAAGGGATATATCAGGCGTGACGGGGCTAAATCACGGTCCATGGTCATTACGGGGTCAGAGCAAGAACAGAAGACGCCGGCAAGCAATACGTCGGCTACGCAGTTCAACGAGCATTCGCTCGTTCAGCTTCCCCTGGTCGGGCGCGTTGCCGCAGGCACACCCATTCTTGCCGAGCAAAACATAGAAGAGGAGGTGCCGCTGCCCACCTCGCTCTTCGGCGATCGCAATTCGTTTTTGCTCACGGTGCACGGCGACTCCATGATCAATGCTGGTATCTTCGATGGCGACACGCTTCTCGTGCGTGAGCAGAACACAGCCAATAACGGGGATATCGTCGTTGCGATGATTGATGATGGTGCAACGGTCAAGACCTACTACAAGGAAAAGGATTGCATACGTCTGCAGCCACACAATGATGCCATGGAGCCAATCTTCACGCGCGATGCGCAGATTCTCGGCGTTGTTACCGGTTTGTTCCGGAGCTATTAGTCCCTATGCAATTTCAAACTGCTTGAACTGGCTCACGAGCGACGCGGGCAGGCACACTTCGAGGCAGATTCCATCCGCTTCATAGCTTTCATGATTTACGCACGCTTGCTCATGTGCAATGGTGACATATCGTCCCTGGTCATAGGGTATGCATACATGCATGGATGCATAACGGCTCTCGAGTTCTGTCTCGAGTCTGGCGCGCAAGTCACTCATCCCCACGCCTGTCTTGGCAGAGAGGAATACGGCTTCGGGATAGAGGTCTCGCAAATGCCCGAGCTCCTCGCTGCGCTCATGTTCGAGCAAATCTATCTTGTTGAAGACCGTGAGTCGGGGAATATCAGATGCACCGATCTGGCCGAGTACGTCTTTGACGGCTTTGAGCTGGGCATCGCGCTGTGTTGAAGCAGCATCAACCGTGAGCAGAACGAGGTCGGCTTCACGCACCTCATCGAGTGTCGAATGAAATGCCTCGACGAGATTATGTGGAAGCTTCTGAATAAAACCGACGGTGTCGGTCAGCGTTACCTTACTGGCACCGGGCAAGTCGAGCACACGCGTTGTCGAGTCGAGCGTCGCAAACAGCTTGTCATATGCAAGTACATCCGAACCCGTAAGAGCGTTCATGAGGCTCGATTTGCCGGCGTTGGTATAGCCAGCCAGGGCAACGCGAAAAACACCAGATTGCTTGCGATGCTTGCGCTGTGTGTTCCTGCTGCTCTCAAGACTGGCGAGCTCGCGACGTATGCGCCCGATTCGCTTGCGCACGAGACGCCTGTCAACTTCGAGCTGGGATTCGCCCTCACCGAAGCGCGAACCGACGCCGCCACCCATGCGATGTGCGGCCAGATGGCTCCACATGCCACGCAGTCGCGGATAGAGGTATTGGTTTTGGGCGAGCTTAACCTGCAGGCGACCCTCTCGGCTTGTTGCGTGCAGGGCGAAGATATCAAGGATGAGCGCCGTTCGATCGATAACCTTGACGGGTTTCCCGACGATGCGCTCGAGATTGCTTTGCTGGGAGGGCGAAAGCTCGTCGTCGAGTATAACGACGTCGGCATGGAGCGCATGTACGCATTCTGCGAGCTCCTCGGCCTTGCCAGCCCCGATAAAGGTGCGCGGATTGGGCGCATCGAGCTTCTGGGACATCGTATGCACGACCTCGGCACCCGCAGTCTGGACGAGGCGCTCAAGCTCGGCCATGGACTCGGCCAATGGCCAGTCGGGGTCTCCGCGATCGATACCGACGAGTATGGCCCGCTCAGGTGACTCCTCGGTGACAACTTCGAACTTCGGACGCGGCATACGTGCGTGGACCTAGAGCTCGAAGCTACCGGTAAAGCTTTCGGCGGCCGGGCCGGTCATCATGACATGGCCATCGCTTTCGCGCCACTCGATCTGCAAGGTACCACCGATGAGTTCGAGCTTGACCTTTCGCGGCGTGTGACCGCATATGTGCGCAGCGACAGCCGTCGCACAAGCTCCCGTGCCACAGGCAAGCGTCTCACCACAACCACGTTCCCACACGCGCATGTGAATGGTATCGCCATCGACCCACGCGAACTCGACATTCGTACCTTCGGGGAAGGCCTCGCAGGTCTCGATAAGGGGGCCAAGCGAGTTGACGAGCTCGAGATCTCTCTTGTCAACGAAGGTCACGGCATGAGGATTGCCCATCGAAACGCAGGTGAAGCGCAACATGCGCCCGTCAAGATAGAACTCCGCATCACATGCGACACGCCCGAACGGCGTCTCGGTGCCACCAAAGGTCGTCGGAACTTCAAGCGGTTCGAGTATGGGAGCACCCATGTCGACGGTGGCACAGGCAAGCTTGCCGTTATCATCGAGCGTGAAGCTGATGGGCTTGGGGCCGGCAAGTGTATCGGCGATGAAGCTTCCTGCCTGCGAATCGATGATATTGCGGTCGACGAGGAACTTCGCGAAACAACGCACGCCGTTGCCGCACATTTGCGCCTTGGTGCCATCGGAGTTGTAGTAATCCATGTATGCGGCACACTCTGGCCGTGGAGAGGGCTTGACGATAATCACGCCATCGGCACCGACGCCGAAATGCCTATCGCAGACTGCCGCAATCTGGTCTGGGGTGAGAGTAATCCTGTCATTCAGGTCCTCAATCATGACAAAGTCATTGCCAAGGCCATTGAGCTTCGCAAAATCGTATCTCATGTTTGGGCAGCCCTTTCAATCTCGTCTATCGTACGTTGCACCAGTGTATCAGTAATCCCCTCATCGGCATGTAACCATATGATTTCGGAGTCGCGTCGCAGCCAGGAAAGCTGCCGTTTGGCATAGCGTCGCGTTGCCTGCTTGACCTGTGCGATGGCTTCATCGAACGTGATATCGCCTTCCAGATACGCGACGATTTCCTTGTAGCCAATGGCCTGCGGAGCCGTGAGACCATCACGGAAGCCCTCATCGAGCAAATGTCGTACCTCGTCGACAAGGCCGCTCTCGATCATGACATCGACACGTTTGTCGATACGTTCATAAAGCATCTGTCGTTCGACGTCGAGGGCCAACTTGATGCTTGATATGCGGGCGGGCAGCGTGGCAAAGGCCCGCTTGCGCTCGGCATAGCTCTCCCCTTCCTCGAGCATTTCGAATGCCCGAATGACACGTCGCACGTTATGGGGATGGATGAGCGCAGCGCTCTCGGGATCTCGTTGCCCAAGCAGCTCGTGAAGGACATCGCTGCCGAGTTCCTCGAGCATGTGCATGTACTTCAGCCGAACAGGATTCTCCGTATCCCCCGGAGCAAAGTCCATGTCATCGAGAGCGGCACGTACGTAAAAGCCGGTACCTCCGCAGATGATGGGCAGACGCCCGCGCAAACGTATGTCCTCGATGGCGGCACGTGCATCATGCTGAAATAGGGCGGCGGAATAGGGTTCTCCGGGATCGAGAATGTCGATGCAGTGATAGGCGACCGCACGCTCGGATGCTGGCACCTTGGCTGTTCCGATATCCATGCCACGATAGATTTGCATGGAGTCGGCCGAGATGATCTCTCCGCCAAGGATTGCGGCGACACGCTCGGCGAGTTCGGATTTTCCCGAGGCAGTCGCCCCCTGGACGCATACGACCTTATCGCAAATATTCGACATCAGACGATTGCTCCTTGCAGGTAGTTTGTCGTCGCGTCATCAATGCGAACGTCAACGATCTGCCCGATGACGTCTTCGATGCGCATGCCATCTGCAAGGGGCGCATGCACGGTCTGAAGTTTGGGGCTCTTTCCCGCCAGAACGCCTGCATCACGTCGCGAGCTCGCATCCACGAGCACGGGCAGGATGCGACCGACTTCGCGCCTGTTCTCCGCAAGCGAGCTTGCCTGGGCAAGCTCCTCAAGGCGTTCGAACCGCCCCTGCAAGACCTCGCGCGGCGTGTCATCGGGCATCGTTGCCGCCGGCGTCCCCGGTCGTTTCGAGTAGATGAAGCGGAACATCTGCCCATAGCCGACTTCCTTAACAACGTCGAGGGTAGCTGCGAAGTCCTCTTCAGTCTCGCCCGGAAAACCGATGATGATATCCGTGGAAAGCGAGATATCGGGACGGGCGGATCGCAGATCACACACCAGGTCAAGATAATGCTCGACGGTATAAGAGCGGTTCATGGCGCGTAGAATGCGATTTGAACCCGATTGCAGCGGCAGATGGAGCTGCGGCATGATATTGGGATACGTTGCCATGGCCTCGATGGTCTCTGGAAGTAGATCCTTGGGATGGCTCGTCACGAAGCGCACCCGATCGACACCCGACTCCCCCGCCAGCGAAAGCACCTCGGCAAAACGCGGCGTGCCGTAAAGATCGCGTCCATACGAGTTGACGTTTTGACCAAGCAGAGTCACCTCGCGTATGCCTTCGTCAGCAAGCATGGCTAGCTCAGCTGCGACATCGTCGAGCGGGCGTGACATCTCGCGGCCACGTACGTAGGGCACGATGCAATAGCTGCAGAAGTTGTCGCAGCCGGTCATGATGGGGACCCAGGCATGCCATGGCTTCTCGCGACGCACCGGCAAATCGCTCGAGAAGCCGTCGTTCACGTCGATCGTCTCGATCTGCGGCTCACCCGTCGCAAGGCGACGCTGTATCAAATCGACAAGATGCCCGAGGTTATGCGTCCCGAAGACGATATCCACGTGCGATAGCTCGTCACGCAGTGCTGCGCCCTCGAGCTGTCCGACGCATCCTCCCACGGCGATGATGCGTTTGGTCTTATGTGCGTTGGGAACGTTCTTGATCGATGCGACCTGCCCCATGAGTCGCAACTCGGCCTTTTCGCGTACGCAGCAGGTCAAGAAGACAGCGATGTCTGCCTCCTCAATGGCGAGCACTGGCAGCGCGCCCGCCTCCTCGAGCATGCCCGAGACGCGTTCGGCATCGTTCTCGTTCATCTGACAGCCAAAGGTACGCTGCCAATACGTCATACCCGCAAGGGGTCGTCTCTCGTCTACTTCGGTCATCTGTTGTATGCCCCGGTTCGTCATCCTCTACGCACGTCCACACGCAGTGAGAAACGCACGGTATTGTCCTTCGTCCAAGCCACAGCCGCCAAGCTGCGCCCGATGCACGTCATCGCCGTGCCAATCCGATCCGCCGCTCACGCCCAACCCAAGGTCATGGGTAATCTCGACGAGCTCGGCACTTTGCGCGGGCGACTGCATGGTATGGTACGCCTCCAGTCCCGTCATGCCTTCGTGGGCAAAACGCGCAATGAGGTCAACGATGCGATAGCGTGCGGGATGGGCCACGAAGGAGCATCCACCTGCCTCGGCAATGAGTCGCATGGCCTCAATCGTCTCGGGATAGACGGCATCGATGTAGCAGGGTGACGAGGAGCCGAGCAACCGCTTGAAGGCATCGTCGACGCTTGAGACGCACCCTCGTTGCAGGAGCAAGCGTGCGAGAAGCGGCCTATTCGGTGTTTCCTCTGACGCCAGGAGATCCTCAGCGCATACGGGATATCCCTGGTCATGCAGCAAATCAGCCATCTTGCAGGCACGTTCGGCACGTCTTCGACGATTCTCGTCGAGAAAGCCAGCAAGCGCAGAGCTGTTTGCATCGACAAAGTAGCCGAGCATGTGTACGGCGCGCCCCGCATGTCGTGTCGTGATTTCGACACCAGGAACGAAACCGACATCATGCATGGCACACGACAGCCTGGCGTCCTCAAGGGCAGCCAGGCTGTCGTGATCGGTGATGGAAATGGTATGCAGACCTTCGGTCTTGGCTGCTAGATCGGCAATATGGGCAGCATCGAACGTTCCGTCAGATGCGGACGAGTGCATATGCAGATCCGCAAAGACCACGTGGCGCCCCTAGACGAGCGTTACTTCGTCTACGCTCTCCTCGACCTCGACGATATCGTCAGAGTAATGCGGGTGAACAGCGAATCGAATGCCCGTGCGCGTATCACCGTTTATCTCGAGTTCGACGAAGGAGGGAACGCAGGCAACGTCAATACCGCTCGGTGCGAGATACCCACGCGCGATGGCAATTGCCTTGACGGCCTGGTTGACCGCACCGGCGCCAATCGATTGTATACGTACGGGGTTCCCGTCTTTGATAAGACCGGCAATCGCGCCGGCAACAGATGCGGGGGAAGACTTGCTTGAAACCTTCAGAAAATCCATGGTGTGTCCCTAGTGCGTGTGTTCTTCATTAGTACAGTGTTTAAGCTTTCAGCGAGAGGATTATAAACCATACGGAACACGAGATTGACTAGGATTGCAGAAATAAGTGACTAGAAAATGAAATGATTTTGAAGGTCAAAATATCTTAGACAATTGGCAGGAATATGACGGGTGTATATATCCCTGCCAATTCAACGCAGCAAGCCCATCGTATACGTAAAAACGTTTAATCCAAGAGTTCCTGAGCAGCGCTAGAAAGCTCAAAAAGAAGCTGTTCTGCCTGGTCACGAGTGCTTGCCTTGCTAAAGACATACGCTTTTATCTTCGGTTCGGTACCACTGGGACGGATGATGATACGCACCCCGTCGCCAAGGTCGAAAGAGATGACGTTTGCATCGGGAAGGATCTGATGCTCGTCAGGATTTCCGTTTATCTTGGTCATAGGAGCGCCATCCGCATAGTCCAAGATACTCATGACAGGTAAGCCTGCGATAACTTGTGGAGGATTTGTGCGCAAGCCGTCCATGATCGCCTCCATTTTGGCGGCGCCGGAGCTTCCCGGATAGGACATGTTGATGGTCTTGTTGAGATAATAGCCATAGCGCTCGTAGAGAGATTCAATGGCCTCGACCAAATCGATTCCTTCGTTCTTATACATTTGCGCCATCTCGCATATGAGCATGGAGGCGCTGATGGCATCCTTGTCACGCACATAGGTACCGGACATATAACCGTACGACTCCTCGAAACCGAACATGAACCTATCGGCCTCGTTCTGTCCGAGCAAAGCGATCTGGCCGCCGATGTACTTGAACCCTGTCAGCACGCGCCTGAGTTCGAAACCATAATATGCAGCCTGGGCATCAGGCATGAGTGTGGAGACGATGGTCGTCACGACGAGCTTTTCCGAAAGGTCCTCTCCCCTTTCGGAGAGGCGTTTGGCGATGTAGTCGATGAGCAAGACGCCGACTTCGTTTCCCGTCAGAAGCTCATATGCACCATCATGCAAAACAGCAATACCAACGCGATCTGCATCCGGATCCGTGGCAAGCAATATGTCGGGATTGACGCGCTCGCAAAGCCTAAGCCCAAGCTCAAGTGCCGCACGGTCCTCTGGATTTGGGTACGGACAAGTCGTGAAGTCGCCGTCAGGATCCCTCTGCTCGTCAACGATGCTCACGTCATCGAGACCCACGCGCTTGAGGATGCGCGTCACGCACTCAAGGCCAGTGCCGTTAAGCGGGGTATATACAATCTTTAGCTTGTCGATAGCGGTTGCGTCCTCTGGCTTGACGGATTGGGCGGCAACTTCGTCGATGAAGCGATCGACAACGGTATCGTCGACCCATTTGATGAGACCAGCCGCAACCGCATCGTCGAAATCCATTCGTTTGACGTCGTTGAAGAAATCGAGGCCGTCGATATCAGCTTGAATCTCGACCGCAGCCTGCGATGCAATCTGGCAACCATCCTCGCCATAGACCTTGTACCCGTTGTAAGCTGCCGGATTATGGCTTGCCGTTACGTTGATTCCCGCGCTGCAGTGCAGGTCACGTACGGTAAAGGAGAGAACGGGCGTGGGCTGGATAGCGCGATACACGTGGGCGACGATGCCATTTGCCGCGAGCACGCAAGCCGCGGCGGAGACGAACTCCTCGCCCATGTTGCGACTATCCCGAGCAATGGCGACGCTCGGATTCTCGTAATGCGCGTTGAGATAATCGGCAAGGCCCTGAGTCGCCTTTCCGACGGTGTAGACGTTCATGCGATTGGGGCCAAGCCCGATGATGCCGCGCAGTCCAGCTGTGCCGAAGGCAAGTTCACGGTAGAAGGCATCATGGAGTTCCTCGATGGAGTCGGCTTGTTCGCGAAGCTGTTCGGCCTCCTGGGCAGACACATGCTCCAGCCAGCGCTCGTATTGCTCTTTCTCGATACTCATGGACTACAGCTCCTTATCAAAGGGAAACTTGACGTTAATCGCATCCTTGCCAACGCGAATTATAGGCTCCTCGGTGAGCTCGATGTAGTAGCGATGTGCGATTGTCGCAAAAGCTTTCTCGAGTTCGCGTGAGAAGGCGGACAGGTCATCCATCGAGAGTTTGAGACCCCGGCGGTCCTGATAGAGGTCGATGGGTTGCCCCTGGCCTTGCGAGGAGCACTGCTGCGGGACGAGGCGATCAAGCAAGGGGTCAAGCGATGCGATCTGGCCGGCGAGGATACGATGCGCCGTGCGCTCCGACATGTCGAGCCCGAGATCGCTGCAGATGGCGGCGAGCTCGGCAGCGTCACCGGCAATGGCAGGTCTGAGGCTGACAGGCAGCCTTTCAATGTCATTGCAGAACAACAAGCGCGTGTCCTTGACTTGAGTCTGACCGCGCTCGATGAGCGTAGCGACGATTTCGGCAGGAGAGCCGATGAAGACGTCGATGGAGCCCCGCACGTCAAGGGCAAACTCGACAAGTGTGCGATTGACGTTATGCGGACCGGAAATGACGGCGAGCTTTCCTTCCTCGTCGATGCCGACGACGGGCAGTGACGATTGATCGGTCTTCTCGTCAAGGGACTCGAGGTCAATGCGGATGGCCAGAGATGAGCCCAGCTCTGGTGCCGATGCGACAACGTGTGCGTCGGCGGCATTTGATTTGATCGAGTACAGCGCCATACCGCGACCGTGTACGCCCCAGGTGTCCATAACCATGGTCTCGAGCTTCGAGGTGACACGCGGCTCGAATATGCGCTCGTGCATGTCGGCAGGGATGCCGTCACCGTCATCGAGGAAAACGAGCGTCTTGAGGGCGCCCTCACGGCTCGTGGCCACGTATATGACGCTTGCATGCGCATCGCGAGCGTTGCGCAGCATCTCGATGACAATATCCTCGACGCAGCGTATGTCGTGCTTTGCCTGCCGCCGCTCCGCCTCGGCGGTCTTGAGACGCACGAAGCCATCACCGAGGTTTTCCTCGATGGCGAGATGGTCATCACCCGAAACGGATGCGATGAACCCTATCAGATCATCATCAGACATTCGTCCTCCACATACGCAGCGGGCCATGAAGCACGTACTCCATGGCCCGCCTTGGTCGCAAACATGCTCATCTGGCTATTTGGCGAGCGCCTCGGAACGGGACTCGCGAATCACGACGACGTGAATCTGGCCAGGGTATTGCATCTCGTCCTCAATCTGCTTGGCGATGTCATGCGCGAGGACGGTCGACTTTGCGTCGTCGATGGAATCGGGCTGCACCATAACGCGGACCTCACGTCCGGCCTGCATGGCATAGGTACGCTCGACACCCTCATGCGAGTTGGCGATCTCCTCGAGCTTCTCGAGACGCTTGATGTAATTCTCGTAGCTCTCGCGGCGTGCGCCCGGACGGGCAGCACTTACGGCATCGGCAGCCTGGATAATGACGGCAAGCACGGTAGAAGGCTCAACGTCGGCATGATGGGCCTCGATGGCATGCACGATGGCGGGATTCTCACCATAACGGCGAGCGAGGTCCGCACCGATGACGGCATGCGATCCCTCTACCTCGTGATCGACGGCCTTGCCAAGGTCATGCAGCAAACCCGCACGCTTGGCAGTAATGGGGTCAAGGCCGAGCTCGCTTGCGATGGCGCCGGAAAGCGTCGCGACTTCGAGGGAGTGTTGTAGGACGTTCTGACCGTACGAGGTACGGTACTTGAGACGACCAAGCGTCTTGACGATATCAGGATGCAAGTCATGAATGCCCATGTCGAAGGTCGCCTGCTCGCCGGCTTCTTGAACCTGTTGGTCGACGTAACGCGTAGCCTTCTCGAACATCTCCTCGACACGCGCGGGATGAATGCGCCCGTCAGCGATGAGGTTCTCGAGCGTGATGCGCGCGGTCTCGCGGCGAACCGGATCGAAGCACGAGAGCGTGACGGTCTCGGGCGTATCGTCGATAATGAGGTTGACGCCGGTGATCTGCTCGAAGGAGCGGATGTTTCGTCCCTCGCGACCGATGATGCGGCCCTTGATATCATCAGACGGGATCTGGACGGAGGTGACGGTACGCTCGGCCGTGTAATCGGCGGCCATGCGCTGAATGGCGACGGAGAGGATCTCTCGGGACTTGCGATTTGTCTCGGCCTTGGTGCGTGACTCAATATCACGGATGATACCGGCGGCTTCGGCCGTGCACTCCTCGCGGATGTCGTCGAGAACGATGTCACGAGCCTCGTCCTTGGTCAGTGATGCGATGTCGAGAAGACGACGGTCGGCCTCGTCGAGCTTGGTCTCAAGCTTCTTGTTAAGACTTTCGGTGCGCGACTGCAGGCTGTTGAGCTGCTGCTCGCGCTTATCGAGCCCGGAACTGCGTTTGTCGAGGGAGTTCTCGCGCTGTTCGAGGCGATCGGAACGTGCCTGTATGTCCTTGCTCTGCTGACGGACCTCCTCGGTCTGTCTGCGAGCCTCTTCCTCGGCCTGCTGCTTAATTTTGAGCGCTTCGTCCTTTGCTTCGATTGTTGCCTCACGGCGAATGTTCTCTGCGGATTTCTCGGCATCGGCAAGTGTGCGCTCGGCCTCGGCCATGGCACTCTTTGCATTACCACCTGAAACAAGGCGGGAGACCAGGAAACCTACGGCGAGGCAGACAACCGCGACAACGACGTAGATAACGATTTCCATTTTGACTGGTACCTTTCCTATGTCATATAAGTACGTTTGGATGTACCGATGAAAAAGGCCGGATACATCCGGCACTCATTGCAATCCATATACTATTAAACCAGCGTTGGGCTGGGAAAACCACGATATAGAATATGCAACCCGCATATATAACTCGCATACATGCGAGGGAAAAATGAATGCCACCCGTTATCCTACCATATGAGTGACAGTATCGAAGTGTTCATGTCAATGTAATATCTGGACGGATTGATGGCAAAAGCGACGAGCTTCTTGATGCAAGTATGTCAATTTATGCGGAAAGATAGTCGCGCACGACACGATTCGAAAGCTCGTAGGAAAAGCCCCTGCCGATAAGACGTCGCATGTAGGTTGCGTAGGGATTCTTGGAATGGGCCTTGCGCTTGGAAAGTTCAGCCATGGCGACTTGATATTCGTCTCTGGTCGAAGAGAACTCGTCGCTGCAAAGGGCGATGGTCTGCTCGTCGATGCCATTGGCCGCGAGACGCGCGAGAATCTTGATCCTCCCCCATCCCGAATGCGTCTTGCCACGAATGAACGCACGGGTATAGCGCTCCTCGTTGATAAGATTGACGCGCACGGCCGTCTCGATGGCATCCTCGACTTCCTCATGGGTGAAATCGCAGGAGGCGAGGCGTTCGCGAACTTCCTTGACGCTACGCTCGCGAACGCCAACAAGCACGTTGATCTTTTCCATCGCCTCGCTATGTCGTTGGGACGTAACCATCATCGAGGCGTTTACTCGGCAGCAGAGCCCTCGGTTACGGCGGAATCGGCAAGGTTCTCCGAACCGGTGAAGGCACCTGCCGGAACATCGGCAAGTGTGAAGGCATCATCGTCATCGTACTCGACAGGTAGACCGATGGCGGCACGCACCTTGTTCTCGATCTCGCGACGCAGTGCCGGGCTCTCGACCAAGGCGTTCTTCGCAGCTTCCCGACCTTGTCCCAAGCGCTCGTCACCGTAGGTATACCAAGAACCAGACTTGGTGACTATTTTCTCATCGACGGCCATATCGAGGATGTTGCCCTCGCGCGAGATGCCAGTGCCGTACATGATGTCGAACTCCGCCTGCCTAAAGGGTGCAGAGCACTTGTTCTTGACGACCTTGACACGCACGCGATTGCCCACAGCACCACCATCAACCTTGATGGTCTCGATACGACGGATGTCGAGACGGACGGATGAGAAGAACTTGAGCGCACGGCCGCCGGTTGTGGTCTCCGGGCTACCGAACATGACACCGATCTTCTCACGCAGCTGATTGATGAAGATGCAGCAGGTGTTTGACTTGGAGAGGGAGCCCGCGAGCTTGCGCAGAGCCTGACTCATGAGACGCGCCTGCAAGCCAACGCTGGCATCGCCTATCTCCCCCTCGATCTCTGCGCGCGGGACAAGCGCGGCAACGGAGTCGATGACGATGCAGGAGACGGCATTGGAGCGCACGAGCATGTCGCAAATCTCGAGGGCTTGCTCGCCCGTATCTGGCTGCGAGATGAGAAGCTCGTCGATATCGACGCCAATCTTGGCGGCATAGACGGGGTCAAGTGCGTGCTCGGCATCAATGAAAGCAGCAACTCCGCCAAGGGCCTGGGCTTCTGCGACGATCTGCAACGAGAGCGTGGTCTTGCCGCTTGACTCGGGGCCGTAGATCTCGACGATACGACCACGGGGCACGCCGCCGATACCGAGGGCGGCATCGAGCGCAAGGGCACCCGTGGGGATGACCTCGACGTCGAGGGCGGAGTCCTCGTCGCCCAGGCGCATGATGGAACCATCGCCGTACTTCTTCCTGATTTGCTCTTTGGTAATCTTGAGTGCCTCTTCTTTGGAGGCCTCCGAGGGAATCTTTGCCTTGCTTGCTGTGCGGGCCATGGGTGAGCTCCGTTCCTCTTCTACGTATGCACGCTACGCGCATATGGTAATCGAACATATGTACGGTGTCAACAAAGGAGCCTTCAACTACCGTGGTATCACTCTACAATGTGCGCAACCGAGACATCCACCCCCAGAATCTGAGCAAAACACGAGTGAAACCGGAGCAAATCCAGAGCGAAATGCGAACGAAACCCGAATTCCAGACTACGAAAGGGCCTCGAGGAGCGCTTCAAGCGCATGCGTTACGGCTCGGGCTCGCACCTCTTCGCGCGAATCACCCACGCACGTCGTAAAGCTCGTGCATGCGTTGGGCGTCGCGATGCCGTAGCAGACGGTCCCGACGGGCTTTCCGGGTTCCGCCCCTGTCGGGCCGGCGATGCCGGTGGTGGCCACCGCGTAGTCGCATGCGAGCACATTGCGCGCGCCGGCGGCCATCGCCTCGGCCGTCTCGATGCTCACGATGCCATGCCCTTCGATAAGCTCAGCATCGACGCCCAGGACACGCTCCTTGACATCGACCCAGTAACTCACAATGCCGCCGACGAAGCTATCCGATGAGCCGGAAACGGCCGTAAGGGCCGCGGCAATCATGCCGCCCGTACAGGACTCGGCACAGCCAAGCGTTACGCCCCTCTCGCGTGCGCGGGCGAGCACGCATTCGGCAAGGCGGCGATTCTCCTCATCGATGCTATTGATCAGATCGCTTGCCAAAGCCCAGCACCTCACGAGACTTGTAGAAGTAATCAATCATGGAAACGATTGTCATGACGACGGCAGCAAGCAAGACGAGCCATGAGAAAATGGTAAAGCAGGTCGCGAAGCCATCGCCCATGAGCGTAATCTGGAGCGAGTCCTTGACCGTGAACAACAGGATCGCGCAAATCTGCAGGACGGTCTTGAACTTGCCAAACATGCTCGCGGCAATAACCTTGCCCTGAGCCGCAGCGACCATGCGAAGACCCGATACGATGAACTCGCGGGCGATGATAATGAGCGCCACCCACGAAGGAAAGGTCTGGAGCTCGACAAGCGCGAGCAATGCGGCGCACACGAGTATCTTGTCCGCAAGCGGATCGAGAAACTTGCCCAAGTCAGTAATCTCGTCACGCGAACGGGCGAGATGCCCGTCGATGGCATCGGTAGCCGAGATGACGACGAAGACAGCAGCGGCAATCCAGGGCTGCCACATCGCCCAGAATTCCGGTTCGGGAAGCCATGTTGGCCAAGGCGAGAGCAGTGCGGCAACGAAGACGGGAATGAGCAGTATGCGAGTAAGCGTGACGATGTTCGCCGGCGTCCAGATGCGTTCGGTTTCAGCAGGCATGATCTGCAAGCTCCCCCTCGATTTCGTAGAAGAAGCTACCCGTGAGCTTCACCTGGGCAAACTGCCCGGGCTTTAGTTCATCATGGACTTTGATGGGCACATGCACTTGCCCGTCCACTTCGGGAGCCTGGCCTTGCGTACGACACAGGGCCTCCAAACCGGCATCGGTCTCCTCGTAACCCTCGACGAGCACCTTTGCGTACGTGTCGACACATGTGGACACGCGTGCGGTCCCGATCGCCTCGCAGGCATCGAGCAGGCGTTGCGCGCGCTCCATGCGCTCGTCATCATCAAGCAGGCCGTCCAACTCGTATGCAGCACTCCCCTCTTCGGGTGAGAACGCGAAGACACCAGCGTAATCGAACTGCGCTTCGTCAACGAAGTCGAGAAGCTCCTCGAATTGTTCCTCGGTCTCGCCGGGAAACCCTGCCATAAGCGTCGTGCGCATCATGATGCCCGGAACATGCGCGCGCACCCGCTCGATGAGCGCGAGTATGTCTTGCGGGTTACCACTGCGGTTCATGCGCGCGAGAACTTCCGCATTGACGTGTTGCAGGGGCATATCGAGATATGAGCAAACGTTGGGAATTTCTGCCATGGCATCGAGGAGCTCGTCGGTGATGCCTTCGGGCTGCACGTACAAAAGCCTGAACCACGTTTCCGGATACCGTCGTGCGAGGGTCTCGAGAAGCTGCGCCGTGGTTGCAGGCTCATCGAAGTCGCTGCCCCATATACCCGTATCCTGCCCGATGAGGACGATCTCGCGTACGCCATTGCAGACGAGTTCGGCGACCTCGTCATCGATCTGGTCAAGCGTGTAACTGTGGTAACGTCCGCGTATGTGCGGAATCATGCAATACGAGCAGAAACGATCACAGCCATCCGATATCTTGACGTAGGCGCTGCTTGGATGCGCATGGCGCAAAAGCTTTGGGCCACCACCCATGAGGCAGCCCTCGAGGCCGAGCAGGCGATTGACCTCTTCTACGACATGGTCTTCCTCGCCTGCCGCGAGGAAACCAGCTGCCTCGACGAGCTCCTCTGACAGGGAATCGCCATAACGCGAGGGCATACAACCGGCAACGAGCACCTTGAGCTCTTCGCCCGCGGCGTTTTCGCGACCCACCAAATCGAAGATGACCTCGATGCTCTCCTCGACAGCGCTTGCAAGGAATGCGCAGGTATTGACGATGACGAGGTTTGCGTCGTTAACGTCATCGACAAGCGAAAAGCCGGCAGCGACGAGTCGCGCTTGCATCTTGTCGGTGTCGACCTCGTTCTTGGCGCAACCGAGCGTGACGAACGCGATGCGGGGTTCTTGGCTCACGAGCCCGTACCCTAGCGATAGTTGGTGAACTGCAGCGGAATGCCGTAGTCCTGCTCGCGCAGAAAGGTGATGACTTCCTGCAGGTCATCGCGCTTGGGGCCGCTCACGCGCAGCTTGTCGCTCTCGATCTGGACCTTGACCTTGAACTTCTCGGCCTTGATATCCTTCGAGATGCGTTTGGCGACATCCTGCTCGATGCCCTGCTGGATGACGCCGACCGTGCGGATCATGCCTCCGGAGGCATCCTGGGGGGTGCCCCATTTGAGGGCCTTGAGGTCGACCTTTCGCTTGATGAGGTTCGTGTTGAGCACGTCGATGACCTGACTGCTCACGAAATCGCTGGGAGCAAGCACGGTGATGGTCTTCGCACCCTTGTCGAAATCGATCTTTGAGCCGGAATCTTTGAGGTCATAGCGCTGTTTGAGGCCCTTCTCGGTATTGTTGAAGGCGTTCTCGACCTCCTGCATGTCAGTCTCGGAGACGATGTCGAAGCTGTTGTCCTTAGCCATGCTCTTCCTTTCGCGATTGATTACTTGGGAGCGGATTGGATGCTGATGTAGAGACTTCCTGACCCATCCTCGTTCTTGGCGATTTCGATGGGATTGTCGTTTTCGGTGATGGTAACCGCAGACGGGTTGCTGAAAGTCGCACTGAACGATTCGGTCACGGGAAACTCGCGCGAGAACTGGCCACCGACGGCCGTGCCCTTGTAGGCATTCGCGCCATCGTAAGTCACCTCGACGAGCGAGGTCTCGCCCTTGGCGACCTCGATCTTGATGATGACCGGATTGCCGTTTGCCGTCGTAATGGTCTTGTGTGCCGCGTTCTCGCCGTCCGTCGTCATCGTGTCGTTGGTGGCACCACCTTGCACGGGAATAATGCCGCTATTGCCGTGACCAGCCGTGCTGATGAGAACCGAAGCCGCAATGATGACGGCGATGACGATCGTGATGACCGCAATGGCAATGAGACGCGTGCGGCGCTCGCTGAATATCGAGGAGAGAAGACGACGCAGACGAGCGAAGATATTGCCGTCGTCAGCCTGCGTAACGTCATCTCGCTCAGACACCCTGTCTCGCGTGGTCGAGCGGCGGCGCGTGCTGCTGCGCACGGTCGACTCACCCGTATCGACGTCGATGCCAAAGAAGTTGGGGGTACGATTTTCGGTACTGCGCGAAAGATCCTCCGTAGGACGCGCGGTAAAGGTATCGACCGTCGAGGAACGACGCGTCGAAGCACCGCTGCGTCGCGAACTCCCCGAGCGTGAACGCGATGTGGAAGCAGGGCGCGTAGTGGGCTCGAAGCGTCCGGTATCTTCGCGGGTGGGATGAACGGACCTGAAGGACCCGGTCTGTCGTGTACCGACGACGCGCACACTACCGCTGCGGTAGCGTTCGTCATCTTTTGCAAGTGCCTCGTCCTTGAGATTGCGACTCAACTTGGAAGCGCTCTCACCTTCCGCATCGCCACGCCTACGCTGAGTGCGCTGCGAGCGACCACTACGCGAGGACTCGCGACTTGTGGGGCGAGACTTATCACCGGCAATGCGCTCGCCGAAGCGACCGACCCCACGGCGCGTGTTGTTGGCGCTCTCGGCGATCTCGCGGTTCGCGCTGAAGGCCTCGTACTCGTTATCAAAGGCCTCGACGATTGCCGCCGAGTCCAGGTCGAGATAGCGTGCATACGAGCTGAGCATGCCGATGGCATGCCCGCGTGGTGGATACTGGGAATAGTCACCAGCCTCGAGAGCCTCCAACATGCGCGCGCGAATATTGGTGTCACGCGCGGCCTGCTCAAGCGATATGCCAAGCTCGATACGGCGACTCATGAGAGCCGACCCGATGCGAGATTCGGATTTCACCTAGCTTCCTCCTGGTCTTGTTCATCAAAGGCACGCAGGGCCTCGAGATCTTCAACGCTGTCGATAAGCACGTCGCGGGCACGAGATCCTTCCTGCGGCCCGACGACCCCCTTGCTTTCGAGCATGTCCATGATACGCCCCGCGCGTGCGTATCCGACCTTTAATCGACGCTGAAGCATGGAAGTGGAGCCTAGCCCGGCGGCAACGACAGCCTCGGCTGCCTCCCAGATGAGCGGATCGTCATCATCGCCAGCCGTCGAGGCAGAACCCGATGAGGAGCCCGACCCCGTCGCGATCTGCTGCTGGAGAATCTCGCGATGGTATTCTGGCTCACCTTGCGATTTTAGATGCTCGACTGTCGAGGCGATTTCCTCCTCGCTCACGAAACAGCCCTGAATGCGCTTGGGTTTGCCCCACTCGGGCTTGGAAAAGAGCATGTCACCGTTGCCGACGAGCTTCTCGGCACCCGACTGGTCGAGGATAACGCGGGAGTCGATGTTGGTGGCGACAAGCAGCCCGATGCGATTGGTGATGTTGGCCTTGATCATGCCGGTGACGACATTGCTCGAGGGGCGCTGCGTGGCGATGATGAGATGGATGCCGGCCGCACGCGCGAGCTGGGCGATGCGCACGATGGAGTCTTCGACATCCTTGCCCGCGACCATCATGAGGTCGGAGAGCTCGTCAACGACGATGACGATGAACGGCATCTCATCGGGATGATCTCCGTTCTCGTCGGTAAGCTCGCCCTTTTGAATCATCTGGTTGTAGAAGCCGATGTTCTTGGCACCGACGCCTTCGAAGACCTTGAGTCTGCGCTCCATCTCGGCAACAGCCCACTTAAGGGCGCTCGCAGCCTCTTTGGGCTCGGTGACTGGCGGAACGAAGAGATGCGGGATGCCGTTGTAAAGCGACATTTCGACGCGCTTCGGGTCAATGAGAATCATGCGGACCTCGGCAGGCGTCGCACGCATGAGTATGGTCATGATCATGGCGTTGAGGCACACCGACTTGCCCGAACCCGTCGTGCCGGCGATGAGCAAATGCGGCATCTTGGCAAGGTCGACGCAGACTTTCTCGCCATCGACATCCTCCCCGATGGCAACCTGAAGTGGTCCTGCGCTACAGCTCGGCAAGATATCGCCAAGCAGCACGCTCGAGCGCACCTTGTTGGGAATCTCGACGCCCACGAGGGAAGTGCCGGGAATCTGCGCGATGCGCACGGCTGATGCCGCAAGCGCCAGCGCGATGTCATCGGAAAGGTTCGTGAGCTTCGCGAGGCGCACGCCACTGGGCAGTTCCACCTTGAACATGGTGACGGTGGGACCGGCAAGCCAGCCGACGACCTTGGCCGGCAGGCTGAACTCCTCGAGCGTCTGCTGCAGAATATTGGCCGTCTGGCGCAACTCGCCCGTCATGTTGGAGCGCTTGGACTTGGTGACACCGAGTATGCGTGCATCGGGCAAGGTGAAGCCCTCGAGCGCCGAAGGCGTCGACCCATCGGGAATCACCTGCGTCTTCTTGCGGATGGGGACGGTCTCGGTCGAATCGGCGGCTTCCTGCTTTGCAGCCGAGAGATCCTTCTTCTTGCGCTTGCGTGGCTTGGCGTGCGAATGGTCGTCAAGCGTGACCGTCCGATCGGGATCATCATCGAAGACGACCGTTATGTCGGAATCCGCGCCATCGAAGGCAACCGTGGAGAGCGGGTCAGCGGAAATCTCATCGTACTCGTCAATGGGAGCGCCCTCTTCCCTGCCAAACTTTTCCTTGAAGCGCGCAAACGGTGACTTCTCCTCATCGGAGTAATCTTCGTCGTCAGCCTCGGCATCGGCGTACTGGGGCTGGCCAGCCGTGTAGATGGTGCGCTGGTAACGCGTCTGAGCGCGGTCTTCCTTCTTGTGCGAGAGGAAGTTCTTGAGTGCGAGGAAGGGGGCGGAGATGGAGACGCCCGCAATGACGAGGCCGGCGACGAAGATGCCCACGAGAATAATCGCGGTGATGACGCGCCCGAACAGGGTCATGAGGGCCCAGGAGATGCCGCTACCCACGTAGCCGCCACCACCCACGAGCACTTCATCGGAAAAGAGGCTGTAAGGCAGCGCCTCGATGGTACCGGGAGCGAAAAGCGAAAAGAGCGCCATGAGCGCAATGAGCATGACGGCGAGACCGATGACAAGGCGCCCGACCTTGACCCCCTCGGTCTTGAAGAAAAAGGTCGCGCCCCAGAACACGAGCACGAAGGGCACGACATAGGCGCCCAGGCCAAGTGCATGCTTGAGACCATCGGAGATGACGACCGTGAGCATGGCATCGGCAGGCACGACGACGGCGACGAAGAGCGCGATGCCGATGACCGCCAGCGCGATGCCGATGAGATCCTCGCGCATCGAGCCGTCAACGAAGCTCTTGCGTGGAGTCTGCTCTTTAGTTGGAAGGCCCTGAGTCCTTCCGGCGCCTTTCTTTGCGGCGCTGGAAGATGACCTCGAGTTGCCCTGGTTCGATGCTGCGTTTCTCGAGCCCACTGCTACCTCCAGTTGCTACGCGCACAATTGTATCGCATCTAGATTTCGATGACGATCGGCATAATGATGGGCCTGCGATGCGCGCGCTTCCACACGAAATTCGAAAGCGCATCGCGCTCCTGTTTCTTGATGCGGTTTATATCGGGCTTGTGGTTCTCGAGCGACTCGCGCACTGCCTTGGCAACGCATTCGCGCGCCTCGACGATGAAGTCGTCGTTGTCGAAACCGGGAATGCCACGCATGGTGATGACCGGATCGGCCGCAAGCTTGCCGCGCTTGAAATCAATGGCAACCGCCACGCTTGCCGCGCCCTCGCCCGACATGGACTGACGATCGCGCAGGACGTTTGCACCGATATCGCCCACCGAGGACCCGTCAACGTAGACGATGCCGCTCTCGACGCCTTCGCCACGCTCGACCTTGCCGTTGGTCATCACGAGGGAATCGCCGTTTTCGAGAATGAAGATGTTATCGGAGTCGACACCGACGGCCTCGGCCAGACGCGCATGGGCACGCAAGTGAGAGGCCTCGCCATGGACCGGCAGGAAGTGCTTGGGATTGACGAGCGAGAGCACGAGCTTGAGCTCCTCGGCACCCGCATGCCCCGAAACGTGCACAAGCGCACGGTTCTTATCCCACACGTCGGCGCCTACCTTGGAGAGCTGGTTGACGATGCGCGTGACCGACTTCTCGTTGCCGGGAACGGGCGTGGCCGAGATGATGACGGTATCACCACGCTCGATTTCGATGGTCTTGTGCTCCCCCACCGACATGCGCGCAAGGGCCGACAACGGCTCACCTTGGCTGCCCGTGCAGAGCACGACGGTCTTCTCGGGTGGATAGTTGCCGACGTCATAGGCATCGATGATGAGATCGTCGGGTACGTTGAGGTACCCGAGCTCGCGCGCAATGCGCGTGTTAGTGAGCATGGAGCGGCCCGTGACCGCAACCTTGCGGCCTGCCAGCTGCGCCGCATCGCAAATCTGCTGGACGCGGTGAATATGCGAGGAAAAGGCCGCGACGACGACACGTTGCTTGGCGGTGGCGATGACATTGCGCAGCGTCACCCCGACTTCGGCCTCGGACTTCGTGAACTGCCTGCTTGTCGCATTGGTCGAATCGCTCATGAGCAAGTCGACGCCCTGGGCGGCAAAACGCGCGAGCGCGGCGAAGTCGGTGAGCTCTCCGTCAATGGGCGTCTCGTCGAGCTTGAAATCACCCGTGTGCAAGACATTGCCGGCAGGCGTGTGCATGAAGACGCCCATGGCCCCCGGAATCGAGTGGTTGACCGTGAAGAACTCAAGCTCGAAGCAGCCGAGCTTGGTGGTGCTGCCTCGGTGTACCTCGACGAGCTTGGGCTGCTTGGAAAGACGGTGCTCCTCGAGCTTGCCCTCGATGAGCCCCAAGGTGAGCTTGGTGCCGAGTATGGGGACGGAACGGTCGAGGTCCTTGAGCAGGTACGGCAGCGCACCCGTGTGGTCTTCGTGTCCGTGCGTGATGACGATGCCGCGGAGGCGATCGGCATGCTCGAGTATGTAGGTGTAATCCGGAAGGATGAGGTCGACGCCCGTATGCTCGTCATCGGGAAACATGAGCCCGGCATCGATGAGAATGATATCGCCACCGCACTCGAAGGCCGTCATGTTCTTGCCGATGGCGTCGAGACCGCCGAGCGGGATGATGCGCAGCGTATGCGTGGGCTTCTTTCCACGGCCCTGATTGCCCTTGCTGCGCCGACGTGGGCGCTTGCCCTTTGGCGTCGTTTTCGCAAGCGTCTTGACAGGTGCCTTCGCAAGCCCCTTGTCATTCGTATTCTTTTTTTCTGGCATGAGAGAAACTCCTCAGCCTGTGATCATGTACAGGTGTTCTTCGTTTGCTGGTTCTTTATTCTACGGGTGCACAGGCGCGCATGACCTCGGCGAGCTGAGCCGACTGCTCCGGCGTCGCCTCGATGAGCGGCAGGCGCAGGCCACCCACGGGAAAGCCCACGAGCTTGAGGGCTTCCTTCACCATGATGGGATTCGAGGTGATGAAGAGCTCGTTCATGAGCGGCAGCAGCGCGGCATGGGCGGCAAGCGCCTCGTCATGCTTGCCGGCTGCCTCGAGCTCGACGATCTCCTTCATGCGTTTCGGTGCAACATTGGCGATGGTCGAAACCACGCCCACGCCGCCCAAGCCCATGATCTCAAGCGTGTCGGCGTCATCTCCGGAATACACGGAGAAGCCAGCCGGAGCACCCTTGGCTATGGCGGCAATCTGGTCCATCTTTCCGCTCGCTTCCTTGATCGCGATGATGTTCTCGTGATCATGCGCGAGCCTCAAGGTCGTCTCAGCCGTCATGTTGATGACCGAGCGACCGGGGATGTTATAGAGCATAATGGGGAGTTCCACCGCATCGGCAATGGCGCTGTAATGCTGATAGATGCCCTCTTGCGGAGGTTTGTTGTAGTACGGCACGACACAAAGATAGCCATCGAAGCCCATCGGCTCGACCTTGCGTGCGAAATCGACGGTGTCCTGCGTGCAGTTGTCACCCACGTAGGCAATCGTCTTGCAACGGCCGTCGACGGCCTCGAGCACGGCCTCGAAGAGACGGATCTTGTCATCGTAGAACACGGTCGGGCACTCGCCGGTTGTGGGGCAAACGGCGATCGTGTCGATGCCAGCCTCGATAAAGCGCTCGGCAAGCTCCTGCGCGCGCGTAAGGTCAAGGTCAAGATTCTCGTCAAAGGGGGTCACACTTGCGACAATCGTGCGTCCGAAAAACGGCTCCGTCATGCTCGACTCCTCATCTTTACAGTGCGTTTGAACAAAGCGTTGTGCGAATTATACAGGCAAGCGCACGGGTTAATCCATGAGCTTTTCGAGTCCGACCGTCACGCCCTGCATATCGACGACGGCACGCGTTGCCATGAGTATGCCCGGCATGTAGGATGCGCGGTCGATCGAGTCATGGCGTATGGTGAGCGTCTGGCCCATGCTGCCAAAGATGACCTCCTGGTGCGCGACGTAGCCAGCCGTACGCACCGCATGCACCGGCACGCCATCGACGAGGGCACCACGAGCGCCCTCGAAGCCAGAAAGCTCGGTCTCCTTGCCGGGCGCGTCGCTCGCGCCATTGCGTGCCTCGGCGATGAGCCGCGCCGTGCGGATGGCAGTACCCGAAGGGGCATCCTTCTTGCCGTCATGATGAAACTCGATGACCTCGATATCGGGGAAATACTTGGCCGCCTGTTGGGCAAAGAGCATCATGAGCACGGCACCGGTCGTGAAGTTGGGTGCATGGAAGAGCGCGGCATCTCCCGTGGCGGACTCGTCGTATATCTCCTGGAGACGCTCCTCGGAAAGGCCCGTCGTGCCAAGCACGCAGTTGACACCCATGCTAAGCGCGCAGCGCACGTTTGCCTCGGCAACATCGGGGCGCGTGAAGTCGATGACGACATCAGGCCGCGTTACCTCGATGGCCTCCTTGAGCGTGAGGAACACGGGGGCATTATCCGTGCCGACCGTGGTATCGTCGCTTGCGCTCGGATCGACGCCGGCGACGAGCCTCATGTCGTCCGCGCTATCGACGGCCTTGCAAATCTCCGTACCCATACGGCCAAGCGCACCGCTTACCAGCACCTGAATCATTTGAGCATCCTTTCGATCTTCTCTTGCTTGTAGGGACTCACGACTGCGAGCGTCATCTCCTGCGTGAATAGCTCGCGTGCCGCCTCGTTTACTTCTTCGAGCGTCACCGCACGGTATTTTTCGATGATCTCGTCAATGGAATCGATGGGCAGGTCGAGCACGGCCAGACGGCCCAAGCGCGACATGCGCGTACGCGTTGACTCGGTGCCAAGCACGAAACTGCCGGCGGCAAGCTCCTTGGCACGGGCAAGCTCGTCGGCTGTCAGGCCGTCTTGGGCTGCCAGCGCGAATTGCTCCGTTGCCACCTTGACGACCTCGGCGATGTTCTCCGGACGCGTGCCCGCGTACATCTCGAAGATGCCGGCTCCTTCGTAGAGCTGCGATGATGCGTACACGGAATAGACGAGACCGCGCTTTTCGCGTATTTCCTGAAAGAGACGCGAGCTCATGCCCCCGCCGATAATGATGTCGAGCAGCGAGTAGGCAAAGCGACGCGGGTCGTCATTGACGATGGTGGGTGCGCCAAGCACGATGTTGGCCTGTTCGGAGTCCTTCTTGACGCAGGAAAGCATGACGCGTTCACGGGTATCGACGGGACCACGCTCAAGCCAGGGACCAACCGGAAGGCCCGAAAGGTAACGCGCGGCAAGATCGACGATGGCCGCATGATCAACGCTTCCGCAGGCGACAACCGTGATGTTGCCCGTGGTGTAGTGCGCGTCATGATAACGATGCATTTCGTCGGTATCGAAGGAGGAGACGGTATCGGGCGTGCCGAGCACGGGGCGTCCGAGCGCATCATGTGGATACATCGCCTCGGAGAACAGGTCATAGACGTAATCCTCAGGCGTATCTTGACTACGGGCAATCTCCTCGAGCACGACCTGACGCTCCGGGACGATGTCCTTGTGGGCAAAGGTCGAATTGACGAGCATGTCCGCGAGAATCTCGAAACCGAGTTTGAGACGCTCGTCAATGAGACGCGCGTAAAAGCACGTGAATTCGCGGGAAGTGAAGGCATTGAACTCCGCGCCCAATGCATCAAATGCCGTGGAGATGTCGAGCGCGCTGCGTGTCGTGGTGCCCTTGAACAGCATGTGCTCCATAAAATGGGACATGCCACCTTCGACAGGGACCTCATCGCGCGAACCCACGCGCACCCAGAAGCCGAGAGCAACGGAGCGCACGCCCTCCATGTGCTCGGTGATGACCGTTATGCCGTTGTCGAGTACGGTTTTCTCGTAAAACATGAACTTCTCCGGTTGAGCATACGAATCTTTATTGTAGCCCAAGCCATCAGGGTCTAAAAATAATTCTTGTAGTGCACTTCCTCGTTAAGTGGATCATTGGGGAAAAGGAATGCGTAGAGGTCAATGAAATAGTCGTCTGTCATCGAGGCGATGAAGTCAACCGCGATGTCCTCGGGACGGTGATCCAACTCGAATGTATAGGGGTAGCGCAACATGGGCTGGTCGAGATAGTGCCTGAATATGGGCGACTCCTCACGCCCCATGTGGATATCGTCGACGAAGGCCATGAACATGCGCTCCATCATCGGCTGGACGAAGGTGATGCGCCCAGAGACCTCGTCGCTCTTATAGATTTTCTCGTAATTTTCCTTGCGCATCGCGTCAATCGCGGCAAAGACTTCCTCGTCCATGGCCAGGTAGTCATGGCCGAGCGAGTTCTTGATGATGTTGCGCGTGATGTTCTGGATGATCTGGTGATTGAGCTTCCCGACAAGTGGGCTCTCGTCGTAATCGGACGTATCGAGCAGCTTGATACGTGCCGCGTCTTGGCGGTCCTTGCCGAGATAGGCGATGATGTCGCTGATGCGCACGACGCAGCCTTCGAGCGTGGAGGGGCGCAAGTCGCGGATGTTGCTCTGGTCGATGTAACAGGACTCGATGAGATCGTTGAGTGCATCGAAGTCCGGACATGGTGCGGGCCGGTATTCGAGAAAGGTCTTCTCACCGCAGTGCGTGAGGATGCCGTTGTACGTCTGCAGGCACAAGTTAGTACGTGCGATGGTCTTGAGCAGGCGCACGCTATGCACGTTATGGTTGAAATAACGCCCCGTGCTGGCGTGATAGAGGTCCGAGAGGTAGTCCTCGCCCTGATGGCCAAACGGCGTGTGCCCGAGGTCATGACCCACGGCGATGGCCTCTATGAGATCGAGGTTGAGCCCGAGCGCCATACCGATGGTACGGCCGACACGGCTGACCACCTGCAAGTGGAAGGAGCGTCGCGTGATATCGTCGTTACGCACAAGCGAAAAGACCTGCGTCTTATCTGCACAACGAGAATAGAACGGGTTATGAACGATCTTCTCGACGTCTACCACGAAGCACGGACGCCCAAGGTAGACGTCAGGATCTTCATAACGTTGGTTGAACTCGCGTATGCCCTCGTCGTCACGGCATGCATGCGGCGAGAGCATGGCCTGAACTGCGGCATGACGTGCTCGCAGCTCTGCCTTCTCGTCCTCGGTAAACTCAAATAGCCTGGTATCGAATTCCACGGTGCTTCCTTGCTCGTGTCATCATCACGCACGTAGCTTAACGCGTGAGTGTGACATGAATTTCTTAGCGGAAGCTGGCCGACTGCGCCGATGCCGAATCCTTGAGCAGCACGTCATGCGCACCGCCCTCGACGATCGAGACGCTCGACACGCGCGTGATCTTGGCCTTCTCGCGCAGCTCGGGCAAGTCGAGCGCACCGACGTTGCACATGGTGTGCTTGACCTTGGAAAGCGAAAGCGTGACGTTGTCATGCAGGGAGCCGGCATAGGGCACGTAGCTATCGACGCCTTCCTCGAAGGCGAGCTTGCCGCCCTCTCCGTCGTCGTAGCGCTGCCAGTTGCGGGCACGGGCCGAACCCTCGCCCCAGTATTCCTTCATGTAGTTGCCGTTGACGCTCACGCGCTTGGTGGGGCTTTCGTCGAAACGCGCGAAATAGCGACCGAGCATCATGAAATCAGAACCCATGGCAAGGGCCAGGGTCATGTGGTAGTCCTGCACGATGCCACCATCCGAGCAGATGGGGATGTAGATGCCCGTCTCGGCGAAGTACTGGTCGCGCGCCTTGGCGACCTCGATGACAGCCGTAGCCTGACCACGACCGATGCCCTTCTGCTCGCGGGTGATGCAGATGGAGCCACCGCCAATGCCAATCTTGATGAAGTCGGCACCCGCCTCGGCAAGAAAGCGAAAACCCTCGGCGTCGACGACGTTGCCGGCACCGACCTTGACCTCGTCGCCATACTGCTTGCGCACCCACTCGAGCGTGAAGCGCTGCCAATCGGAATAGCCTTCGGAGGAGTCGATGCACAGAACGTCGGCACCTGCATCGAGAAGCAGCGGCACGCGCGTCTCGTAGTCGCGGCTGTTGATGCCAGCACCAACGACGTAGCGCTTCTGGCTGTCGAGAAGCTCGAGCGGATTTGCCTTGTGCGAGTCATAGTCCTTGCGAAAGACGAGCGAAGCGAGGTGCCCGTCCTTGGTGACGATGGGAAGCGTGTTGAGCTTGTGATCCCAGATGATGTCGTTGGCCTGGGAGAGCGTGATGCCGTCCTCCCCCGTCACGAGGCGATCGCGCGGCGTCATGAAGTCAACGACCTTGGTGGACGGATCCATGCGGCTCGGGCGATAGTCGCGGCTCGTCACGATGCCGAGCAGCTTGCCCGTGGAGGAGCCGTCCTCGGTGACGGGCATGGTGGAGTGGCCCGTCTTGCGCTTGAGCTCGACGACGTCCTTCATGGTCATGTCGGGCGTGACGTTCGTATCACTCGGCACGAAACCGGCCTTGTAGGACTTGACCTCACGGATCATATCGGCCTCGGACTCGGCAGACTGAGAGCCGTAGATGAACGAGCAGCCACCTTCGCGGGCAAGGGCCTCGGCCATGCGCGGGCCGGAGACGGACTGCATGATGGCCGAAACCATCGGGATGTTGAGGGACAGCGGGCACTCCTCACCGCGTTTGTACTTGACAAGCGGCGTGCGCAGGCTGACGTCTGACGGAATGTTCTTCGCCGTCGTGTATCCGGGAACCAGCAGATACTCGCTAAAGGTATGAGATGGTTCATCGTAGTAAAACGCCATGCCTGGGGCCTCCTCTATCTCTCAATGGTTTCAGAGAAGTGTACTACACGAGCACCGAGCACGGCACCGCGATTTTCTGTGGTCGTGCAACGGAATTCTCACGAGGCTGTGTGTGCAAGCAAGCTACCGATCCAAAGCAGGGCAATGGGCCGGAAAGGCGCTCCGGCTCGACGGTCGCTTCCCGACGGCCCGCTCCGCGGTCCTTACGGCGCGCTCCCTTGGACCTCGCCTTCGCACCATTCTCGGCCCATTGCCTAGATTCCTGCTCGAAGGATTGTCAACGTACAAATGGGCAAAGAAAAAGGGGCCGGATGGCCCCTGATAATTTTGGTGGAGATAAGGGGGTTCGAACCCCTGACCTCATGACTGCCAGCAACCTCTTTGGCATTTTGCCTACCTGCGGATTCTCAAATCATATCGCTGAGCTGCGCTTTTCGGTTCGCTCAAGTTCGCTCAGATTCGACATTTTGCATTAGCTTCGTGCATTCGGCTGCATCGCGAGCGGGTGACGATGCCGAGAAGTATCTTGGTCACAACAAAAAAAGCCGGGGACACCCCTCCGCAATGGAGAGATGCCCCCGGTCATTGTCCACGGTTTAGGACGGTTTAGCACGTCAGCCCGCGCCACGGCATGAGCCACCCGGCGACCCAATCAGCCAGCCGCATACCAGTCCGCGTCCTCCTCGCGCCATCTCGCGTCAACGAGCATGTCGCGCTCGGCAGGGTCGGTAGTCCAGTGGTGGCTGCCGGAATTCGGGTTGTAGAGGCGAAGCACCGGCGTTCCCTCGCGTGCGCTCGCGAAGGTGACGGTCTCTGTCCGCCACCCGTCCTTGACCAGCGACTCGGCCTCGTCGTAGTCGGTCGTGAACATGTGCTGCTCCGCGTTCGGGTTGTAGAGGCGGTACACGATTGCCCCGCTGTCCGCTCCCATAAACGCCACGCCCTCGCGCGAGTACTCGGCTGGCAGGTTGTCGTACTCGGCCTTGGATGCGGTCAGGAAATGGTCGTCTGTGTCGGCGCGATATGCGCGGTACACCGGGTAGGTGCCGCACGGTATCTCGATTCGTATCAAGTCGTATCCCTTCGTCGGAGCACCCGGCACGATGCCGAACGCGGCCATGATGCCAAGCGCGAGCTGGTCGATGTGCGAGTTGAAGGTGCCCACGTCGAGCTCGTCGGTTATGAAGCCGCATTCGAGCAACCGGTAGCCGTAGCCCTTCTGCGCGGCCCTGGTCGCGTTAGCGAGCGATTGCCCCCTGATGGACTCTGCTCGACCGGGGAACATGCCCGACAGAAGCGCGGCGAGCGCCAGATCGTAGCCGTCCGGCTGCTTTCCGGGCTTGACGATGACATGACCCCCCTTGGCACCGCGTGGCCCCGAGTCCATGTGAAGCTCGACTATCTGGCTTCCGGGCGGCAGGTCGAGGCCGAGGATGCCACGGTCTGCGAACCAGTTGCGCGACATGTCGAGCACGACGACATCGCCGCCGCCCAGCTCTCCCGTGCGCGCTGCAAGGGCACGCACGCGCTCGGCCTCCTGGTAGCCGCATCCGCACGCGCCGGAGTCACCTGCGCCGTGTCCGGCGATGACGTAGAGCGGCATACTATTCACCCCGCTTGATGTCGCTGGTCACCGCATCTCCCACCATCGCGGCGGTGGTGACGTTGTTGTTGCGCCACCAGGCCCACACGATTGACGCCGCGCTGATGACGCTGGTGGCCGCGACCACGAACGGCTCGGCGTCAACGGCGTAGCCGATGACGTTGAGCACGTTGGCGACGGCCGTGATGACGATGGCGGCGATCGCCTTTGCCCGCTCTGCGGTCGCGTCGATGACCTCCTCGGTGCCGGTGGCCTCGATGACGACCTCGGTTTCCTTCTCCTGCATGATGGTTCCTCCTAATCGGTCACGAGATATGGCCTTAGTTCCATGATCTCTTCCATGTATGCCTTGGCGGTTCCGTTGCCGCCGAGAAGCCTGTACGCCTCGTACTCCTCAAGCAGCTCGTCGTAGGCAGCTATCGTGAGCTTGTGCTTTTCCACGACGTACTTTTGGTACGCCGCTTTGACGTGCGCCCTTGCCGATGCCTTCTCGATGATGATGCGGGCCTTCTCGCGCTTCGTGAACTTGGTCAGCAGGCCCGCGAGGAACCCTGCAAGCGCCGTGAGCGCCGAGATGGAGAGCGTTGTGAGTATCTGCGTCACGTCCATCAGCAGTCCTCCGCGTCGGCGAACTCGGGGCGCTCTGTCTTGAGCCAGGCGTAGGCCTCCTCGACGGTGAGCGGGGCGGATTCCATGCCCTCGGTCGAGTAGCGCACGTCCTCGTGGTAGATGCCGTCGCCGCCATCAAGCTCGCGCTGGCGCTCGGATGCGTCCACGTAGCTTCTCACCCAGGCGCTCACACCAACGTTCGTCTCGATGTCGAGCTGCATGATGCGGTGGTAGCTGACCAGCACGCCGCCGTTGCTCCTCTTTTCGATTTCCAGTGCCATTGGTCCTCCTTACGCTATTGCGTACGTGACGTTGAAGTAGACGCGCCTGCCATCCCTGTTCGACCCTGCGACAGTTAGATTCCCGTTCGAGTCGAGCCAGAGTTTGCCGTTGTTCGCAATGCAATCGACCGTGCATGGAGGACGGTACCCAGCAGGTATGTTGCAAATGGGCATGTCTGCTTTGTCGCTGCCAGTCGCGATGAGTATGTTGTCGCCGCGAATCGTAACCACGTTGCAGTGCCTCACCACGTGGACGGACTGGCCTGACGAGGCCACGCTCGTGAGTGCTTGCCAAAAGTCGTTCCAGTAGACGCTGTTGAACCAAGTCGATATCTCCCGGTGCTGTACCTTGCCGCTCGCGAACACCGGAACCCAGGTGTCTGCGGTGTTGTTAGTGTCGAAGTCCTTCGTCTGCCCCGTGATGTTCTTGTAGGCTCCTGCGGCAGTGTTCGCGCCGGTGCCGTACTCGGAGATCGCCAGGGCCTCACCACGGTACACCGGTCGCCTCACGGCGATCGTCCTGTCAGTCGTGCCAGAAAGCGACGTTACGCGCGAGATGGTGAACAGGTCCTGGAGGGCGAACGTGGAGAGCACGTTGGTGTAGCCGTTCGTCACGGCGCTTATCTCGACGCCGGTGTACTGGCCAGCCGGAAACGCGACCCACAGGTCGTTCGCCGAGTCGTGGCCAAAGTATACGGTCACCGCCTCGTTCTCGCTTGCCGAAACCATGGTGGCCGCTGGTGCATACCATGTGCCGGTGGTCGAGTAGTTGTATCCCGATATGCGGATGACGTAGTTCTTGTAGCTTTGGTACAGGCTCACGTCGAACGCGAGCATCCAGCTCGTCTTGCTGTTTACTTTGACCTTGATGTATCCCGCGCTGTATTCCGTGGTGGTGTACCTGATGGCGTTCAGCTTGAGGTTGTCCCTGGCCTGGATGACGGTGGTGCCGCCATGCCCGCCATGCGGCACGTCGATAACGTCGGTATCCTGGCGCTTCGTTCTCCACGAACCCCACAAGCCTGAGGATGCGTTGTACACGCGGTAGTACTCGCGCCCGCTCGTCCAGTCCATGATGAGCTGGCCCCTATGCCCTTCGTTCGCGTTGTGCTCCGTGTTGCCAAGCACCTTGAACACGGTGAGGCGGAAGGCGTTCGTCAGCGGCGCAGGCTTGTTCGCGAATCCCGAAACACGACTACTGTAACCGCAGACGTAGTTTCCCGGCGTAGTCAACGTGTTAAAGTCCGTGCCGGCGGGTATCTCCATGCCGGCACCGATGGACTGCACCATGAGGTTGTCAGCCGCATCGCCCTCGTTGGTCGCGTCCGTGCCACCGCTCGGTATCGGCACCGGCTTGGCGAAGTGCGCCTTCCCGGTGGAGTCAACGGTGAAGAGGTCGTTTCCGGCCCCGTCCGAGAATCGCAGGAACGACTTGCCGTCCTCGCCCGTTCCCGCGCTGAACACGTTGTCGAACACCACCTGAGCGACGCCATCGACCATCTTGGTGTGGAACTTGCCGACGGCAAGCACGTCGCTCTCGATCGTCGTCTGCCCGCCGGGGCCGCCGATCGTCGTCGTCGGCCCGTACGTGGCGACCTTGTTGCCGAACAGGTCGTATATCTCGACGCCCGTTGTGGCGAGCTTGATGTAGCCAGCGGCCTGCGGGTTCTTCGGCCTGCCCACTATGTCCGCGTCGTCCTCGGTGAGCGGTCGCCTGCCGTCGTCGAATTCGTACTCGTCGCCGACCTCCCACAGCTCGTTGACCGTAACCGAGCCGTCCGAGCCCTTCTCGTAGGGCATCTGCTTCGTGATGTACAGGCCGCCCTTCTCGCCGTTGGTGAGCGTGAGGTGGCTCTGGACGAAGTTCGCCATGGTGGACTGCTTGTCCACGACGTAGTAGCTCGCGATGTCGGCGAAGTCGGGGAACTCCACGGGCTCGTAGAGGTTGGTCTGCTGGTCGAGGACGAAGTAGGCCGTTCCCGGCTTGATGGAGTAGTAGTCGGCAAGCCCGTCCGCCGTCGGCTCGTCAACCTTCGAGAACGTGCCGTCCTCTTCCTTTACGTAGTAGACGTGGCCGGGGTTCACCTCGGTGTCGGTCGTCTTCTCCGGCACGGCGGGCGTCTTGATTGAGTTGGCGTTGAGCCATTCGAGCGTGCCCATCACGTCCTGCACGGTTCCGAGCGAGTTGAGCGCGCCGTTCGCCGCCCAGTTCGCGTCGAGCGCGGACTTCTCGGTAGACTTGGCAGAGACCTTGGCTTTCTCCGCGCTGCCCGCCGCGCTCTTGGCGCTCGCGGCCGCGCTCTTCGCGCTTTCCTTCGCGCTGTCTGCGGCATCTGCGGCCTTCTGCGCGTCTGCCTCGGCGCGCTCGGCCGCGTCCCTCGTGGCCTGCGCGTCGGCGATGGCGTTGGTCGCGAGCTCGTGGGCCATGTCTGCGGTCTGCTGCGCGGAGCTTCCCGTGCGGATGGCCTCCTCGGCCTTCGAGTCGTCGGTTGCGGGGGACGTGTAGTTGCCCTCGATGGTGGCGCGGTTGTTGCGCAGGGACACCGATACCGAGTCACCTGGCTTGCAGGCGACCGAGCTGCGAACGCAGCAGGTGTCGAAATCGTTTCCATCGATGCGCACCCACGTCCTGCCGTCGGGGTCAACGCGCGTCACGTTGCCGCGCCTGGTCTCGCCGTTCGATTCTGGCTTGACGAGCGACGAGATGGACTCGACGAGCTCGCGCCCCACCGCGTTGCTCAGCTCGGTCATGACGCCCTCCTTCCCCACGTCTCGCTCACCTTGATTCCGGCACCGCACTTGAGCTTCTGGCTCATGACGCGGAAATCGCCAGTTACGCCGCTCTCCGGCATGTTGGAGCGCACGATGGAGTAGGGATGGACTCCGTCTGCCCACTCGCGCTCGACGTCGATGGTCTCGTATACGTCTGCGAGCTCTTCGAGCCTGCGCTTGGCGTATTGCAACAGGCTCTCCCCCTCCTTGCGCGTCGGGTCTTCCTCTGACTTCGCCTCGATGACCATGTCGTTCCTGCTCGGCACTGATGTTGGCGATGAGGGGTCTTCGTTAGTCCACGTCTCGTGCCTGCCGTCCTTGTAGACGGTCAGCGAGTTGGGTACGGACTCGATTGGCAACGACGACTCGAACTCCGGCATGAGCAGCCCCAGGTTCTCGGCGCAGATGACGAGGTCCGGTTCGGTCGGCAGCTCGCGCAGCGTCACTGTGCCGTCACCGGCTATCTGGATGCACCAGCCTACGGCCTTGAGCACGCTCCACACGGCGTCGAGCACGCTATCTGAGCTTTCGAAGCTCATGAACTCGCCGAGCCTGAAGCTACCCTCGACCACAACCGGTGCCTTGATGACCTCTCGCAGCCTGTTCGCGCACCATTCGGCTCCATCGACGCCCATGGGCGCCTGCTGGCCCGACCTGCACATGCGAACGGAAGCCGGGGCGAGCACGCTCCTTCCCGACGCCTTGCCGCCCCACGCGCGATGAGACCACTTGCGCCCATCCGGGCAGAACAGCAGGGTGGCGACGGTGACCATCTCGCCGAGCGAGGGACGCATCTCGATGCGGTAGTACCCCTCCTCGACATCGCCCGAGACCTCCATGCTGCCCGATTCGAGCAGCGGTGAGCTGCCGTCGTTCACGGCCCTCTGTACCGTCACGGAGTCAACGCCGTCGAGCACGCCAATCGGAGTCCACGTGTCCGGGTCGATTCTCCTCACGCGCCACATGGACGCGTATCCGGTCTCGTACCCCATCACGCCCCCTCTTCGGCAGGTGCGGTTATGTCACCGGCACCGCACATGTGCGCGGCGGTCAGGTCTATGACGCGTCCGCCGAGCTTGACGGTGACGGTGCCGCCGTCGCAGTCCTCGCCCATGTTCTTGAGGTCGATGTTTGCGTCGAGGGCATGGCCCGCCCCGGTGCGCACGAACACCGCGCCCGGATACTCGCCCATCTCGTTCAGCAGCCGCTTCGTCTCGGCGTCCTCGAAGCGCACGACCTCGGCCCTGATGCTCAGCTTGCGCTCGACAGCGTACTCCCAGAAGCCCGCTACCGAGCCGTCCATGTGCTCGCGTACCTCGAACGCCTTGGAGCGCTCATCCTCGATTGACAAGTTGAAGTCAAGCCAGACATGCTTGTCATCCCAGTCAAGCCGCGTGCCCTCGCCGTGCAGCTCGCATGGGAAGTCCATCCACGCGCAGTCGCCGTCGGTCGTCCTCGTCGCGATGCGGTACGCGGTCTCCGCGCTCTCGGACTCGCACGTGTAGGGCGCGAAGCGGTCGCGCACGGTCGAGCCGAACTCGACGCCGGATGCTATGAGCGCGGCGCCCGACGGCGTGACGCGGTACACGTCGCAAACGTCGCCGTCTGCGGCTCCTTCAGGTGCGCTCGGCGCTATCGTTACGCTCTTCTCCTCGTCATCGCAGGTCAGCGTCGCACCGGGGTACCCGGCGCTCCTCGCGAGGTTGACGGTCACGACCTTCATGACCTCATCTGAACGCAGGCCGGTGTCGCGATTCGTCGCCATGGCCCTTATCTCGTAGGAGCATCCGTCTATGAGGGCCGCGTCGCGTATGACGGCATCGAAACCCGCCGCAACCACGCCCGACCAAACTACGTCACCGGCGAACTGGCGCTCGTATCCGGTCGGCGTCGCGTAGGTGATGCCGCGCGAGATGACGGTCACCGCGACGGTGGAGCCGGTAGATGCCACGGGATGCACGGTGAACGGCAGTGCGGTCACCTCTGCGCCCGTGGTGATGGCGCAAGTCGGTGCCTGGGCGATGGTCACGCTCTCGTATTCGGAGTCGGTGTACAGACCGCCCGTGGTTGCCGAGCACTTGAGCATGAGGTGCGCCGCCCCTTTCGGAAAAGCGTCTGCCGAGAGCACGCAGTAGCCGCCCGCGTCGGTGCCGTCGGCGATGCCCACGGCCCTCTTGTCGAGCGCCGCCTTGCGCTGGGCCTCGGTCATGGTCGCCCACCCCGGTATGGACTCGGGGTTTGCGACGCAGCTGATGTTCCAGCCGCTCTGCTCGGCCTCGGTGCCGATGGTCCACATGCAGGGGATGGCATCGCCCTTCGCGACGTGCGAGGGCACGTCGAGGTTGACCCAGGCGGGGGCTGAAACCGGCGTCGCCATGACCGCGTTCGAGTACTTTCCCGGCGTCTCCTCGTCACCGAGCTTCTGCATCCTGCGGGCCTTGATGTAGACCGGCACGCCCTCCTCAAGGTCGCTTATGTAGACGCGGCCGGAATGGGCGAGCGTGGCTAATGGGTTCTTCGGGCTGTCCTCCCAATCGAATCGGAACCGCTCCGGGTCTTTGGTCGATTGCCAGGCGTACTCGTTCTTGTCCCAGGACAGTTCCGTGGAAAGCAAGAGCTCCTTGAGCTTGTCCTGCTCGACGTTGCTTATCGTCTCGCTCGACCACTCGACATCGACGCGCACGGATGTGCCGTCGTTTCCGCTGATCGCGGAGAGTATGTTCGCGCTGCCGAGCGTCACGGTCATCTTCGGCGTGTAGAGCTGCCTGACCCAGTACGGGTTGGAGTAGCGCGTCTTGCCGTCGTAGCTCGACTTGAGTCGGTAGAAGACCCGCATGCCTCGCTCAAGCCCGTCCTTGGCGTCCTGGATGGTGTCCCAGATGACGGTAGAGAAGCCGCCGACCTCCTTCACGGTTTCCCAGTCGCACGCACCGGGATTCGCGCAGACCTCCTCGTAGGTCTTCTCCTCCCTGGCTATCTGCAGCTCGATGGTGTCAACGGGATTGCCCGCGCTCCACTTCGAGTCGCAAATGACGGATATCAGGTCGTTCGTGATGCCCACGTTGCTGATGACGGGGACGTTCGGGTAGGCGAAGACGCGCTCGACCTCGTTTGGGTCGCCGTCACCGGCTATGCCCTGCGAGTAGGCCGTTACGACCAGCTTGCGCGAACCGCCGTAGGCAAGCGCGCCCTCGATGGACGCCATCGGGGTTTTCCAAACATACGGCACGTCATCGCCGGGCTTGATTAGCCCGTTCACGACGCTCGTGCCGTTCTTCGTCGGCACCCTTATCTCGATGCGGGTGAACAGCACCTCCCGGTAGGCGTCGCCCTCGTCGGGCGTCACCTCGACCTTGACGCACTTCTCCCCGTCCTCGGTCACTATCGAAATCTCGATTTCGGGCGGCTTTGGTCGCTGGATTTCGAGCGTGGGCGACGGCATGAAGTCGCCCCAGCGCCCAGGCCCGTCGTAGACGCCGTGTATGCGCACGTCCACCGTGTTGATTTTCCATTCGGTGAGCGGGTAGAAGGTGCGGCGGGCGACCTTGAAGGTGTCCGAATCCATGTCGCCCTGGCCTGCATCGGAAAACGTCTGCTGCCCGTTCAGGAAGAAGACGCAGTCCATGAACTTGAAAGCCTCCTGGCCGTTGTACGTGGTCTTCCACTCGCAGCCGAAGGTGACATCTCCCATGTCGCCGGATGCGTCGCACTGCACAGTTGGCGTCATGACGTTGGTTATGCCGTTTACGGACATGCCTAGCCTCCCATCAGGCCGTGTAGCTTGAATTCGTGGGCGAGTTCGCGACCTATCGCCTCGGCGTCGTCTCCGGGAGCGGCGTTCACCGTCACCTCGACGTAGTTGACGGTTCCGCCGGATTGCGGCATCTCGCCCGCGAGTGCGGCGGCAAACGGGCGCATGTAGCGGCCGTACAGCGGCATGGACACCTCGGCTCCTGCCTCGCCCATTCCGAACACCGGCTTGGTGAAGATGGCACCGGTCTTGAACCAGCGCACGTCCACCGTAGGCACGCTGCCGGTCTGCGCGTTGAACGAGCCCGACATCGAGAAGTGAGGCAGCTTGACGCTGCCCGCGTCCACGTTGATGCGAACCGTGGTGCTCTTGGGCAGCGAGACGATCGAGGTGCGAATCGAGGCGCAGGCTTTCTGTGCGGCGGCCGATGCCGCCGAGAACGATGCGATGGCAGTTGACGCTATCGTGGAAAACGCGGTGGATGCCGTCGCCGACACCGATTGCATGGACGCGTCCAGTGTCACCATCCCGGCAGATGCCGTCTGCGTGCCGGCAGCAAGCGCCGCCATGGACGCCGCGCCGAGCATCGTTCCTGTGGCCATCGTTGTGACGGACGCTGCCATGGTGGTCATCACGGGAGCAGCTTCGGTAAGCGCCGGTACCGCGTTGGTCGCGCCCTGAGCGAGCTGCTGCATGCCGGTACCGGCCGCAGGCCCCTGCGAGGCTATTACAGGAAGCGACGCGCAGACCATGAGCAGGCCCATGGCCGCCATCATCGCGGCGGTGCCCATCGGAACTATCGCCGCCGACAGCGCGGCGGCAGGCCCGGCACCTGCGACGAATCCCGGAACGGCGGCGAGGGCGGCACCTGCCAGCAGGCCGAGTCCGGCTGCGGCTGGTGCGGCGGAAGCCGCAATCATCGGCAGCGCCGTGCCCATCACGATGATGGCGGGAGCCGCCATGGCCGCGCCGGCACCGACCATCATCATCCCCGCGCCGAGAATCATCACGGCGGCGGAGGCTATGAGAAGCCCCGGTGCCGCGACGAGCAGCCCGACGCCCAGCACCGTCATGCCCACACCGGCCACGAGGGCACCGGCTCCCATCACAAGAAGTCCGGCCCCGAGCGTCGTTGCCGCGACGCCAGCCGCCATGCCGTATGCGGCTATCGTGGGCAGAGTGCCCGCCACGAGCACGAGGCCGACGGAGGCGAGCAGAACGCCGGCGCCGACCATGAGCACGGCCGCACCGAACGCCACCATGCCGACCGCACCGGCGGTGAGCGCCGGAGCGATTGCGGCTGCGCCAACCGCGAGGCCCGCAATTGCACCGACCATACCCACGAGCGCGACGGCAGCCATGGGGCCAGCGCTCGCTATAGCCACGGCACCCTGTGCGAGCAGGAAGACGCCCGTGCACGCCATGAGGATGCCGGCACCGACCATGAGGGCGGCCGCACCTACCTGGATGAGGGACGGGGCGGCGGTCTTGGCACCGGCACCGGCCTTTGCCAGGCCGCCTGCCGCCTTGGTAGCCCCACCGCCGACGACGGTGAGCGCACCGCCGAACGCGCTCACGAGTCCGGCAGCGGCAGACGCCCCTTTGACCACCATCATGCCTATCGCGACGGCACCTATAACCGGCACCACAACACCGGCATTTTGAGCGAGCAGCGCAAACGCCTCGGCGACAAATCCGACGATTGGCGTAGCCATCTGGATGACGGGGATGAGCGAGTTTATCGCGTTACCCACCATCGTGCCGAAGTCCTCGGCTGACATGCCGCCCGCGCCGAACGCCGCCGACACGACCTGGCCCATACCGTCGAACGCGGCGGCAAAGCCCTCGAAGTCGATGGTGTTCTTGATGGAGTCGATTGAGGCGACGATGAACGCGCCCGCGTTGTTGATGGTCGCCTTGACGCCGTCGAATATCCCGGCTATCTCGCCGTTGGCGTTGAGCTTGCCCAGGATGTTGGCCATCTGGTTCGATATGGCGTTCTTCGCGTTGTTTGCCGATGTCTCGATGCCCTTGGTCGCCTCGCGCGCCTGCGTCTCGAAGCTTGCGAAGCCCTCGCCGCCCTCCTTGTCGAGCCTGACCATGGTAGCGAGGAAGTCATCCATCTTCACCTTGCCGCTCGTCAGGGCGTCCTTGAGCTCCATTCCTCCCTTGCCCGCGCCGAGCATCGATTCCGCTACCTTGTCGATTGTTCCGGGGGATGCCGTGTAGATGGACATCCACGAGTCCATCTCGACCTTGCCGGTAGCTATGACCTTCGAGAGCTGGTTGAACGCCTCGTTAGCGACCTCGGGGCCTTTGCCACCGGCGAGCATCATGTCATTGAACGCCTTGCCGACGGTGGTGGCGTTCACCTCCCCATCCGACAGGTTGCGCATGGAGGAGGTGAGCATCTGCACGTTGCCGGTGATGTCCTGTAGCTTGGTCGGCAGGCCGTCGATGGCGGCCTTCATGATGTCGCTGCTCTTCGCGGCGGCCTCTGCCGAATAGCCCATCGAGGTCATCACGCGTGGGAAGTTCGCTAGCGTGTCGGCTCGCTTCACGGCGGAGTCCATCGAGGCCGAGATTGCCCCCATCGCGGCGGTCGTGACCGACGAGACGGCACCCATGACGGCACCGCCCTTGAACCAGCTGGCAAGACCGCTCACAGGCCCCTTGAAACCGGCCATGAACGCCTTGCCGGTCTTGGTGCCCGACGGCATCGCGTTCTCGATGTTTGACTTGAAGCTCTTGTCTGGCTTCGAGCTGACCTTGACGTAGCCGCTCGCCACCTCAGTTCCCGCCATCAACGTCACCTCCCGTCCTCGGTTTCGATAGCTCCGCGAGTAGCATTTCCCTGCTCATCGGCATCGCCGGGAGCTTTCTCGTGTTATCGGCCTCCACGAGCCACTTCGGGCCTAGCGGCTTCGGCCTGGGGCCGCGCCTCTTCTTGTCGGCGTTGGCCCAGATGTAGCCCTGTATCTGGTTCACGAGCAGGGCGAGGAGAACCCTGTCCATGTTCCACAGGGCGTCCTGGTCTTCGGCGACTCTCCACCGGCAGTCCTCGGGCATCTGCGCCACGATCGACGCGACGAAATCCGGCGAGTACCGCCCCTCCATGGCCTCGTCCAGGCACACTCCGTAGTGCTGCATCAGGTCAGCGCGCAGCTCGTCCACGCGTTCGCAGACGAGCCACGCGAGCGTCCTCAGTTTTTTGGGGTCGCCTCCATCACAGCGCGCGACAGCAGGCCCATGACCTCATCGGCGGGCTTTCCGGCCATCGCCTCGGACACGTCGTCGAGGTTGGGAATGGCGCGCTCGTAGTACTCAAACACCGCCACGCCCTTCTCCTCGTCGGTTCGCTCGGAAGAGGCCATGCGCGCCGCCTTGCGCATCCCGTCCCAGGACTGGACGTAGGCGGTGTCCACCTGCACCTCGATGCCATCGACATCGACGGCCTTGACTGGACTCTTCGCGGCCATTAGTTGCCTCCCTTGCTGGATGCGACAGCTGCTACGGGGGCGGCCGAAGTGAACGCGATGTACTCGGTCATGGTCACGCCCTCGACGCCCAGGCAGTCGAGCGTCAGCTCGCGACCCGCGTAGTCCTCGCCGTTGCCAGCGACATCGCCGCGCTCGGTGAGCTGCGTCTTGGCGCAGTAGCGGGCCACCGCACCTGCGAAGGGAACGGCCTCGATTACGGTGTGCACGGGTTCCACGTCGCCGCCATGGTGCTTGATGGTGAGGTTGCCGCTCGCGTCGACGGACACCTTGTCATCTCCCCAGGTGAACTTCGCAACGTCCTCGTTGCACTCGACGGGGGTGAACTTGATCTGCTCGTTGTACTCGGTTCGCTTGTTGCGCACGACGGTGCGGCCCTCCCAGACGCGCAGCTGCTTGGTGGAGCCGTCCTCGGTGATGACGATGCCATCGTCACTGGTGAAGCCGAGGCACTTGTACGCGGCGGGAAGTGCGGTGGTCGCGTCGGTCGGCAGCGGCGTGGTGACCGGGGCGACGAAAATCGCACCGGTGACCTTGCCCTCTAGCACGGCGACCTTGGTCATGTCGGGTGTAGCCATCTCTGGCCTCCTAAATCTCTAGCTGGCAGGTCACGTTCAGCACGAGCTGATAACGAGCCTTGCCTGTGTCTTGGTCGTAGAACTGGTACGGGCCGGTCTCGACCCGGATTGAGTGGACTCCCGCAGGTGGCGGGTTGATGAGGAGGGCCACCTTCACGGCGTTTCCCATCTCCTCTGCCCGCGCGTCGCTGTCGGCCCACGTCTGCACCGCCATGGACGGGTGGTCGACCATGCTTGACGTGCCACCGCCAACGCGCTCGACGGTGACGAACTCGGCAGGCCCCTTTCGGGGGACGCGGCTGCTGGCCGCGTAGCCCATTGACCGCAGGTGCTCGACGAGAGCCTGCGTGACGCTGAAAGCCGCCATGGTCACCCCCTGGCCTTGAGTAGCGTGTTGTTGAGCGTGTTGTCCTTCATGGCCGAGTAGTTGCCCGTGTAGACGATGCCGACGGGAAGCCCGTTGAACTTCTTCACGCTCGACTTGTACTTAGGTTTGGTGTTGCCCACTGCGGGAGACTCGTGGTTACGGTGGTACAGGCCCGTTCGGAAACCCGCGCTCATGGAGTCCGCCGCCGTCTTTATCTCGGCGGTCTTGGCCTTGACATGCGGCTCGGCGGCCTCGCCAACGAGATTCCTGAGCTCCTTGTCGTTCCACTTGAGCTTAGCCATGGGCCATCTCCACCTCGACGGGACGGTTCCACGGCCCCGGCGACTTCATGTACGGCATGGGATTGCCGATGACGCGGTAGATTCCCTCCCACGGCTCGGGCAACTCGACGGAGCATCCTTCGAGCGACGCCATGTACATCTTGGGAAAGTGCAGGGTAAGCGCAACGGTGACGCCATCGGGTCTCGCCGCATCCATGTCGGCGGTCGGCCCAGGTGCCACGAGCACGTTGCCCACTGGTTCGCGCTCGGGTTCTCCGTCCACCTCGTTGCCGAGGCGGTCTGTCGTCCTGGTCGGGCGCAGAACGGTCACCTCGATGCCCCGCATCGCCATCACATCCTTCCCCATCCGGCCCTGCCGCCGCCGAGACCGAGCATTGAAAGCTCGCTCGGCAGCAGCTTGGGAAGCCCGTAGGACGTCGCGTAGCTCACGGTGCGAGAGTACGGGCCGTCGGTTTCGGCGACCGATGACGCGCCAAGGGGAACGTCCACGCCGCCTGGCATGATGCGGTTCGCGACCGAGCGGCACACGCGCATGCAGGCGTCGGCGAACATCTCGTCTTCGAGCTTCGCGTCGATGTCCACGTGCCTCTTGGCGAACTCGGCCCTGATGGCCGCCGTCGCGTCTTCGAGGCATTGGGCGAGCGTCGTCTTGTCGCCCACCTCGCCGAAGCGCGATTCGTACTGCTCTTTTGTCGCGAACGGCTCCATCACTAGGCCCCCTTGGTCTTAGCGGCGCTCTTGCGCGGCGTCGCCTTGGGCTTCGCCGCCGTCGCCGCCTCGGGCTTCTCGTCCACCTTCTCCTTCGCCTCGGCGAACCCGCTTTCGAGGAGACGGGGGGCCGCCTCCTCGCATGCGAGCACTTCTATGCCGCCGGGGCTTACCAGGCGCACCATCGCCTAGGCCGTCAGACGAACGAAAGTGGCGAGGTCGCGCACCATGAACGTCAGCTCGAAGGTGAACTTGACGGCGAACATGCCGCGCTGCCAGAGATTGAGCGTGATGGTCTCGTCGCCATCCTTGTAGGAGAGCGTGGCCTCCTCGGACACCGAGCCCTTGATGGACTCGACGCAGCCCCATGCGCAGTTCTCGAAGTCGCCAGCGAGGCCGAGCGTCGCCGGGACGGCGGGCTTGGCGGTGTCGCCGGAGCCGGATGCGGCCTTTCCTGGGACGTACACGCCCTTGCGCGTGCTGGTCTTCGCGCCGAGGATGTCGTTGATGGAGCCAGCCGAGACGCCCGACGTGAACAGCGGATGGCCGTTGCCGTCCACCGCCGCGAGCACCTTGGAGCGTCCCTGCGGGGCGAACGCGATTGCGCTCATGATGCCGCCCGCGCCGCTGATGGTCTCGTCAACCGCGACGAACGTGTCGTAGAGCGTCTTGCCGGTCGCCGGGGTCATGCTCACCGCGCTCGCGCCGCCGAGCACGTCGAAGTTCTCGCCGGGAGCGGCGTCGCTCATGACGGTCTTGTCGAGCTTGCGGCCGAAGAGCTTGGGGATGCGGCGCACGCATTCGTCGTACAGGCCCTTCTTGTCGCGCTTGAACTCGTTGGAGAACGGCACGATGAGGTCCATGCTGTACGGCTCCACGGTCTTGCTGCCGAAGGAGAACTTGCCGACTGCCGCCGGGTCGGTTTCGCCTCGCCACTCGGGCTCGGGGTCGCCGGTGATGGTCTGGTACTTCTTGCCGTTGCCCGCGATGGTGATGCGGGGCGCGAGCTGCATGAACGCGGACTCCTCGATTGCCTTGCTGATGATCTCGGAGGAGATTTCGGGGTCGAGGATTACGTTCGCGCTCTCCCTGCTGGTGTCGATTGCCATTTCCTATTCCTTTCACTCGCCGAACAGTCCGTCAAAGAACTTGTCGGCCTTGTCCTTCTTCTTGGCGGCACCTCCGGTGCCCCCGTCGTCGGTTCTGGTCGGGTATGCGGGAAGCAGCTTCAGCGCACGCTCCACCTGCTCGGCAAGCTCGTCTGCGTCCTTGCCGGATAGCATCGCCACGAACTCGTGCGGCACCTTGGCGGCGTCTGCCACATGCGCCACGGCTTGCGCCCTCTCCTGGCTCGCCTTGAGCTGCGCGGCCTCGTTCTCGGCCGCCTCCGCTCGCGCCTGGGCCTTCTCCAGCTCGGTCTGCTGGCCCTCCCTGAGCTTTTCCAGCTCGTCGGCAGCCCCCTGGTTGGCCTTGGCCTTCTTCTCCCACTCGCGGGAATGGGCCATTGCCGCCTTGTACTTGGCCTCCCAGTCGGACTGCACGGGCGCTGCGCCCGCACCTTCCGGCTGGCCGTTTTGGCCCTCGTTGGCTTCCTCTGCCATGCCTGACTCCTAACCGCCCTTTCCGGGCATCGACGTGGGCGACCTTTCCGGTGCCCGAAACGAAAAGGGCCCCTTTCCGGGGCCGTAAATGGAAAAGGCCACCCTTTCCGGATGGCCCTATACGAAAGAAGCCGCCCCGTCGGGACGGCTGGTTTCTCTTACATTACGCAAGCATCTTTTGCATTGTTTTCTCTCGATCGCTCAATT